>JAFZVU010000046.1 GCA_017617655.1 Bacteroidales bacterium
GATTGGTGAGAAATCTTTCGCTCACTGCTATAATCTGATAGCTTTTATGGGGCCTGAAGTGAACCACAAAGATGGAGCCGTAAGGGTTACGCCCAACCGAAGATATCTGTGCGTTGACTCCGTTGTTGTTGCATACACCCTGGGCTCTACTGAGAAACAGGTTGTCATGCCAGATGACTGGGGTCTCAAGAAGCTCTCTGACCATCTGTTTGATGTAGTCGACATGGACGGACAGCCGTTGACAGACGCTCAGTTCAAGTATCAGCTGCAAACCATCGTTCTGCCGAAATCTGTCAACCATATCGGTGATTATACGTTCCGTAACGAAAAATATCTTACAGATGTGTATTTCCACGGTCAAATTCCGCCTTACTATTGCGGTCAGCATGCCTTTGACGGTTGCCACTTTGATATAAAAGCGGTAATTGATTCCAAGTGTTCCGATCAAAAGGCCTGGAAAGCTGTTATGAATATTCAAATCACAATGTGGGATAGTTGGGTGTTCTAACTAATTGTCATGCTTATGCCGAGACTGTTCTATCTTACTTCAGGGCTCCATTCGGAGATGTGTGAAGATGTCCTCCGGGAACCTTTCATCAGGGACATCGAAACAGCTCTTGGCTGCAGTTTCGACGTGGCCGGCCGCGATTTCTCATCATACGGGACCGGCCCCGGCGAACTGATTTATGTGCGTACCGGCGGCACCGAAGGCCTTTTCAAGGAGATATTCTGCAAGGATGGCGGCAAGCCCGTCATTCCTGAGCCTGTGCGCCTGCTCACAAGCGGCAAGAGCAATTCACTGGCCGCCAGCATGGAGATCCTGTCCTTCCTGAATCTCTACGGCATCCGCGGCGAAATCCTCCACGGCAGCCCTCAGTATATCGCCAGCAGGATTGCGTGTCATCCTGAGCGCGCCTGTCATCCTGAGCGAAGCGAAGACCCGAGCGAAGCGAGAGATGGCGACCTTCAGGGAGGCAAATCTGGCGAAGCGGCAGAGGGCGACCTGACTCGCCGCGTATCCCCCGGCCGCATCCTGGCCGGCAGCCGCCTCGGAGTCATAGGCCGCCCCTCCGACTGGCTCATCTCCAGCAACGTCGATTACGATCTCGCGCGCTCAGTGCTGGGAGTGGAACTAGTCGACATCGGCATGGACGAGCTGCTCGCCGAGATCGCCATGCACAGCCATCCCGTCGTAGACGTACCGCCGCTCAACAAGCCGAAATTCGGCAATCCCATCCCGGAGCAGGACCTTGGTGGCTCTCTCGACATCTACGGCGCACTGTTGCGCATAATTGCAAAGTACCGCCTGGACGGCCTTACAATCCGCTGCTTCGACCTGCTGGGCGCAGTCCACAACACCGGCTGTCTTTCGCTAGCTCTGCTGAATTTCCAAGGGTATACGGCCACTTGCGAAGGAGACATTCCTGCGATGATTTCCATGGCAATCGCCCGCAAGATCTGCGGCCAGAGCGGCTTCCAGGCAAATCTGTCGTCGGTCGACGGCGACAGGCTGCTCTTCGCGCACTGCACCGTGCCGCTGTCTATGACGCGCAGCTGGGTCTATGACACTCATTTCGAGTCTGGCTTCGGCGTCGCCGTCCACGGCGAACTGCCCGTGGGAGACGCCACAATATTCAAGCTCTCCCCGGACTTTACAAAAGCCTTCATCGCTGCCGCCACCCTCGAGCGCAACAGCTATGAAGGTCAGCTCTGCCGCACCCAGGTCATCCTCCGCGCTGCTGGCATTGCCCCCTACTTCCTCACCACCCCCATCGGCAACCACCACATCATCCTCCCCGGCAACCACGCCGAAGCACTGCGCGCCATCCTGCGATAGCGCAGGTGCTGACGGAAAGAAGGGTCTTCGGGGGTTCCGTGAGCTTCGCTCACTCCAATCCCTCCCAACGCCTGCTTCGTCCTGCTTCGCAGAACTCGCATTCGTAGGGTCCCTCCCACTCTGCAGCCGTGGGCGGCCAGCCCCACTCAGACCCTTCTTTCCTGCGCATCTGTTGTTCAGATGCGGTTATACTGCAACTTTCTGGACCTATAACTGCAAATAGGGCCGATTTTGCTGTTATACTGCAAGATTTTGGACCCATAACCGCACTAGAACGCCTCGTCAGTACAGCATCATAGTGGGTCAATGTCTTCCAGAGCGAAGCCCGTGTCATCCTGAGCGAAGCGAAGGATCTTGTCCGCAGGTGCGGTAGGTCTGTCAATAATGGGACGACCTACCGCATTTTGGGCCGTTTTTGCGGTAGGTCTGCTTGATTTCGACCGACCTACCGCAGTAGAGCAACTGCGTGTCGGCAGAATGCCGCAAGGCAACATGGTAAGGCATTGCTGCCGCAGCCGTGTCGGCCGTGTTGTGCAAGCAGTTAACTCTTACATATTTACGTAAAGTCCTACCCCTCAAAATGATATGGAGGAGTTTTGGCTTATGTCAGATAGTCAGCGCTTTAGAAAACACGCGCTAATCCAAATATGAATCTGCGAAGGCTCATCAGTTGAGCATCATGGTCATTGTGGGGTCCTGATCGGAGAAGATGAGGGTGGCGAGGTCGGCGAGGGTGATTTTCGCGGCGGCTTCGACGGGCTCTTCGGACTGGATTACGCGGCCGGCGGAAATTGTGTAATAAGTGTTGTTGGAGGGGATGTCTTCGTCGCCTGTGACGCGGAGTTTCATGCGGGCGTCGGGGTGCAGGCCAGCGTAGAGTTCCAGGGCGCGAAGAGCGTCTGTCACGCGCAGCATCCCCTGCACGGGAGCCGGTCCCCAACCGCTACCCAGATGCAACTCCTCCTGTCCTTCCATGGGAACATTTTCCGCAATCCCATCCCGCGAAAGTTCCATGCTCCGCCTCAACTCCTCCTGCGCGACGGCGAACCACTCACGGCCGGGGAGCAGGGTGCAGCCGCAGGAGCGGCGCATTGCCGTCCATTCTTCATAGCTCATGTCCTGCGAGCCTGCCGGAGGCTCAATGCAGTGGATGCAGCTGACATAACCGAGATTGCCGTACCACTCCCGCAGCCAGGGTTCGGCCGGGATAAGCACGGCGAACACCGTCCCGTTATTGAACATATTGAAATGGGCCTGATGCATCAGCTCAGTGCCGATGTTCTGGCCTCGGAATTCATCTTTCACAGCCACTCCGCTTACGTAAGACGTCGGAAGTTGCATGCCCCTGCAAGAGAGACTGAACGGAATTGTCTGCAGCGCCGCAACGACACGCCCGCCGCTCTTGATGCAGACATTGTCCTCACTTCGATATATCTTCGAGAAATAAGTCTGGACATATTCTTCCGGATCGTGGAAAGCGTCACGCCAGAGCTGCATGCATTCCAGCCGTATAGCCCGATAGTCCTCATGCTGCCGCTGCGGCGACGCCTCCCTCACCAGTATCTTCTCCAGAAGGATGTCCGGATGATAACTGAGCTTCGCCTTACGGAGCCCCTCCTCCCCCATGTCCTCCTCGCGGTTTATGTAGACGTACTGAGGCGGCAGATGCCGCACGAATTCCCGGTTGATCATGGTGAAGGCGCCCTCGTAGCTCACATCCGCCTTCTCCACGCACACGTCAAAAGTGTCGTGATTGACAGGATTACCGTAGGTGAACGCCACCAGACGGCCGTCCACCCAGAGCGTACCTCCTATCAGGCCGAGCTCCTCCCAGCGGTTGAAGCAACGCGTCACCGCCCTCAGCTCCATGCTCTGGCTGTCCATCGGCTCGCCGGCCTCCTTGGTCGCCTTCCACTGCTGCACCAGACGCTTGCAGGCCGGGATCATATCCGGCGTCAGAGGCTTGTACTCCCAGTCCGGATATAGTTTCAGGAACTTGTTGACATGATTGCGCTTGCTCTGGAGCTTCTTGCCGGCCAGAGTCTCGAGCTTCTCGCGGAAATACACGTAGTCGCTGTAGTCCCGGTTGGGATAGATGACGAATACGCCCGGCATCGCCTCCTCCAGCAAGTCCGCCATGCGACGGCTCACGCCCGTCATCAGGAACGGCCGCCCCAGCGATGCGGAATCCTCCATCAGTGCTCTTATGACATTCACGTCACAGGCGTCGCAAGGCTTGACGCCCATGCTTCCGTCTTCCAATATCCGGGGCTTTGCTGCCGGCATCAGATATGCCAGGTCGCCGAAGAAATGCAGGCGCAGCACCAGATAGCCTTCGACTTCCGCTATCTGCGTGTTGAAAAGGAACTGCCAGCCGATTAGATTGGCGAACGAGATGTCGCAACCGCGTCTGTCGCTGCCAAAGGTATAACTTTGGACAAGAGCCCTGTCCTGGGCCGTAAGAGTTCTGAACCGTATCATATAATGCGGTTAATTTAGTAAATATTTTCCAGTATTTACGAAATTCGTTTATTTAAAGGATACAGTCTCAGGAGCAATATTATCAGTAAAGCGATAGCTGCAGGAAAAAGGGAAAATAATGACCAGATCATATGTTGTACGGCAATCTCATCCGCGATTGTAACGACTGTCTGGCCAGTGGCGGGGTCAGTACCGGAAATAAAACCGGCTAGACCAAGAAGCATAGCGACAAGAGCTCCGGAGATGGCCGATCCGAACTTTTGAGCCATTGTGCCGGACGAAAAGATGAGACCAGTCGAAGATGTGCCGTTCTTCTGCGTAGCATAGTCCGCCACATCGGCATACATCGACCACAGCAGCGGTGAATACAGGCCGATGCCCACCGATGTAAGGATGACCATTGCGACCATCACCCATATGTATTTCGGATCCATCGGGATGAAGAAGAAAGCAATGGATGTCACTGCGCAGATGGCGGCAGCCCAGGTGAACGCCTTGCGTTTCGTCCCTGCCCATTTGGTAAAACGCGGTGACAGGGCACCGAAAATCATGCAAGTCACCTCTCCGAATGTCATGAACACTGTGTAGTTGATGATCAGGCCCGATACAGTGACGTCTCCGTGGAGGCAATACTCCAGCAGATATCCGGCTACAGCATAGCGGAAACCGTTGAAAAAGTTGGTACAGATGCCTATCAGGGTCAGGTATATCCAAGGTTTGTTGCGGAAAAGGTCTGCGAAGGGCTTAAACGAGAATTTCTCCGCACGTACTGGTTTAAGACGTTCTTTCGTCAGCAGACCGCAGGCCAGAGTACCTGCCGCCGCCAGAGCGCCCAGCAACGCACCTAATACTGCATACTGGTGAGCCTCGTTGCCGCCCACGATCTTCTGCAGGTACGGGAAAGAAAGCAGCGTGACGAAACCCATGGCATAAGCTCCGACCATGCGGAACGACGAGAACTGATTCTTTTCGTTGTCATCATCGGTCATCACGCCAAGCAAAGACCCGTAAGGAACATTGACAGCCGTATAGACAACCATCATAAGCAGATAGAGCGTATAAGCATAGATACGCTTGCCTGCGGGGCCGAAATCCGGCGTGTACAGCAGTAAGGCGAACACTACTCCCAAAGGGATGGCGCCGAAGATGAGCCACGGCCGGTATGTGCCCCAGCGCGACCGTGTGCGGTCTGCAATAGCTCCCATCATCGGGTCGGTAATTACGTCGAAGAGGCGTGCAACAAGCATCAGGGTTGCCGTATCGGCTACGGTCAGGCCGAAGATATTTGTAAAGAACAGGGGGAATGCGATGGACATCACCTTCCACGTGATACCGCCCGCAGCGGCATCACCAAGGGCATATCCTATCTTTTCTGAGAGTTTCGCCATATTATTCAGTAAACAATTTCTGTATTTCCAGACACATCCTTGTATTATGGTACGGGCATTTCCAAAAGCCGGCCTTGGGCTGGCTCAAGTCGACCTTTCCGTCAGCAAGAATGGCCCAGTACCAGTCGCCGCCTTCGTTGTCCACCAGCCGGTCGCGTATAAAAGCCCAGCAGGCCAGCGCCCGGCCAAGCCCGGCCTCGTCGCCATGAAATTTCCAGAGCCACAGATTACCTACGACAGTCTCGGCCTGCACCCACCACTGGCGGGAATCGTCGGCAGAGCCGTCGACGACTATCTCGTACCGCATGGAACCGTCCGCGAGCAGTCCCTCGTTGCCTGCATGTCCGAGAGCTGCGGCAAAAGGCTCTACGCGTGACACCAGGGCCGAATCGCCGACACAGCGGGCACACTCGAGCAGCAGCCACGACGTTTCGATGTCATGGCCGAAAGAGACGGCACCCGGCAACACGCTCCAGTCCTTGCGAAAATAGAGCTGCAGATGCCCGTCAGCCCCTATGATATGCGTGCAAGTCAGCTCAATGAGTTTTACAAGCGCTTCCTTCAGACGAGGGTCGGGCCAGACTTTGTAAAGATTGGCGTAGGCCTCCATGAGATGCAGATGCGAATTCATGGTCTTGTCTGCGTTGATGTCGTGCGCTGAAAGCGACATATCTTCAAGCGGAGAGAAATCGCGGGCCAGAGCCTCGATGTATCCGCCGTGCAAGCGGTCGGCGAAGCGGTCTTCGATAAGGCGGAACAACTCCGTGGCAGCATCAAGCACCTTAGCCTCGCGGGTTGCCTTGTACAATTCGCTCAGGCCGTAAATGGCAAAGCCCTGCGCGTAAAGTTGCTTCTTGTCGTCCAGACGTTCTCCGCCTGCCAATACGCTCCAGTAGACGCCTCCTGCCTCCTTATCCAGGAGATGGGCGAGGAACCACTCCCCTGCATCTTCTGCGGCCTGCCGGTAAGCCTTCTTCGGAAACATCTCGTATGCAGCAGCAAAGGCCCAGATGATGCGGGCGTTGAGAATCACTCCCCTGGGCGCATCGCTCACGATTTCGCCGGACGACATGACCTCGCCGAAGAATCCCCCGCGGGGATCCCTCAACGTCAGCCAGTAGTCCAGGATATTATGTTCCAGGACATCGGCGGTTTCCCTCACTAGCCTCTGTATCTGTGGTGAGTCCATGATATCGAACTTAGATATTCGGCTCATCCCAGACTTTGGTCTGAGTGCATTTGACCATAACGCCCAGGCCGCCGCAGGAGATACGGAAATCGCCCTGCTCGAGACGCCACTTGCCGTCTGCGCCGACAAAGGCCAGTTCTTTCGCCGGAAGTTCGAAGGTGACGGTCTTGCTCTCGCCGGGTTCAAGGGAAACCTTCTCAAAGCCGCGAAGACGTTTCACGTCGGGGATGAGCGAGGCAACCAGGTCGGAACTGTAGAGCAGCACGGCTTCCTTGCCTGCACGGTCGCCGGTATTGGTCACTTTGACGGACAGTTTCAGCACGTCGCCGGCCTTGAAATCTGCAGTAGACAGAAGCTGGAAGTCGCTGTACACAAACGAGGTATAGCTCAGACCGAATCCGAACGGCCACTGTACGTCCATGATCGCGTCGTAATTGTATGACCCTTCCATAACCTCGCGGTGCTCAGACACCTTGTAGTCGTAAGTATGCAGTGCATTGATATGCTTCGGATATGTGAAAGGCAGTTTGCCGGAGAAGTTCTCGTCACCAGCCATGAGCGCGGCCAGAGCGTCGCCTCCGTAGTTTGAAGGCAGCATCACGTCGATGACAGCTCTGGCCAGCGGCTCAATGTCACCGATGATGCGGGGACGGCCTTCGTTGAGCACTATGATCACCGGTTTGCCGGTAGCAGCGAGGGCCCTCACCAGCTCTTTCTGGTTTGCAGACAGATTAAGGTCGTCAGTATTGCCTGGAGTTTCGCAGTAGCTGTTCTCACCGACGCAGCACACGATGACGTCGCATCCGCGGGCTGTATTCACAGCTTGCTGTATGCCGGTTGCGATATCTTTCTCCCACTGGCCGTAACCTTCGGCGTATACCACGCCAGGGACCCAGGTGACCTTGCCCGGGAAACGCTGGGCAAGGGCCTCGTAAATTGTGTTGTACTGTGGCGCGAAGTTGTCGGCGCTTCCTTGCCAGGTATAGCTCCAGCCGCCATTCAGCGCACGCAGCGAATTGGCGTTCGGGCCGGTGACCAGAATCCTCTCGCCGCCTTTCAGCGGCAGAACGCCGCCCTCGTTCTTGAGAAGGACTTCCGACTCCACTGCGGCCGAATATGATTCTTTCACAAAACGCTCGCAGGCGAAGTCGGGATAATCATTCTCCCATGTCGGATTGTCGAACAGGCCCAGACGCACCTTCAGACGAAGGATGCGGCGTACTGCATCGTTGATGCGGGACAGAGGGATTTCACCCGATTCGGCAAGGTCCACAATTACGTTGACACACTCGGGATCGTAGGGATCCATTATCATGTCGATGCCTGCGTTGATCCCCAAGGCAACCGCCTCGTGCTTGTCGGCTGCCACGTGGTCGCGGGTATAGAGATTGTCAATGTCCGCCCAGTCGGTAACCAGCATTCCGTCCCATCCGAGCTGTTCCTTCACCCATCCGGTAAGAAGGGTTTTGTTTGCATGTGTGGGGATGCCGTTGATAGAAGCAGAATTCACCATCGCGGTAAGAGCTCCGGCCTGGAAACATTCCTTGAAAGGACGGAAGAATTTCTCACGAAGGTCGTTTTCGACTATATAGGCTGGAGTACGGTCTTTTCCCGTATGGGGCACACCATAGCCCATGAAATGTTTGATACTCACAGCGGTATGTTCGAGGTCGATGTGGTTCGGGTCAGTGCCCTGTATGGCCAGAGTCTCTATGCGGGCCATCTCGGACTGCAGATAAGGGTCCTCACCCCAGCTCTCCCACATACGCGGCCAGCGGGGGTCACGGCCGAGGTCCATCACAGGAGAGAACACCCACGGCACCTGGGCGGCCCTGGTCTCATAGGCAAGCGCCTCGCCCATCATTCGGGGATACTCGCGGTTGAAAGTCGCAGCAAGATTGATTTCCTGAGGATAGAAAGAGCCTTCGATGAGATATGTCGCTCCGTGGATCATATCCAGGCCGTAGATGCACGGAATCCCGAGCACTTCCATCGATTTGTCCTGGATCTGCTTTACCATCGCTGCAGTCTGCTCGCGGGTATGGGCGGCGTCGTGCATCACGTTCAGGATGGAACCGACTTTGTACTCACCGATGATTTTGTCCAGTTTGGCGGGGTCAATTGCTTCGTGAGTGTCGTCCTCAAGCGTAAGGATGGTGAGTTGCACCATCTGTCCGGCTTTCTCTTTCAAAGTCATCCCTTTCAGGACGCTTTCAACTTTCTTTTCTACTGCGGCATCCCGCGCAATGGCGGCTTGTTCGGCTAGTTTTGATGAGCATGAGTTCATTACAATCAGCGTCGCCGCCATCAGTGACATGGCGACAGAAGTTTTTATATGGTTCATATATCAAGATTATTATCAATCAGTTCGTTCAGAGTCTTGACCGAAAGAGCGGTCCGCAGGCCGTCAGGAGCAGTGTGCATACAGTAGTCGACCAGCCTGTCAACAGTCGAAACCGCCACATGGAGACGCGTATCGCAGGATGCATAGTAGATGAAGACCTTGCCGTCCGGGTCACATATCCAGCCGTTTGAAAAAAGAACGTTCATCACGTCACCCACATATTCGCTGTCCTCGGGAGCCATGAAAAAGCCTGCCGGATCGGCTATGACGCGGGTCGGGTCTTCAAGAGCGGTCATATACAGATATAGCACGTAACGCAAGCCTGAGGCACAGCCTCGCACGCCGTGAGCCAGATGGAGCCAGCCCTGCGGTGTCTTGATGGGATGAGGTCCCTCGCCGTTCTTGGTTTCTTTGATGGTATGGTAAAATCTGGGGTTGATGGTCTTCTCTTCAGTAATGACCGCATGCTCCATGCTGTCGACCAGGGCCCAGCCTATTCCCCTGCCCTCTCCTGCATCTATAAAACCATCCTGGGGACGGGTGTACAAAGCATATTTGCCCTCAACGAATTCGGGATGCAGCACTACGTTACGCTGCTGGCTTTTAGAAACTATGTCTGGCAGCCTTTCCCATGTTACCAGGTCGTGAGTGCGGGCCACTCCGGCTGCCGCTACGGCGGCGGAAAGGTCGTCGGGACGGGAAGGGTCCTTGCGCTCCACGCAGAAGATGCCGTAGATCCAGCCGTCTTCGTGCGCGGTCAGCCGCATGTCATAGATATTAGTAGCCGGTTCGCCATATTCCGGCATGGTCACAGGGCGTTGCCAGAACCGGAAATTATCAACTCCGTTGGGGCTTTCCGCAACAGCGAAGAATGATTTCCGGTCGGCACACTCAACCCTGGGCACCAGTACGTACTTCCCTTGCCACTTTATGGCACCTGCATTGAAAACGGCATGAATGCCGAAGCGTTCCATAAGATACGGATTCGAGCTCTCATGGAGGTCATATCGCCATTCAAGCGGCACATGCCCGGAAGTCAGCACCGGATTATCAAACCTATCATAAACACCGTTCCCTTCGATCGGACAGTTTTTCTTCTCCAGTAATTCCTGATGACTGCGGCGCAGCCAGGTCAGTCTTTCTTGAAAGGTCATAACAGTTTTATATCTTGCTTTTCACTAAAGTTCCTGAAATCATCGGCATTCTCGAAGCCTTTCCACGGAGCATAGAAATGAGAAGGCCTGTCGTGGGCGTTGCGCCATGTCAAAACGTAGGAGATGCCGGTGCCGCGGATGGCGGGATAAAGCACTTCGCTCCACCAGTGCGGGTCCGCCAGGCTTTCCAGCCCGGTCTCTGAGAGGCAGAACAGCTTGCCGTGGGCAGCTGCCAAGTTTCCGAGAGTTGAGAGCATCTCTCTTACCTGGGCGCCAAAGCGTTCTGCTGCAGCTTTCTGGCCTTCAGGCCCTACCGATTCATAGATATCTGTCCCCAGATAGTCGACATAATCATCCCCGGGATAACGCGACAGATAGTCAGCGGCGCTGACCGGCCCGTTGGGAGAATAGCACCACAGCAGATTCGTAAGACCGCGCTCGCCTTCAAGATAATCATGCGTCATGCGGTAGAGCTGCTTGTACTGCTCTGCAGTGCACAGACGCCCTCCCCACCAGAACCAGCTTCCGATGTTCTCGTGCCACGGCCGGAAAATGACGGGAATATCGCCAAGGCTCGCCAGGAAATCGGCGGCACGAGAGAGCCACACCATGAATTCATCATGCCCGGCTCCTCCCGGGAGGATCGATGCCACTACTTCAGACGACGAGACGTCCCAGGCGTCACCGCCGGTAAAAGGATTGCGGGAATGCCATGAGAAAGTCACAGTACCTCCCCTGTTTATGTGCGCCAGGGCTGCACGCCTCATCAGGTCGAAGGGCACGCCGTCCAGATTTACGGCATTCCCCAATTCGATGCCACCCAGGTCAAAACCGACAATGGCAGGGTAATGTCCTGCGACATCCTTGACATCAGAGCGGGACAGGTCGTCAGCGGCGATGTCAGTCACCTGCCAGGCATGGCCGTAAACCAGGTCGTCCTGGTGTCCGTAGAGAATCTCTCCGGCAATGTTGCCGGCCTTGTGTCCGTTGGCCTCGGCAATAATGCTCACTGTCGGGTCGCTGGCGTAGACGCCGTTGAGCCCCTGGGCCTCCTGGGGAGGATCTCCGGCATAGGGGTCTCCCGACTTCCACTCCTCATGCAGCGGAACGGCAAAACCGCTCCAGCCCCAGAAATTGGCGCCATCGAGATCTTCTCCCACCTTGGAGAAGATGTATGAATAGTAACGGTCTCGCGCGGTGGTCGGAGCGTCCATCGAAGCCACGAAACCGTCACGCGGATAGCCGAACTCCTCGGCCACGACCGGCATGCCGAGCTGCGCGCCGAGCTCTTTGTGCAGTTTCAGATAGTCTGCAGTCTTTTCTATGGCTGTGTCCACATCCTCTAGCAAATGGTCGGCACGCACCCAGCTCCAGTTGTATGGCCAAATATGTATGGTCATGTAATCGATGCCTGCAATCTCATTCACTGAGCGGAGCAACTCGGCGTCCTTCTCGCAGCCCATCAGGCCTTCGTTGCCGGTAGAAAGCATGTGGTTGGGGTCAATCTCCTTGACGATTCGGGCAGCCTCTGTCATCCAGCCAATAAAACCGGCACGAATCTCAGGCTCATCGGAGAAACAGCGCGGCTCATTGCCCAGTTGCCAGGCGAATATTGCCGGGTCGTCTTTATATGGCTTGCCTGTAATCGAGTTAACACGGGATACTATATTGCGCAAATGGTTGAAATACAACTGCTGCGACGCTTCACTGGTCTGGAATTTCCGCATCTGCTGCATATATGGCCAATAGCCGTCCACAAGAGGAATCAAGGTCTTTTCGCCGGTCGCCCACTCAAGATACTGTCCATAACCGCCACTCCATTCCCAAGAGTTATTAATATAAAGGACTGCCTGCATATCGCGTTTTCCAAGCTCGACCAGAAAGCGGTCCAGACCGACCAGCAGGGTGTCGT
This sequence comes from Bacteroidales bacterium, assembly GCA_017617655.1. Classification (GTDB taxonomy): domain Bacteria; phylum Bacteroidota; class Bacteroidia; order Bacteroidales; family UBA932; genus Equibacterium. The sequence continues at coordinate 12,306 of JAFZVU010000046.1, forward strand.
TGTATACGCCGGGAGCTGTCTGGAGCGAAGGCTCCACACGGGAATACACTCCGTCGGCACCATCGCCGCCTACAAGCACCCGCAGATTGTCAACACCCAGGCTTTTGAGGGCGTCCAGCTCGCGGCACAGGCGCCCGTAATTGCCGCCACGCCCCTCCGAAGCCAGGATAGGCCCGTACCAGAAATTAGCACCTACATAGGTGTAGGGCTTTCCGTCCCGGACAAAATGCCCGTCTTCGACGGTAACAAACTGATTATGGGAAGTACAGGCAGCGAGGGATATGGCCAGAATGGCCCATGCAATGGTTTTCAACGGAGATTTCATAAAGTGATCGCATTTATTGTCCCACCTGCGGGAAGGACATGCAAATTTAGCCTCTTTCACCCAGTGCTTCCAGACATAAAATTAACCGAAAATGATACTTTCTTAACAATGCTAAACAAACACTTTGTTTTTCGTGAACAAGGCCCGGAACTCCCTGGGCGTATAGCCGCGCCGGGCCTTGAAGGTGCGGTTGAAGTTGGACAGGTTGTTGAAGCCGCAGGCATAGCATATATCGCTTACCGAAGCGTTCGTGTCCACCAACATGCGGGCAGCTGCGCCAAGACGCACGTCGATGATGTAGTCCACCGGGGTGCGGCCGGTGTTCTGCTTGAAAAACCGGCTGAACGCGCCAGGCGCCATAGCTGTCCTGGCCGCCAGGTCTTCAAGCTTGATTTCTTCGGTATAATGCCGGGAAATATAATCCATCACCCTGTCTACCCGCTGATTCTGCTGCAAGTGACCTGCCTTGGCGAAAGAATTGGAAGCCAGAGCGCGGGCGTCGGCGTCCAGCGACAGCTCATGCAGTATCTTCAGCATGTCAAGAAACTGATCCATACGGTCTTCCCGGGATGCGAGAGCGTCGATCAAGTTGTAAACCTTCATGATTGCAGGGATTGAAAAAGTCAGCCCTGTACGGGCTCTTTCGAACATTAAGCGGATTGTCGCGAACTGGTTCCTGCCGAGCAGCCCTTCGTCAAGAAGACGGGGGGAAAACTGGACGGTCACCTCTCGGATATCCTGCGCCCGGCAACTGCCCTGCTCCCATGCATGCTCCAGACCGTCGCTTGTGATCAGGGTCAGCTCATAGTCACCGATCTCCTCTATGCTGTCCCCGACAACGCGGCACACGCCCCGGCCTCCTTCGATGAAATTGAGTTCATATTCTTCGTGCGAGTGGATAGGCCATGTAAACTCGCTCTTGTGTCGCTCCACGATATAGAAGCAGTCCTTGTCTGTTATGGGGGTGATTTCCCTGAGTACCTTTGTCATAATGTTTCAAAGTTACAAAACTGTATGCATTTTTCAACAATTGATACTTTTCAAACAACAATAAAGCGGTCAGTCTTATTCCCGTCCGGGACGCTGATTAAGAAAAAAATGCTTATTTTTGAGCGAATACATCATAAACAAAACTATGAAAAGGATATTGATCATTGTGGCAGCAGCGCTTACTCTGTGCGCATGCGCCAGCAAGGTCCCCGGTCAGGTGAAGGTGACCGGCGGTACCATCCAGGGCGTCGTCCTGGACGATGTAACTGTATATAAAGGCATTCCGTTCGCCGCTCCTCCGGTTGGCGAGCTCCGTTGGAAAGCCCCCCAGCCCGTTGTGGCATGGGACGGCGTTCTGGAGTGCAAGGAATTCGGCCCCAACCCCATGCAGGGCAACGGCCAGGGTTGCAGCGAAGACTGCCTCTACCTGAACGTCTGGACCCCCGCAAAGAGCCCGAAGGAGAAACTTCCCGTAATGGTATGGATTTACGGCGGCGGTTTCGCTGGCGGAGCAACATCTTACTATGACGGCGCCGACCTGGCCCGCAAAGGTGTGATCCTCGTGAGCATAGCCTACCGCGTAGGCAAGCTGGGCTTCCTGTCCCTTCCTGAACTCTCGGCAGAAGATCCTCACGGCGTGAGCGGCAACTACGGCATCCTCGACCAGATCGCCGGCCTGCAGTGGGTAAAGGACAATATCGCGAAGTTCGGCGGCGACCCTGCCAAGGTCACCATCTTCGGAGAGTCAGCCGGCGGCATTTCTGTCAGCATGCTCTGCGCATCTCCCCTCGCCAAAGGCCTCTTCCGTGGCGCCATCTCGCAGAGCGGCGGATCATTCGGCCCGACCAACCCTCAGTCTTATCCAGGTGAGAACATGCAGACTCTGGCTGTCGCACAGGAAGAAAACGCAGCATGGGCAAGACGTGTTTTCGGCGACAATTATACACTTGAGCAGCTGCGCGCGGCAGAAGCCAGAACAGTGATGGGCAATTTCGGCGGCTCAGGCGGCTGGCCCGTAACCGACGGCTATGTAATCCCGGACGACCAGTTCAAGCTCTATGAGGCCGGCAAATACAACGATGTAGACGTGCTCATCGGCTACAACTCAGACGAAGGCATGAGCTTCGGCTTCGCTTCAGGCGGCGGCAGCCACGAGCAGTCAGTCCGCAGCCGCTACGAAGACTATGCAGATGCTCTTCTGGCAGCATATCCCGTAGAACCCGACGGCAAAGTGGGCAAGACCGCCCGCGACCTCACCCGCGACGCCGCCTTCGGCTGGCAGACCTGGAGCTGGGCACGCCTTCAGGAGCGCACCGGCAAAGGCCGCGTATGGCTGTACTATTTCGACCAGCATCCCGACTATCCGGCCGATTCACCCCGCTATGGCCAGGGCTCTCCTCACGGACAGGACGTTGCATACGTATTCGGCAATCCCGATGAGACACTGTCCACCGACAAGCAGCTCTCACAGTGGATGATGGACTACTGGACCAACTTCGCCAAGACCGGCGACCCGAACGGCGAAGGCCTGCCCGCATGGCCCCGCTTCCGCAACGACAACCCTCAGACCATGGTCCTCACCGGCAGCGGCTGCCACGCAGCTCCCGTGCCGTCAGAAGCCGCATTGAAAGTTCTGGACGAATACTTCGCCTGGAGACGCAGTCAGGAATAGCAAGATCAGGAATAATAACAGGATAGGTCAGAGAGTGAATGAAAGGAACTCCTGACCTATTTTGTGAAGTCCGGCTTCGATTTTCTTAGCCTGTTTCTTGGATATATATGTATCCCCGCTTTTGTATTGCCTCATAAGACTGGGCGATATTCCTACCCGTACGGCAAATTTGGATGCATTCAGGAAATCAAAAACGTTGAACATCGCCGAAATGTCGTACTTGTATTCAAAAGTCAAGTCCTTAAGTTCGTCAGGAACAGGTTCGCCACTTTCAGCATAGTAGTCGAGCACATCCTTGTAGCACGACAGCATCTCATCTTTCGCCTCCTGCACCGTAGCCCCGCTGCCGTGAAGGATAGTCATCAGATTGTCGGTATAGGCAGCATACCCATTCTTATCCTTTTCAATAATTACAAGCGCTTTCATCATTAATTATCGTTATTGACTTTTTTTAACAGTCTTTTCTGAAGACCGCGTTTTATTTCCTCGTTCCAATGCCTTTCCACAACGATCGAATCGCTGCGGCCAGTCTTTTTGTAAATATCATGATCTCCCCCATGCCTTACCAATACCCATCCCTTCTGAATAATCATCTTCCTGAATTCATTCCACGTCATTGTCGTTTCGATGCCAAATATAATACATTTTTGCAAGATAATGCGCATTGACGATCAATATCATCAATCAACATCGCCAAGGTATCGACAACGTCAACAACTAACCATACTCTAAACGTTTAAATACGTTTAATTGATTGTGCTTGTTTTCAAAAACAGCGAGGAGCAATATAAAACCAAAAAGGGGGGTTGGCTTTTCTGCTGACATTTGCGTATCTTTGTCTTTATGTACCTGAAGCGGATTAACCTGACCAATTTCAAGAACATCCCCGAGGCTTCCATCGAGTTCTCGAGCGGGATGAACTGCATCAATGGCAACAACGGTCAGGGCAAGACGAATCTGCTGGACGCCATCTACTACCTGTCGATGACGAAAAGCTATTTCGACGCAGCAGACCGCTTCACCTTCAGGCACGGAGAGCAGACAGCCTCCGTGCAGGGTACATATGTTTCTGCCGACGACACCGAGGAGACCATCACGGTGCTGCTGGACAAGCAGGGTCCCAAGCAGGTGCGCCGCGGCAAGAAGGCCTACGAAAGGTTCTCGGACCACATCGGCCTGATCCCCATAGTGATGTCCTCCCCCACCGACACCGCTCTGGTGAACGAGGCTGGCAGCGAAAGGCGCCGCTTCATCAACATGTTCCTGTCGCAGACCGACAAGGCCTATCTGCGCAACCTCCAGGACTACAACCAGCTGCTGCTGCAGCGCAACAAGCTGCTCAAGCAGGAGACAGTCCCGGCAGACCTTCTGGACGTCTTTTCCGCCAGGCTGGCCGAATATGCCGACTACATATTCCACAAGAGGGCCGAGCTGTGCGACAGGCTGACTCCCCTCGTGGCCCGATACCACGCCATGCTGTCGGACGACGCAGAGGAGGTGAAGCTGCAATATGTCTCCGACCTCCACAACGGCTCGCTGGAAGACATCCTGCGCAAGGAGGCAGAGAGGGAAAGGATACTGAAATACACCACTGCCGGAGTGCACCACGACGACATCCTGCTGCTGCTTGACGGCCATCCGCTGCGCAAATGCGGCTCCCAGGGACAGCAGAAGAGCTTCCTGATAGCCCTGAAGCTGGCCCAGTTCACCATCATGAAGGAAAGCTACTCCTTCCCTCCCATCCTGCTGCTGGACGACGTATTCGACAAGCTGGATGCGAAGAGGGTGGCGCAACTGCTGGCCATAGTGGCCGGAGAAGACTTCGGACAGATATTCATCACCGACAGCAACAAGGTGCGGCTCGGCCAGATAGTGGCAGCCCTTGACGCCGAGTGCGCCATGTTCGATGTTGAGAACGGACGATATACGAGGATAGAGGGATGATAAGACAGAAATCAGTCCGCGTAGGAGACATCCTCGAATCCTGCATACCGCCCACAAGCACGCTGGGCAGAGGGCTGCTCGCCGCAAAGGTCAGTTCCGCATACCGACAGGTAGTGGGAACCGCAGCCACGGAAGCCACGATGAGAATGACCTATAAAGACGGCACACTGCGCTGCAAGATTTCCTCATCGATGTTCCGCATGCACCTGAGCGCCAGCAAGGACGAAATAATGAAAGCCATCAATGAAATACTTGGCAAGGAAGAAGTAAAATCATTAATATTCACATAACATGAAAGCCATCATCGACAATGCCATACCCTACATCCAGGGCGTACTGGAGCCTTATTTCGACGTTGAATACCTGCCCGGCAAGGCCATCGACCGCGCCAAGGCAGCAGATGCCGACGTGCTGCTCATCCGCACCCGCACCCACTGCAACGAAGAGCTGCTCGCAGGGAGCAAAGTGAAACTGGTCGCCACCGCCACCATAGGCTGCGACCATATCGATATGGACTGGTGCCGCAAAGCAGGAATCAAGGTGGTCAACGCCCCGGGCTGCAACAGCTCCGCCGTTATGGAGTATTTCTTCACAGCCATCTACAAGCTCGCCGAGATGAAGCACCTGGACCTTCTGCTGAAGACCATCGGCGTAGTAGGCGTAGGCCATGTGGGAAGCAAGATTGCAGCCATGGGAGAGAATCTGGGTTTCAAGGTGCTGCGCAACGACCCGCCGAGGATGGCTGCAGAAGGGCCTAAAGGCTTTGTAGACCTCGACACCCTCCTGGAAGAGTCCGACATAGTCACCATCCACATTCCCCTCGAGAACAACCTCGACTTCGCGGGCGACCATTTCTTCGACAGCATGAAGGACGGAGTCATATTCGTCAACGCGTCCCGCGGCGAAGTGATTGTGGAAGATGCTTTCCTGAGGAATCGCCCCCGCTACGCAGGAGTAGTGATGGACGTGTGGAGGCACGAACCGGACATCAATCCGGCAATGCTGGCCGCAGCTGACATCGCCACGCCGCACATCGCCGGCTACTCTATGCAGGGCAAGATAAACGGAACAACCGCAGTAGTGCGCGCCACCGGAGAATTCTTCGGCATACCGGAGCTCAAGGCCTTCAGCCTGCCTTCAGCAGAGAAGCCGTTCTCACTGACGAGATACGACATAATGGCCGATGACCGCGCGCTGCGTGCTGACCCGGCAAGCTTCGAATCGCTCAGAAGCCACTACAATTACAGATAGGAAACAAGTTCGCGGCGGAGAGCATCCGCAGACACGAAGAGGATAGTCTTGAAGCCGAGCTTTTCGGCGGTGACGAGATTGTCCGGATTGTCGTCCACGAACAGACTGTCTTCAGCTTTTATGTTGAAGCGCTCGAGGAGTATGCGGTACAGCCTCTCGTCAGGCTTGTTTATCTTCTCCTCGCCGGAGATCACCATCCCGTCCAGAAGGCCGAATACAGGATATGACGACTGCACGTAAGTGCGGAACTTCTTGTCGTTCCAGTTGCTCAGGCCGTAGAGGGCGTGACCGGTCTCCTTCAGCTCGCTTACGAGAGAGTACATCCCGGGAATCGTGCCGCGCATCATGCGCCACCAGCCGGTGTCATAAAGTTCAATCTCGGAAGCCCACTGGGGATATTTGCGCTGGAGCAGCACCACCTCCCTGCGGAAAGAAGCGCCGGCATCCATCTTGGCGTTCCACTCGGCAGTGCAGATATTGTTAAGGAACCAGTCGGCCTTGCGCTTGCTGCCGAACACGTCGTCATAGAGATAATGAGGGTTCCAGTCGACGAGGACGTTCCCGAAATCCAGTATTATATTCTTTATCATATCCGATGTGTTCGAAAGGCCTTTATGATGCCCCAGAATTGCGCCGCAAAAATATTTCAAATCTCTTTATATCAAAAATTTTTATTAGTATATTTGCTACGTTTGACCCTAAAATTTTCATAAAATGCAGAATAAGTTGCAAGAATTGACAGATAAGCTTTACAACGAAGGTTTGTCAAAGGGAAAGCAAGAGGCCGAACAGCTTCTTTCCAAGGCTCAGGAGAAAGCCGGCAAGATCATCGAGGACGCTCAGGCTCAGGCCGCAGAGATTATCAGCAAGGCACAGAAGGATGCCGACGATTTGAAGTCGAAGGTGACAGCCGACGTCAAGATGGCTTCCACCCAGTCCATCTCTGCCCTCAAGCAGCAGATCGAGAAGACCCTGATGGCCAAGGTAGTCGGCGGCGAGGTCAAGTCTGCCCTCCAGGACGCCAATTTTGTAAAGCCCCTCATCGAGACCGTCATCAAATCTTTCAATGCAGCCGACATAGCCCCCGCAGGCCTCGACGTCATCCTTCCCGAAAGTATGAAAGACAGCCTTGGTAAAGCTCTTGCCGCCGGTCTGGACAAAGAACTCAAATCATCAGTCAATATCGATTACGCCAAGAACATTTCCGGCGGTTTCAAGATCGCCCCGAAGGACGGCGGCTATTTCATCAGTTTCGCTGACGGCGACTTCGAGAAGATGTTCAGCGAATACCTCCGCCCCGCAGCAAAGAAGATCCTGTTCTCAGAATAACCGGTAATGAACAACTACCCTTATATAATTGCGAGCCTGCCGGACTATGTCCTGGACTTCGAGAACAAGGACTGCGACTACCGTACGGTGAGGAACAGCATTTATGAACTGCTGGAGCCCCTGGACCGCAGGATGGTCGAGTGGATGGAGTACGGTTTCGACGACAGCAACCTCACTCCCCACTTCTACCGCACCTGCCGCAAGTGCAAGAATGAATTCATAAGGCAGTACTTCGACTTCGACCACAAGGTGCGCACGGAAAAAGTGGCTTTCCTTACCAAGGATCCCACCGGCGACTATTTCGACGAGAAGGCCGCACTGCTGAAAATCTTCGAGAACAAGAACATCCTCGAAAGGGAGCGCGAGCTGGACATGCTGAAGTGGAACAAGATCGGGGATCTGATCCTTTTCGACGTCCTCGATCTGAACATCATCCTCGCATTCCTCGCAAAGGCCAACATAATCGCCCGCTGGAACAAGCTCGACCGCACTTCCGGAGAAAAGCTGTTCCGCCAGTTCGTAAATGAGGTCAACGACACTTACAACGCATCGAAAAACAAGAACAATATATGAAAAAGACAACAGGTATAGTTACCGGCATCATCTCGAACCTCGTCACGGTTGAGTTCGACGGGCATGTGGCAGAGAACGAAATCTGCTACATCGATCTGGGTGGTGTCAGACTGATGGCCGAGGTCATCAAGGTAACCGGCAAGAACGCCTTCGTGCAAGTCTTCGAAAGCACCCGCGGCCTGCGTCAGGGCAACAAGGTGGAGTTCGACGGCCACATGCTGGAAGCCACTCTCGGTCCGGGCTTGCTCTCAAGCAGCTACGACGGCTTGCAGAACAACCTAGAAACGATGGAAGATGTATTCCTCAAGAGAGGCGAATACACCTCCCCTCTCGACCACTCCAAAATCTGGGAGTTCACTCCCATCGCCAAGCCGGGCGACAAGGTTTTCGCCGCCGACTGGCTGGGCGAGGTAAAGGAAGGCTGGCTGCCTCACAAAATCATGGTGCCCTTCTCTTTCAAGGGTGAATACACCGTCAAGAGCGTGGCTGCCGCCGGAGAATACAAGATTGACGACACTATTGCAGTCCTCACCGACGCCCATGGCGAAGAAGTTCCCGTGACCATGGTCCAGAAATGGCC
>JAFZVU010000047.1 GCA_017617655.1 Bacteroidales bacterium
CCGCCGCCAGGCTGGCCACCACCAATCAGGCTGGCGAAGGCGCGGCGGACGACGGTGTCGGCGAGGACCGCAGAGTAGCCGTTCGAATAGAGATTCAGCACCATGAAGCTGTCCTTCGGGGCGAGGATGGCGGAGCACTCGGTTAGCATCTCGAAGAGGCACTCGTCGAGCTTCCATTTCTCGCCGTTCGGGCCGTGACCGTAGGCTGGCGGATCAAGGATCAGCCCCTGATACTTGTTTCCGCGGCGAGCCTCCCTGCGGACGAACTTGAGCGCATCCTCCACCACCCAGCGGATATCGCTCAGGCGGCTGAGCTCCATGTTGCCCTTGGCCCAGGTCACCACCTGGCGGACAGAATCCAGATGAGTCACGTCCGCGCCAGCCACGCGAGCCGCCAGAGAAGCAGCGCCCGTGTACGCGAAAAGATTCAACACCTTCGGCACCGGAGCCTTCGCAGCAGCGGCAGCCTTCACGAGACGCGAAGTATTGGCATAGATGAACTCCCAGTTCGGAGCCTGCTCCGGGAACACTCCCACATGCTTGAAAGAAGTAAGGCCCAGACGAAGATTGAACCTCGGACCCTTCGGCGAGCCCTCATAACCGATGACCCACTGCTCCGGCATCTTGCCCAGAGCCACCCAGGTGCCGCTGTCCTCCTTGCCGGCCTTGCCGAAACCGGCGCCCGGCTTGAATTCGGTATGCGCCATACGCCTCCACTCGGCATCAGAAAGACTCTTGCTCCAGAGCGCCTTGGGCTCCGGACGGATGGCATAATAGTTGCCGAACCGCTCCAGCTTAGAAAAATCGCCGGAGTCGACCAGCTCGTAGTCTTTCCACTGTGCAGATGGCTGTTCGATGTTCATTGACGCAAATTTAAGAATAATGTGTTACTTTTGTTAAAACAACTCTGATATGACAGATTTTCTCTCAATAGTCTGGAACGTAGACCCAGCCATCTTCTCGATAGGCAATTATTCCCTCCGTTACTATTCTCTGCTGTTCGTGGCCGGCTTCCCGCTTGGCTACTGGCTGCTCTACAAGATGTACAAGAGAGAAAACGTCGACCCCACTCTGGTGGAACCCCTGCTCTATATCCTGCTCATCGGCACCATCGTGGGAGCCCGCCTCGGTCACTGCCTCTTCTATGAGCCAAGCTACTATCTGGCCCACCCGGTAGAAATCCTGAAAGTTTGGAAAGGAGGCCTGGCCAGCCACGGAGGAATACTGGCGATCGTATTCTGCGTCTTCTACTATGCCCACCGCTACGGCCGCAAGAACGGCTTCGACTCCATGTGGATGTTCGACAGGCTCGCGATAGTAGGCAGCCTCGCCGGATGCCTTATCCGCTGCGGCAACCTCTTCAACTCCGAGATCTTCGGCGGCCCCACCGACCTGCCGTGGGGATTCAAGTTCCCCCACTCGCTGGAATGGGTGAACCTGTACGGCCCCAGCGTCTTCCCTCCGGACGGAGTGGCCTGCCACCCCACCCAGATTTATGAAGCGCTGAGCTACCTCATCCTCGGACTCGTACTGCTGTGGCTGTACTGGAAGAAAGCCGACAAGCTCTACAAAGGCTCCCTCTTCGGCATATTCTTCATAGTCCTCTTCACCATGCGCTTCCTCATCGAATTCATCAAGAACGACCAGGTGGATTTCGAAGCCGGCATGAAGTTCAACATGGGCCAGCTGCTGAGCATACCCTTCATAGTGGCCGGTATAATAATACTCGTGTGGAGCCTCAACAAGAAGCTGCCGCTGCTGAGGGCAGGATGGGACGAAGAGCCGCAGGCCCCGAAGGACAACGAACACCACGCCAACCTGACTAAGGAGCAGCGCATGAGCGCCTCTAAGCGCAAGGCGATGGGCCTCCAGTAATAATCAGACTTTCACCCACTCGATCACTATGCCGCGGCGTTCCATGCCGCGGAACCACGTCATCTGCCGCTTCGCGAACTGATGGATCGCGGTGGCCAGCTTGTCGTGCATCTCGTCGTAGCTCAGCTGACCGGTAAGATATAGGGTGACGAACTTGTATTCCAGACCGTAGTAGATAAGGTCCTCCGGAGCGATGCCGCTGTCCAGCAGCCCTTTCACCTCCTCCACCATGCCGGAGGCCAGGCGGGCGTCAAGCCGTGCGTCGATGCGGGCGTTGCGCACCTCGCGGCTCACGTCCAAACCGATGTACCTCGTCTTGATGGGAGGGAAAGCCGTGTGGTCCACCGGGTGCTCCTGCTCGTAGATGGCAATCTCCAGCGCACGGATGAGCCGCTTGCGGGTGTCGTAGTCCGTGGAGTTGTGCAGAGTCTTGAGAGAGGCCAGCTTTGCGATGAGCGCCTCGTCGCTCTCCTTCTCGAGGCTGGCGCGCAGCTCCGGATTCTGCGGCACGTCCGGCAGATGATAGCCCCTTGTCGCGGCCTCGATGTAGAGGCCCGAGCCGCCGCAGAGGATGGCCGGCTTGCCGCGGGAGATGATGTCGGCGTAGGCCTTGTGGAAGTCGCGCTGGTAGCGGTAGATGTCGTACTTCTCCCCCGCCGGGACAATGTCGATGAGATGGTACGGCACCCCGTCGTAGTCCTCCAGGTCCTTGCCCGTGCCGATGTCCATGCCGCGGTACACCTGACGGGAGTCGGCGCTGAGGATCTCCGCCCCGGTCTCCTTCGCCATAGCCACGGCATACCGGGTCTTTCCGCAGGCCGTAGGGCCTAAAACACATGTAAGGTCGTAATCCATATCGCGCTCTGCTATGACACAAATTTAAAAAACTATCCTATATTTGCCGAGCTATGCCCAAAGCAAAGAGTAAAATAGAGATAAAGAACAAGAAAGCGTCCTTCGAATATGAATTCATAGAACGCTTCGTCGCCGGCATCGTCCTGTCCGGCACGGAAATCAAGTCGATCCGTGCAGGCAAGGCCTCGCTGGTCGACAGCTACTGCTATTTCTCGGGCACAGAGCTCTACGTCAAGAACATGAACGTGGCCGAATACTGGTGGGGAACCTACAACCGCCACGACCCGCGCCGCGACCGCAAGCTGTTGCTCACCCGCAAGGAGCTGCGCAAGCTTGCCCGCGCCGTCCAGGAAAAAGGCCTCACCATTGTCCCCGTGAAGCTGTTCATCGCCGACAACGGCTACGCCAAGCTCGACATAGCGCTGGCGCGGGGCAAGCGCGAGTTCGACAAGCGCCAGACCATCAAGGACAAGGACATGCGAAGGGAAAGGGACCGCGGCCAGAGCGATTAATAACAATAATTTTATATATTTGTATTCTCAATAAAAAATCAATACAAGCAGTATGAGCATATTTTCATCTTCTATCGGGAAAAAGCTTATAATGAGCATCTCAGGTATCTTCCTCGTGCTTTTTCTCACTTTGCACATGGTTCTTAACTTTACCTCTGTGTTCAGCGCTGAAGCATTCCAGGGTGTCTGCGACTTCATGGCTCTGCCCGTCGTCAGCATCATGGTTCCCGTCCTTGCCTTCGGTTTCATAATCCACATCATCTACGCCACCATCCTCACCGCCAGCAACCTCAAGTCACGCGGCGGCCTGAAGAGGTACGAAGTGGCCACCAAGTCGGAGACCGACTCGTGGGCTTCAAAGAATATGATTTATCTCGGCATCGTAGTGCTGCTTGGTATCGCCATCCACCTCACCCACTTCTGGGCTGACATGCAGCTGCAGGATTTCACCGGCGGCGAAGTTGCGGATCCCAACATGCTCCTCAGCCAGACCTTCGGCAACGTATGGATCACGATTCTCTACCTCATCTGGTTCACAGCCCTCTGGCTGCACCTCAGCCATGGTTTCTGGAGCGCCCTCCAGACCCTCGGCTGGAACAACAAACTCTGGCTCAAGAGGCTCAAAGCTATCGGCGTGGTATATGTCACCATCCTCATGGCCGGTTTCGCTGTTACCGCCATCGTAGCCTGCTGCAAAGCCAACGGCCTGCTCGCCTAATCTGTAATGAGGTAGTCCCGGATTATTGAGTCCGAGACGAACATGTCCCTGCGGCCGATAGAGTAGCGGCCGGTTGCGGCATCGAATGAAAGGTTGTGTTTAGCTGACCCTCCGATAAGTCCGGCATCAACGCCGGCGGAGGTCCTCAGACCGAGCATGACCTTTTCATTATATATGTCAGCATCGCTCAGCATCTCCCCTTCCCCAGCCGCTCCATCCAGCCAGGCCTTCAGGTCAGACACATTCCAGTTGCGGCGCCTGTCCCCGTCGAAAGAGTGAGCCCCCGGGCCGAGGCCGAGATAGGGCTCGCGGGCCCAGTAGGCGCTGTTGTGGCGGGAATGGAAGCCCGGCTTGCAGAAGTTCGAAATCTCGTACTGCACAAAACCCGTCTCGTCCAGCACATCCTGCAGAAGAAAATACTGGCTGCGGCAGACATCCTCGTCCGGCTCGGCATAGCGGCCCTTGTCGGCCAGCTTGCTGAGCATGCTGCCGGCGTCGAGACTCATCTGGTAGGCCGAGATGTGTTGCACGCCCAGGGCGGCCGCCTTGCGGATGTCGGCCTCCCACTCTGAAGCAGTCAGGCCGGCATAGCCGAATATAAGGTCGAGCGACACGTTGCCGAAGGCGCCGGTGAGCAGCTCCACCGCCCTCTCCGCCTCGGCTGCGTCGTGCCGGCGGTTCATCCATTTCAGATGCGCGTCGTGGAAAGACTGCACGCCCACGCTGACGCGGTTCACTCCGCAGTCGCGGTAAGTGCGCAGAAGATCCTGCCCGCCGCTGCGGCAGATGTCGTCGGGGTTCACCTCAACGGTGAATTCTTCCACGGCGCTAAGGTCGAAACTGTCGGCCAGGCTGGCGCAGATGTCAGAAAACTGGGCGGGAAAAAGCAGCGAAGGGGTGCCTCCGCCCATGTATATAGTCTTGACTGTGGAATCTTCCGGGAAGTAGTCCCGACGGCAGGCGGCCTCACGGCGCAGTGCAGCCACATAGCGCCCTGCGAGGGCCCCGTCTCTCAGGACCTCCGAATAGAATCCGCAATAAGTGCAGAAAGAAGCACAGAACGGGACGTGTATGTAGATCCCCGCCAATTATCGCAGCAGCAGGTCGGCAGAACCGATCTTGCCTTCAGTGGTGTAGGCGTCCACGGTGTAGACACCCTTAGTGAACGGCTGGGGACTTGCGAAGTATACGCTGACTTCGACTTCTTCGCCCTGATAGTCGACCTCGCGGGACTCGGAGTAGATCATCTCCTCGCCGGCGCAGGTGAAGAGCTGGCGGTCGTCAGCAGTAAGCAGTATGCCGTCCGGACCCTTGACCCTGATGTATACCCTCTTCGGACCCTTCTTGGCGATGGCGTTCTCGATGAGGAACATGTCGGCGCGGAGCTTCTCGGTGCGGCTGCTGCGGTCGGTCTCCTTGGCAGAAGAGTTGATGGCGTGGAGGCTCACTCCGCGGCCCTTCACTACAGAACCTTCGGCAACCTGGCGGGCGTACTCGTCGGTGGTGGTGCGCAGGTCTTCGTACTGGCGCCTGTTCTCGGCAGCCTCCCTGCGGGCGTCGGAAGCCTCCTGACGCAGGGCGACATTGAGGTTGTTAAGGGAGTCTATCTGGACTATGTAATGCTTCATTATAGACCTCAGGGTGCCGAGTTCCTTCTCGTACTGGCGGATCTGCGCCCTGTTGGTGGCCTCAGTCTGCTGGAACCTCTCGATTAGCTGGTCGACCTTCTCCCTCTCGACCTGCAGACTGGCGTTGAGAGTGTCGTTGGCTGACTGGAGACCGGCGTACTCCTGGCGGAGTTCCTCCATCTCCTGGGTGAGGTCGGCTTTCTCGATGTTGAGATCGTTGACAAGCTTGCTCTTGCTGGTCCATACGTATGCCAGCACGCCGCCGAGTATCACCGCTGCCATAGCGAGAGCCACGACGATCTTTCTCAATTTATCTTCCATTTCCATATTGAATGATTTTTTTGCCTTCGGTCAGGCAAATTTAACTAAATTTGTAGAAAACTTGACATTCCATGAAATACTTCGTCAGAGCCGTAAAATACCTTATCTACTTCGCGGTATTGTTCCTGGTCATCGTAGCCCTCCTCTGCGTGCTGCTCAAACACCCGCTCAGCAGTTTCACCACTCTCTTCAAAGAAGGTGCCATGTGGCAGATCGCAGTGCTGTTCGCCGTTATCGCAGCCGTATACCCGGCTCTCGGCTTCCGCAAGAACCACATTACCCTCGACGGCCCGTTCAGCGACTACCATGACATTATAAAACAGACCATGGAAGACGCCGACTTCTGCCTCGTGAGCGAAGACGACGAAAAGATGGTCTTCCGTCAGAACAGAGGCTACATGCGCTTCACCAGGATGTGGGAAGACGCCATCACTTTTTATAAAGGTGAGGAGCGCGTCTATGTCGACGGCCCCATCAGGGACACCACCCGCGTCATAAGCAACGTATACTACAATTACCGCCAGCGCAACCCCAAGGACCAATATTGATTGCCATGAAAATCTTAGCTAAATATCCCGACGTATACCAGGCCCACATCGTGCAGGGCATGCTCGAAAACGAAGGCATAGAGTGCGAAATCGTTAATGAAAACCTGCCTTTCCTCGGCATGGGCGTTGCCGGTTTCGACGTCCGCATAGTCGTCAACGACGAGGACTATGACCGTGCTAAAGAGATACTTGACGCCACCGGAGATTAAAACTGCCATTTGGTTTTTTGCGGATTTTTATATCTTTGTGTCCGTTTTGGCACGCTATTTTAATAACCCACCACTCGAAACCCTTAAAAAGACATAAATTGCTATGAAGAAATTTTTCTTATCACTCTGTGTAGCTCTCGTTGCAACAGGTTTTGCTATGGCACAGGACATGGCTTCTGTAGTAGAATCTTTCAATGCTGCAGCAACCGCTCTGAATGAAAAGAATTATGAGAGTGCCCTCACTCAATTCAATACGGTCCTGGAGCAGGCCACCGCTCTTGGAGAGGAAGGCCTCGAAGTTGCCAACAACTGCAAAGAGTCTATTCCCAAGATTCTTCTCCAGCTCGGTAAGGCAGCCGCTGAAGCTAAAGATTTCGACGCTGCTGTCGACTTCTTCAACAAGGCTACCGACAAAGCCCTGGACTTCGCCAACAACGACGCAGTTGTAGCAGAGGCACAGAAGCTCGTTCCTCAGATGCTCAACGCCAAGGCTGGCGCCCTGCTGAACGCAAAGGACTACGCAGCTGCCGTTGAAGTTTACAAGGCTATCGTAGAAGCTGACGCCGCCAACGGTGCAGCATGGTTCAGGATGGGTCAGGCTCTCGCAGCAGACGACAAGGCTGACGAGGCTGTCGAAGCTTTCACCAAGGCTGCCGAGAACGGCCAGGAAGCTAACGCCAAGAAACAGCTTGCCAACATCTACCTGAAGAAAGCCGTTGCATGCCAGAAAGAGAAAGATATGAAAGGCATGCTCGAGAACGCTCAGCTCTCAGCAGAGAACAACGACAGCGCCAACGCTCAGAAGCTCATCGGTACTGCCGCCCTCAGCCTCAAACAGAACCAGGTTGCAGCTGAAGCTTTCGAAGCTTATCTCGCTCTCAATCCCGAGGCTGCTGACAAGGCCCAGACCATCTACCAGATCGGTACCGCCTACATGGGCGCCGGCAACAATGGCAAGGCTTGCAGCTACTTCAAACAGATCAAGAGTGACGCTAAGTGGGGTGAGGCTGCTACTTACTACATCACCACCCTCAAATGCAACTAACGCAGCTCGAGCTACTCGCTCCTGCCAGAAATAAGGACATCGGCATTGCAGCAATAGACTGCGGTGCCGATGCCGTATATATCGCAGGACCTTCTTTCGGCGCACGCGAGGCCGCAGGGAACCCCGTGGAGGACATTGCTGCCCTCGCCCGGTACGCCCACCGCTTCGGCGCGAAGGTCTATGCTACAGTAAACACACTGCTCTACGAAGACGAACTGCCGCAGGCCGCAGGCCTGGTGCGGGAGCTCCGTGAGGCCGGGGTGGACGCCATCCTGGTGCAGGACTACCGTCTGCTGGAGCAGGATCTAGGAGGCGTCGAGGTGCACGCCTCCACCCAGGCAGTCTGCCGCACTCCGCAGCAGGCCGCAGCACTGGAAGCCCTCGGGTTTAAGAGGCTCGTGCTGGAAAGGCAGCTGTCCCTGGAGCAGATAAAGGCCATCCGTGAAGCCGTCAGCTGCGAGCTGGAGTTCTTCGTGGCCGGTGCCCTCTGCGTATGCTACAGCGGAGAATGCTTCCTGAGCGAACACCTCACCACCCGCAGCGCCAACCGCGGAGCCTGCATCCAGGCCTGCCGCTCGCTCTACGATCTCGTGGACTCCGACGGCAAGACTCTGGTGCGCAACTACCCGCTGCTGTCGCTGAAGGACTACCGCCTCGACAGCCACATCGCCGAGCTGGCCGAGGCCGGCATCTGCTCCTTCAAGATAGAAGGGCGGCTCAAGAGCGAAAGCTACGTGCGCAACACCGTGCGCCACTACAGCCTCGCCCTCGACCGCTTCATCGCGGAGCATGCGGGCTATCGCCGCTCATCTGCCGGCAGGGTGGTTTCGGGCTTCACCCCTAACCTCGAAGCTACCTTCAACAGGGGCTTCACCGAGCTTTATATAGACGGGGCCAGGGGCAGATGGCTGTCCGGAGACAGCACCAAGTCGAAGGGCGAATATGCCGGGAAGATAGTGGCGAAGGGTGACGGCTGGATCGAGCTCGACGGCAGCCTCGAGATCCATAACGGCGACGGGCTGTGCACAGTATCGGCCAACGGCGAGCAGACAGGCTTCCGGGCCGACCGCTGCACCGGGGCCCGCATCGAGATAAAGTCCACGAAAGGGCTGCGGACCGGCCAGGCCATCTGGCGCAACTACAGCATAGCTTTTGAAAAGCAGCTGGCCTCCGCCAAACCGGAGAGGCTGATCGATGTGACGGTGGATTTCTCGGCCGGCGCAATTACGGCCGTCAGCGCCGCGGGAGCTTCGGTCACCCTCGCCATTGACGGCGACTACCCGCCCGCCCTCAACATAGCCAGCGCAGTGGGCAACATCCGCAGGCAGATGGGCAAGCGCTCCGGGTCATATATGTTCCATGTAATGTCGGTAGACGACACTGACGTGCGTTTCTACCCGCTGTCCGCCCTGAACGGTTTCCGTCGCCAGCTGGCAGACATGCTGGATGCCCGTATGGCCGAGATTATGGCCGCAAGCCGCACTGCTTACAAGCCCACCGGGGCTCCCGTCCCGCCGCAGAAAAGGAAGGCCGCCGACGGAGTGCTGATGCGCAGCCGCTACTGCATCCGCTACGATCTGGGCCTCTGTCCGAAGTTCGGCAAGAGGGCCGATGGCAGGCTGGCCGGGGGTACTGCAAAAGAGCCGCTATTCCTCGTGAACAACGGCCGCCGGCTGCAGCTGGCCTTCGACTGCAAGGCCTGCGAAATGACGGTTCTTGCGTGCGATTAGTGCCTGTTTAGAATTAGAAGTTTTTTCATTAATTTTGTTTGTTTACAACAACAGAACCATGAAGTACAACAGAATACTCCTCAAACTCAGCGGCGAAGCCATAGGCGGGCCGGACGGACAGGGTCTCGACGAGCCCATCCTGACATCTTATGCATCTCAGATCGCTTCAGTAGTGCGCAGCGGCGTGCAGGTTGCGATAGTTATCGGCGGCGGCAACATCTTCCGCGGCCTTGCAGGCGTAGACCAGGGTTTCGACCGCGTGCGCGGCGACCAGATGGGTATGCTCGCCACCGTCATCAACAGCATCGCCCTGTCGATCTTCATCAAGAAGGCAGGCGTGCCGGCCGAAGTGTTCACCTCGACTCCCATGGAGCCCATGGCGAAATACTACAGGCGTGACGAGGCCGTAGAGTTCATGGAGAAAGGCGGAGTGGCCATAATAGGCGGCGGCACCGGCAATCCCTTCTTCACCACCGACTCTGCCTCTGCCCTGCGTGCCTGCGAGATAAAGGCCGACGCTCTGCTGAAAGGCACCAAGGTCGACGGCGTATACGACAGCGACCCCAACAAGAATCCGGACGCGAAGAAATACACCGCGCTCAGCTTCGACAAGGCCATCGCCGATGGACTCAAAGTAATGGACAGCACCGCTTTCACGCTCTGCCGCGAGAACGACATGCCCATCATAGTTTTCAATATGACAAAACCCGGTACCCTCGAGGCCCTCGTCGTTGACGGCAAGGACGTCGGAACCGTAGTAAGCAACAGCAAATAATAAAAACGAAATTATCATGATAGAGAAAGCCAAGGCTGTCCTTGAAGACAGCAAGAAAAAGATGCAGGACGCAGTAAGGCACCTCGACGAGGAGCTCAAGACCTACCGCGCCGGCAAAGCCAACCCCGCAGTTTTCGCCAACGTGCTGGTGAACTACTACGGCACTATGACTCCCATCCCTCAGGTAGCCAGCATTTCGGTGCCTGACGCGAAGACTATGTACATCCAGCCGTGGGAAAGGAACATGATCGCCCCCATCGAGAAGGCCATCATGGACGCCAACATCGGCTTCACTCCTCAGAACAACGGTGAGATTATCCGCATCAACGTGCCCGCCCTCACCGAGGACCGCCGCCGCGACCTGGTCAAGAAGGCCAAGAACGAAGGCGAGACTGCCAAGGTGAGCATCCGCAACGTCCGCCGCGACGCCATCAACACCCTCAAGAAGCTCCAGAAAGAGGGTCTTCCCGAGGATGTCGAGAAGGACAGCGAAGAGACCGTCCAGAAGGACACCGACACTTTCACCAAGAAAGTAGACGAACTGCTCGCAGCCAAGGAAAAAGAGATAATGACTGTATAGCTCCGTGCAGTTTGCGCAATTACACGGCAATGAAGCCCTGAAAGCCAATCTGGCCGGAATGGTCGATGGCGGAAAAATGGGTCACGCCCTCCTGTTTGTCGAAGAGCAAGGGATGGGCGCGATTGCTTATGCGCTGGCCCTGAGCCAATACATCAACTGCAAGGACCGCAGCGGCGGCGACAGCTGCGGAGTGTGCAACAGCTGCCACAAGCACGGCAAGCTGATCCACCCGGACGTGCACTTCGTCTTTCCCGTCGCGGCCATATCGTCGCTCGGCGAGTCGGAGAAGAAGCATCCCATTTCGGACTACTTCCTCGACGGATTCCGCTCGCTGATGCTGTCGAACCCGTATTTCGACGAGCAGGACCTCTTCGACGCCCTGGGGCTCGAGAACAAGGCCGGCAACATCTCTGTGCATGAGGCCAAGGATATAATCGGCAAGCTGTCCCTCAAGCCCTACGAGTCGGAATACAAGGTGATGATAATCTATCTGGCCGAGAAGATGAACGCCGAGGCTTCCAACAAGCTGCTGAAGCTGCTGGAGGAGCCGCCGGAGGGCACATACTTCTTCCTTGTCTGCCACAAGCCGGACAAGCTGCTGCCCACCATCCTCTCCCGCTGCCAGATAATCCGCCTGCTGCCGGACACTCCGGAGGATATTTGCGATATCCTCTGCCGCGAGGAGGGCGCCGACCCCGACAGGGCCATGATCGCCGCCCGCGTATCGCGGGGAAGCTACGGCAGCGCGCTGAAGATGCTCCGCGAGGAGGAGCTTTCCGACGAATATACCTCTGACATCCGCAGCCTGCTGGACGCCGCTCTGGAGCACAACCTCACCAAGCTGCTGGCCGTGGCCGAGGCGCTGACCGGCCCGGGCCGCGAGAAGCAGAGAGATTTCTGCATCTACGCGGAGAATTATATCCGGAAAATATATATGTTTGCAAACGGTGTCCCGCAGATTGCCTTTGCCACGCAGGGTGAATATGAGGAGCTCGGGAGCTATGCCTCCCGCATCAACAAGGACTTCTACGGCAAGGCGCTTGCCAGCCTGGACACCGCCATTTCGGCAATTGAGAGCAATGTAAACGCGAAGCTCATCTTCGTCGACCTTTGCAACCGTTTTTACATGTACATCTGACACAATGGAAGATAAAAAGATATACGACTGTTCCAGGGCATGCACTGTCGAGAGGACTGAAGACAACGAGCTGCTGATCAATTACAGCCTGGGCTGCTCCAAGCTTGCGGCCTACAACTGGCTGGACGGCATCAACTCGGACGCCTGCAAGGACCTTTTCGAGGTGCGCTTCAAGAACACTCACAAGGGCATCTACCGCAACACTTCTGGCCTCATCCTCAAGATCGGGGACATCGTGGTGGTGGAGGCGGCCTACGGCCATGACGTGGGCATAATCACCCTCGAAGGCCCCATAGTCGCAAGGCAGATGGCCCGCCATCACATCGACCCTTCTACTTACGAGTTCAAGAAGATATACCGCAAGGCCAAGATCCTCGACATCGAAAGGTGGCAGGAGGCTATCGCCCGCGAGCACAAGACCATGATCCGCTCCCGCCAGATTGCCGAGGGCCTCGGGCTGAGCATGAAGATAGGCGACGTGGAGTTCCAGGGCGACGGCACCAAGGCGATCTTTTATTACATCGCCGACGAGAGGGTCGATTTCCGCCAGCTCATCAAGGATTTCGCCGCTGAATTCGGCATCCGCATCGAGATGAAGCAGATCGGCGCGCGTCAGGAGGCCGGCCTCATCGGAGGCATCGGTGTCTGCGGCCGCCCGCTGTGCTGCTCATGCTACATGGCCGATTTCAATTCCATCAATACCCAGGCCGCCCGTTGCCAGGAGCTGTCACTCAATCCCCAGAAGCTGGCCGGACAGTGCAGCAAGCTCAAATGTTGCATCAACTACGAGGCTTCCACTTACATCGACGCCCGCAGCAAGTTCCCCATCGTCAAGGATCCGCTCGAGTTCAAGGACGGCAGTGCTTGGCTGGTCAAGACCGACATCCTCGGCGGCATCATGTGGTTCTCTTACGAGAAGAACAGCCTGACCAACATCTTCGCCCTGAATATCGACCAGGTGCGCAAGGTGCAGGCCATGAACCGCAAGGGTGCCAAACCGGATTCTCTGCAGAGCATCAATTCTTCCGATGCCGACAAGGAGGCTGAGACTGGCTTCGTCAGTGCGGCCGGAGATGAGAGCATCACTCGTTTCGACGAAAGCAAACGCAAATCAAGGAGACACAAAGGCCGCCGCAACCATGGGAACAAGAAGGAGTCATAGCTTCGTCCTGTTGTTTGCGTGTCCGCTGCCCGCATGTATGATGCTTGCGCGTCTGGCGCTCGTGTGTCTGCTGGTGACTGCCTGCCACAAGCCGCAGGAGGGTTATCAGTATGCCGTTCTCGACAGGGACGGCGTCGATGAGGCTGTGTTCAGCTTCGACATGGACTCTACCGTCAGCTACTCCACTTATTTCTGCTGCCGCTATGACCTGGGCGAGATTGATCGCGAGAGCGTGCGGCTGTTTGTCAAGGTTGTTTCGCCGTCGGGATATACTTATCGCGACACTGTCGTCTTCCCTCTGTACAAGTCGCGGGCGCAGGCGGCGGGAGATTCCTATACCAAGTTTGACATAGAGCAGAACTGGAACGCCAACATAGAGTGGATCTGGCGTTCCGGCGTCAGCAGCCGCGAGGCCGGGGTGTGGACTGTCAGCGCCCGCCCGGAGAGCTACAAGGGGCTGCATTCGCTGGGTTTCCACTATACGCCGTCCAGGTGATACCTTCCGGCTTTTTCATTGCGCGTCTACTGAGGTTCGCAAGCTCACTGACGCCATTCTAATTGATTCTTGCGAAACTTGATGATATGAGCGGAAAGAACAAACTTGCAAAGTTCCGTGAGAACGAGACCTTCGGATGCCTGCTGCAGCCGTCTTCCGACGATATGCTGGCCGGGAATTTCCCGGTGAAGGGCCGCTGGAACGCCGAGGTCTTCCACAATGACAATCCTATCGTGCTGGAGCTGGGCTGCGGCCGCGGCGAGTATACCGTGGCTCTGGCGGAGCGCAACCCTTCGGTGAATTACATCGGCATCGACATCAAGGGGGCAAGGCTCTGGAAGGGGGCCAAATATGCGACGGAGCACGCTCTCGGCAACGTGGCGTTCCTGCGCACCCGCATCGATTTCATCAAGTCGGCTTTCGGGCCGGACGAGGTCAGCGAGATCTGGATCACGTTCGCGGACCCGCAGCCGAAGAAGCCCGGCAAGCGGCTCACTTCTCCCCTCTTCCTCGACCGCTACCGTGCCTTCACGAAGAAGGGCGCCATCGTCCATCTCAAGACGGACAGCGTGCTGCTTTACGAATCTTCTCTTGAAGTGGCCCAGTCGCAGGGGCTCGAAATCCTCGAGTGCAACGCTGACATCTACGGCAGCGGCCGCGCCTCCGACCCCGACGACATCCTCTGCGTCAAAACCTACTACGAACAGATGTGGCTCGCCGAAGGCAAACCCATCACCTACCTCGCCTTCAGACTTTAGTTGTCGCCGGTCAGTAGTCCTGGCGTACAAGGTCTGCAAAAATGACGCACGCCTTGTGCACCCCAAAAACGCAATACACTATTATTCAGCCTTTTACAAAAATCGAGCGCACAAGGTCTGCGACATTTTTGCAGACCTTGCGCACTTTTGCCGCGAAAACAACGATTTTTGGCGGCAATATGAAGAAATGCGCACCAAATTCATACTGTGGAAATACTTTTCACTAACTTAGACTCATAAAGACTAAGACTATGCGTACCATTTCATTTTTTGCGGCTGTTGTGATGGCCGTGGCGCTTGCCGGGTGCAAGAGCGCAAATCCTGTTCTCGAAATCGAGGGCGGCAAGATCCAGGGAGTTGAATCCTCTGTCAAGGGTGTGTATATCTACAAGGGTATTCCGTTCGCGGCGCCGCCGGTAGGTGACCTGCGCTGGAAGGAGCCGCAACCCGTCGTGCCGTGGGACGGCGTGAAGATAGCCGACACCTTCGGTCCGGGAGCGATGCAGGCCAAGCATGATTCCAGCAATCCTTGGACCAGCGAGTTCTACTGGGAAGACCCCGAATTCAGCGAGGACTGCCTCTATCTGAATGTCTGGACTCCGGCCCCCGGCAAGCCTGACAAGAAACTGCCCGTGGCCATGTGGATCCACGGCGGAGCATACACCGGCGGCTGGGGCTATGAGCCCGAGTTCGACGGCAAGGTCTGGGCCGAGAAGGGCGTAGTGCTAGTGACCATCAACTACCGCCTCGGCATCTTCGGCTTCATGAACCATCCGCTGCTGGTTGCAGAAAGCCCGCACCACGTTTCCGGCAATTACGGCATCCTGGACCAGATTGCCGCACTGAAATGGATTTATAACAATATCGCAGCGTTCGGCGGCGACCCCGATAACATCACGATCCTTGGCCAGAGTGCAGGTGCAGGCAGCGTCAAGACCCTCGTCGCCTCGCCGCTCACCGGCAACCTCATCAAGAAAGCAATCATCCAGAGTGGTGGCGGCGTCAACGTCCGTCCCGCCGGAGCCCCGGCAGTCACCCAGCCCACCGTTTCGCAGATGATCCTCCTCGGCGAAGCCTACAAGGCGGGCCTCGACTGGGCAGGCTATGACACCCTGGAAAAGATGCGTGCCGCTTCCACCGAAGAGCTGATGAGCCTGCCAGCCCGCTACACCGCCGAGACCGGCATCAATGTCCGTCTGTCCACTTCTCCCCTCATAGACGGCTATGTGTCTACGGAAAGCTTCGATAATGCTGCGATGGAAGGCCGCATCAAAGACATACCATACATGATCGGCTACACCCGCGATGACATGGGCAATCCCGAAGAGGGCATCCGCCGCTTCTGCGAACTGCGCAGCGCCGCCGGCAAGCCCGTCTACGCCTATCAGTTCGCTCACGCCCTGCCGGACGACGAAGCCGGCTCACACGATATGAAGGGAGCCTTCCACTCATCCGAACTCTGGTACATGTTCAAGTCGCTGGACCGCGGCGACCGGCCGTTCACCAAAGCCGACTGGGAGCTCGCCGAGCACGTTGTCAGCTGCTGGACCAATTTCGCAAAGACTGGCGACCCGGGCCTCGGCTGGAAGCCCTACACCGCTGCCGCCCCCGAATTCATGGTCTTCGACCTGACCGCCGACGGCACCCGCGACGCCTCCGCCATGGGCGCCCCGCTGCCGCGCAGGTAGGCAGGTTATTCTACAGCTGTTTTTCTTCCGAACAGTGACTTTATCAGGTCCAGGGAGCCCACCAGGCCGAGGGCTGTCAGGATCAAGCCGAAAATGAGCACGAGGATGCCGCCGCCGCGGTTGTTTTCCCTTTCTTCGTCAAGGATTTCGGCTGCGCTATGGTTTCCTTCCATTATCGAGAGGATGTGGAATTCCCTTCCTCTGCCGTACTGGACTATTTCGTCACCCTGCGCCTTGCCAAGCACCGAAACTTCGCCGTGCGGGACCATGCTGTATTCTATCCTGACATCACCGATCTGCGGCTCAGACGGATTGGGGCCGACATAGATGACATTGCCGAATATATGGACAGGGACGTCGCCTTTTCCCTTCGATGCGTTCCGGGCCTGGGCACGCAGTTCAGACATGTTCTCTTCCGGGATAGTTATGCGCATGCCGGTGGTATAATCCCTGACCCACCCGATCAGATCCTTCGGAAGCCGGTATCCTCCCAAAGTCACCGTACTGCAGGTATCTTTCCTGTCGGCCAGACGGACATAAACGAAGTTGACGTCCCTCTTCTCGGCTTTATAATAGTCCTGGGAACTGAGTGGTCTGTCCACCCAGTCTTCATAATAGGTTATTTCATCCGTTGCGTCATCACGATATTCCGCCAGCTGGAAATAGTCTACCTCTCTCTTGAGGAGCAGAGCATCGGCTTCCACGCCTGTCTCCAAGTCCCTTATCGGCCCAGCCCCCTGAGTTACGCCTGTCAGATGGACAAGTTCTCCATCGCATGCCGGATCCGGAATCCCTGAAGGTTCCACCTCTACAATATTCTTTTCCGCTTTGTTCAACATCAGAGAAACCCTGATGGTCCTGTATTCATTCCAAAGCGTAAGGCCCAGACCGGAAAGCAGAAGTATGACAGCTATCGCCTGCCCTATACCCCCAGAAATAGATTTTCCCATTTATAGATCATTAAAGAATGGCCCCTTTACCGGATAGAGCTGCTGAAGAAGAAATAGTAGCAGACGGCAGCGACATATTTGCCGGTTCCAGAGAACTTAGCCACAGTGGAGCCTGAGCGGTCGCCATAATTGCCGTCATTGTATATCTGTCCTATACGGGAGCCGCTTGCATTTTCAACAGAGCCGTTCGGCTGGATATGTCCTATCGGAGAGCCGGTCTTGTCGTACACCATGCCTTTGGCATTGAAAGAACCCGCCGTGCCGCTGGCATTGGTAACCTTTCCGTCAGAAGAAACGTGGCCGACACGTTGTCCGGCTTTGTTGTAGACATCGCCGCCCGCTGTTATCTTGCCGATAACTGTTCCGGTCGGAGAAGTGAAATTGCCGGCAGTTATGGTCATCATATTCGCCTTGAAAGCAGCCTCCGCCTCGGCTTCTCTCTTCTTCTGCTCTTCACGGGCCACCTTCATCTTCTGAAGGTCAGCAGGATTCAGATAGTCGTGCAGGAAGAAAAAGGCCACAAGTTCCCTGGTGGCATCGCAAGAGAAATAGCCCAGTCGGCGGCCATAGATGGTGATATCCTGCCTTGTCACGACTCCGCAGGACTCACCGTTGATGGCAACGCCTCCGTTATTGATCGTAACCTTCATGCCGTTGTCCAGAATCTCGAGGCCGTCGTCCAGAAGCTTTGCTACGACAGCGCCGTCGTTGCATTCAATGACACCTTTGGCGTAATCCACCTTATAAGATATGAACTCCCCTTGGGCGGGGCCAGATTCGTGCATCTTCTTGCTGGTAATCGTGTTCTTGCTGGAATGCCATGAGCCGATGAGAGTGTCCCGGCTGCTTTCGATAATCTTGCAGCCCGCCTCCTGCTGAGCCTTGGCCTTCTTTTCCATTTCAGCTTCGGCCTGCTGCTTATTCTGCATCAGCGCTTCTATCGAAGTGAAATCCTGCTGGGCTTTTGCATAATAGCTGGGGATAAGAGATGCCATCACCAACAGCGCCACGAAGATCTTTTTGCTTGAGAATCTGGTTTTCATATTATTATGTTTCTTGATTTTTACAAATTTACCAAAATTGTCCAACTGGGAAAATACATAATTATATGTACGCGCGGATTTGCCGCGCAGGTCTGGATTCTTTCGTGCCAAAGTGTGCGCCGACCACCCCTTCTGGAGAGGCTTCCAGGGCCAATGAGCAGCGCACACCCCCTGTTTAACGGCCAGTGTGCGCCGTCAATCGCGTTTATACGCTCTGTAGGACACATCACCGGCGCACACTTTTGCACGAGTGTTACGAGTAACGGGAAATGGCCGACTGTTGGCTGTCGGCAGAATGCCGCAAGGCAACATGGTACCCCGCTTTGCGAGGCCGGCCTTTTTGCCGAGCAAAGAAGGGGCGGAGGGGCGCGATTTTGTGGAATAAAATCGCGGTTGCCCTAGGCATTGCTGCCGCAGCCGTGCCGGCAGATCCTTCGCTTCGCTCAGGATGACACGGGGACTGCGCTCAGGATGACACGCGCGGAAGGGCGAGCTTGCCGAAGGCCACGCGCGGAACTAGACCATCTGCTCGATGTTCCAGACGAAGGCGCGGACGCCGACGGCTTTGTTGCGGTTGTCGAGTTTGCGGACGGTGGTGAGGAGCTCGTCGACGCGGGCGTCTTCGACGACGACCATGACGGCGGAATTCATCTCCGGCCAGGTGTGAGTGCCGCGACGGGGCTCGCCGGTGCGGGAGCCGCGGCCCTGGACCTGCTCGAAGAGAGTGAAGCCAGATATGCCGAGCTCGTCGAGCATGTATTCTACACGCTCGGTATTAGCCTGATTGAAAACTATAAATACACTCTTCATATCTTATTTCTCCTCTTTGTCGTCGGGCGACAGTTGCATGAAAATGAAATTGCGACGGTTGCGCTCCTGCTTGTTGCGGTCGCTGTTCTTCGACAGAACGGCGTAGAACACGGGCACGACTATCAGGGTCACGAAAGTTGACACCAGCAGACCGCCGATAACCACGATACCCAGCGGATGCCACATCTCGCTACCCTCGCCACGACTCAGCGCCATAGGAAGCATACCGAGGATGGTCGTGAGAGCAGTCATCATCACAGGACGCAGACGGCTGCGGCCAGATAGCGCGATAGCCTCGCTCAGCTCATAGCCGCGGTCACGCATCAAATTGATGTAGTCCACCAGCACTATACCGTTCTTGACCACGATACCGATAAGCATCACGACTCCCAGAGCCGCAATCATGTCGAGCGAAGTACCCGTAATCCACAGAGCCAGGATGACACCCGTGATGGCGAACGGAATCGCAAGCAGGATGATAGCCGGTTTCGAGAACGACTCGAACTGAGAAGCCATCACAACATACACGAGCAAGATGATCAGCAGCGCGAGCGCTATGATATTGCCGAACATCTCCTGCTGGTCCTCGAAGTCGCCGCCGATAGCCATCGTGATTCCCTCCGGGACATTCACGCCGGAAATGACGCCCTGCACTTTCATGACGAGCTCGCCCAGAGAAGTGTCGTAAGGCATAGCGCTGACAGTCAGATAACGCTGACGGCTCTTGCGGTTGATGGTAGGCGGAGCGAAATACTCCTCGAGAGTAGCAATCTCGTTGAGCTTTATGATCTTGCCGGTAGCAGTCGGGATAGACAGATTATAAATGTCGCTGAGCGAATTGCGGTCATCCTCGCGCAGACGCACCACGATGTCATACTCCTCGCCGTCCTCCTTCAGATATCCTGAAGCCAGACCGCCCACGCGGTTGCGCACATAAGTAGAAACTGTAGCAGCATTGAGACCGAACGCAGCAGCCTTCTCCTTGTCGATGACCAGGTTCAGCTCCGGACGGTCCTTGTCGCGGCTGATGGTCACGTCCCTCGCCTCCGGCACCTTGTCGATTATGAGATTGCGCACCTGCTCGGCAAGCACATTGGTCTCGTCGAAACTGTAGCCGTAGATCTCGACGTCGACGGTAGAACCGCCACCGCCGCCCATACCGCCCTGGGTAGTAACCCTGGTGCGGACAATCTCAGGATAATTGACCAGCACCTCGCGGATAACCTCGGATATCTCCTCGATGCTGCGGGTACGCTCGTACTTCTTCGTGCAGACCACAGTCATCTGGATGGTGTTGTTCGTAGTAGAAGAGAAGATGGCGCTGGTGCCCGACTCGTCGGTACTACCCGCAGAAGTCGAAATCATCCTCACCTCCGGGATAAGCTCCTGGATGCGAGTCTCGATGGCGCGGGCAGTCTTTAGCGTCTGCTCGATGCGCGTACCGTTCTGCAGCTCGATGGTCAGCCTCACGCGGCCGTTGTCGGAGTTCGGCATGAAGTCGGAACCGATCTTGCCCATGAATGCGGGAATCAGCGAAGCGGCGAAGAGAGCCGTGAAGAACAGCAGAGTCAGAGCCTTGTGGCGCAGGCACACACGCAGAGCGCCGGCATACCAGCCGTCGATGGCGTCGAGGGCGCGGCCCACAGTCTTGTCGAAGAACGTCTTCTTCTCAGACACCTCGACAATATGACCGGTCTCGTCAATCTCGACCTTGCGGGCCTTGAGCAGCTGAGAGCAGAGCATAGGAGTAAGAGAGATGGCCACCACAGTAGAGGTGCAGACCACGATGGTCACGATCCATCCCAGCTCCTTGAAGAGGATACCCGCCATGCCGGTGAGCATGGTAAGCGGCACGAACACGGCCACGATTACGAGGGTAGTCGCGATAACGGACACCCACACCTCGTTGGTCGCATAGATGGCGGCCTCGCGAGGGTTCGATCCGCGGTCGATATGTTTCGAGATATTCTCCAGCACCACGATGGCGTCGTCCACCACCATACCGATCGCCACCGTCAGGGAGCAGAGCGAAATGATGTTGAGCGAGCTGCCAGTCAGCGCCAGATAGATGAACGCCACGATCAGCGCGATAGGAATAGTCAGACCGATGATGAAAGTAGCCCTCCACTTGCCGAGGAAGACGAACACCACCAGCACCACGAAAAGCAGCGCGTAGAGGATAGACTTCTCCAGCGAAGTGATGGAGTTCTGGATCTCCTCGGAAGAGTCGTAGACTATGTCGATGTCGATGTCGGACGGCAGGTTGCGTTTGATACGGTTCATCGTCTTGTTGACATCCTTGCAGATCTGCACCGTGTTGGCGCCGGTCTGCTTGGTGATCATCATGGTGACGGCGTCGGATCCGTTTACCTTCGAATCGAGGGTCAGGTCCTTGATGGTGTCACGCACTGCGGCGATGTCCTTCACGAAGACCTTGGCGCCGGCGGGAGTCGTAGTCACTACCACATCCCCTATCTCGCTGCTCTCCACATACTCGCTGCGCACCTCGAGGTTGTACTGCTCCTTGTCCATCTTGATGAGGCCTGAAGACAGGTTCAGGTTGTTCGCAGTGATAGCGCTGCTGACGCTCTCAAGCGGAATGCCGAAGGCGTCCAGCTTGTTCTGGTCGATGTCAACATATACATAACGGTCGGGAGCACCCATCACCGAGATGTTGCCGATGCCGTCGACACGGTTCAGCTGCGGGATCACATCGTCGTTGAGGATCTTCTCGAGACCGGAGTAGCTCTCTTTCGCTGTGACGGCGAATTCGATGATAGGCATCGCGCTGGAGCTGAACTTGAACAGATAAGGATTGGTGCAGCCGCTGGGCAGCGCATCCTTCAGCATGTCCACGAACGAGCGGACGTCATTCATCACCTCGTCGATGTCGGTGCCCCACTCGAGCTCCAGCATAACCATCGACATGTTGTCCCTCGAAGTAGAGGTCATCTCCTTGAGGTGGTCGACAGAGTTGAGGCTGTTCTCCACCAGACGCGTCACGTTGGTCTCGATCTCCGAGGCGCTGGCGCCGGGATAGGTGGTCATCACCGTGATGTACGGAGGGTCCATCTCGGGGAACTGGTCGATGGGCAGCTGCCGGAAGGCATACAGGCCCAGGACCATGACGGCAACGAATATCAGAAGCGTCGTTACCGGTTTGTCTATCGCTTTCTTATAGATACTCATTACCTTTCTATCTTAAGTGTCACGCCGTCCACCAGCTTCTCGGCTCCGGTGACGATGATCTCTTCGCCGGGGGTGAGCTCGTCGCTCATGATCTCGACCTTGTCGTCATACCTCTCGCCGAGCTTGACGAACACCCTTCTAGCCACGCCGTTGTCGTTGACGTAGATATATCTTTCATTGGAACCGGTGAGCTTCTGCACACTCTGGTAAGGAATCACCATGGCCTCAGCCCTGCCCAGGGCAAGCTTGGTGTAGGCATACATGCCGGGACGCAGGCGCTCGCCGCCGTTGGGGATGCGGATGCGCACCTGGAAGGTATGCGAAGACGGGTCGATGGTGGGATAAACTATGTCGATGGTGGCGGGGAAGACTTCACCCGGATAGATGTCGCAGAGGACATCCACATTCATGCCCTTGTGGACAAGGGGATAATATGACTCGGGCACATTAACCAGCGCCTTGAGCACATTGATCTGGGTGAGGGTGAGGATGGCCTGGCCGCTGTAGAGCTCGCCGTCCTCATAGTTCTTGGCAGAGATGACGCCCGGGAACTTGGCCTTCACGTAGGTGTTCTCCTCGAGGAAGCGGAGGCTTTCGGCAGTCTGGTCATAGCTCAGCTTGGTCTGGTCGTAAGTCTGCTGAGAGATGGCGCCGGTGGCTACCAGGGCTTCCATGCGGGCCAGCTCCTGCTGAAGGTTGGTATATGTAAGTTTGGTGGTGGTGTACTGGTTCTGGTCCATACGCACAAGGTTGGAGCCGGTTGAAACCCTCGTACCCACTTCTGTATAGATATGTTCAATACGGCCCGTCACCGAAGGAGCGATGTCCATCTTCTGGAACCCTTCGAGCGTAGTCGACAGGGACAGGACTCTTTCAATAGTCGACGGAGTCAACGCTGCAACCTCAACAAGCTCTTCGCGCGGCTGTTCATCCATCATGACTTTGGGACGGCAGGCTGTCGTCACAATTGCAAGCGCACAGAGCACTAACACTGATATTTTCTTCATTATAATGATGTATTTAATTATTCAACAGATTGTCGAGTTCTATCTGGGCGTTCACGAACTCAAGGATCGCCTGCACATAGGCACTCTGGGAATTGATGAGGGTGGTGCTGGCGTTGGTCATCTCCAGCGCGCTGGAATAGCCCTGTTCGTATTTGCGGGCGATATTGTCGAAGACCCTCTTGTTCACTTCGACGGCCTGCTTCTGGTCGACATACTTCGCATGGGCGTTCTGCAGGTTGTAGCAGAGCTGGCGATACTGGATCTGCAGGCTGTTCTCGGTCTCAGCGAGAGTATTGAGCTGCTTCTGGTAGGACATCTTGGCGCTCTGGATCTTCTTGGTGTTGGAGAGACTCGAGAAGATAGGCACGCTGACCATTACGTTCATGGTGTTCGGAGGAGTCATATCCATACCGTCGCCGAAGTTGTGCTTGGCAGAATACTGGTAGGCCAGGCTGACCGTCGGGGCGAGGCTCCATTTGTTGAGAGCCACCTGCTGGCGGGCCAGCTCGACATTCTTCTTCAGAAGCTGGTAGTTATAGTTGTTGTCGAGATTGAACTGCTGGTTCATCATGGCAAGGCCGGCATCCACGTCAAGCAGCTTCTCGAGGGAGTCGGTGAGCACGATATCCACTTCCGGCTCGAGGTCGAGCTGGAGACGGAGGCTGTTGTAGATCATCTCGAGGCTGGTCTCGGCATTCTTGATAGCCGTCCTGGCGGAAGCCACCTGCACCATCAGCTGGTCGGCGCTGACCTGCTCGGAAGCTCCCACATCCACCGATTGCTGGGAGAAATTGTAGAGCCTCTCGACCTCCTTCAGATTGCTGCGGAGCAGGTCGAGAGTCTGGTCGGCGACGAGAGCCGAATAGTAGAGAGTCTTCACCTGACTGGCCACGGTCTGCTCGGTCTGCAGTGCGGTAATGTCGGACATCTGCTTGGTAATCTTGCTCATGGCTGCGTTCAGCACCTGCGCGCCGCTCAGGGCCACTGAAGCAGTGACACCCATGGAGGCGCTGCTGGGCAGCGCGATGGACATTCCGCCGAAGTCCATCCTGTAGCCGAACATATCGTTGTA
Organism: Bacteroidales bacterium; assembly: GCA_017617655.1. Taxonomy (GTDB): domain Bacteria; phylum Bacteroidota; class Bacteroidia; order Bacteroidales; family UBA932; genus Equibacterium. The sequence goes on from JAFZVU010000047.1 coordinate 24,110, forward strand.
ATTGCCGCTGGCGTTGACCTGGGGCAGCATGCTGGCTATCGCCTGCCATCTGTTGGCCTGGGCTATCTTGACATCTATCGATGCGTTTTCGAGAGTGCGGTTGCGCTCGACAGCCATCTGCTGCGCATCTTCAAGTGAAAGGCGCAAGGGACCGGTCTGAGCTGATAACTGAAATGCGGTCAGAAAGAATAAGGCGACCGCTGCAATATATGATCTCACCTAAATATATATTAATTACTGAAGGCGCAAAGATAAGCAAAAATCATACCTCTGAAAGCATCGCAGGGCAGATTTCGGATATTTTGTATTATGGCAAAATAATTGCTAATTTCGCATGAAACTAAAGAGGCCAAATAATTATGGAACTTAACATTACTGATTCTAATTTCGACGCCGTCCTCGCTGAAGGACTGCCGGTTATGGTTGATTTCTGGGCTCCCTGGTGCGGTCCCTGCAGAAGGGTTTCCCCCATCGTAGAAGAGCTTGCCGCCGAGTATGCAGGCAAAGTCCGCATCTGCAAATGCAACGTTGACGACAACGACGGCATTCCCATGAAATACTCTATCCGCAACATCCCCACCCTGCTGTTCTTCAAGAACGGCGAGCTTGTAGACCGTCTGGTCGGCGCCGTCCCCAAACAAGACATAGAAGACAAACTTAAATCATTACTGTAATGAAAAAATTGATAGTTGCCCTCGTGGCTCTGTTTATCGCATCAGCCATCTCATTCAATGCCAATGCTGAAGGCCTTGTAATCAAAGGTGGTCTGAACTATACCCAACTCGATTTCAGCCAGTCTCTTAAGGACCAGGCCAAGGCTCTCGCCCTCGACGTGAGGTCTTACTCAGGTTTCCATGCCGGCGTCGGCTATCAGACCGAAGACATCATGGGATTCACCCTGCAGCCTGAACTCCTCTATTCAAGGAAAGGCGTCAGACTCGGCGACGAAGTGAGCTGGGCCATGAACTATATCGAAATCCCCGTCAATGTGCAGTGGGGCATCGACCTCGTCGCACTCAGGCCCTTCGTACAGCTGAGCCCCTACATGGGATTCGCAATTGGCGACGGCCGCATCGCCGGCTCCAAGTCTTCAATCACAGACAGGGTATACAACTTCATCGAGAGCTTCAGCAGGGATGCCCACAAGTTCTCTTACGGTATAGGTATCGGCGGTGGAGTAGAGCTTATGCGCAAATTCCAGATCAGCGCCAAATACGTTTGGAACTTCGGCCAGGTAGCAAATGTAAACGAATACGTCAGCCAGGCGACTAACGTAAAGCGCGACACAGCTTCAGGTCTCGAGGTTTCAGTAGCTCTTCTGTTCTAGCTATCTGAGAGAGCTGACAAGCCATTTGCCGCCCTCTTTCGTCAAGGTCAGACTCATTTCCTGGCCATGATCGTTACCCATAGGGTAAAGCATGTATTTGACATGTGCTTTACCCTTTTCTGTTTCATCATCTTCTACTGAGACTATCTCGAAACGGGTCTTCGCAGCGGCTTCCTTCATCTTTGCCAGCAGGGCTGTGTCGAGATTCTGCCAGCCTTCGGTGGCACGGTTCAGATTGGACAGCACCAGGCTGTCGCAATATGCGTCGATGCCTTCCATGTCCATAGAAAGATAGCCGGTAAGGAAAGATTCAGCTGCCTGCTGAGCCTTGCCGGAGCCTTTGGGAGCGCATGAGCAGAGCAGAGCTGCGGCACAGAGTACAAATAGTATCTTTTTCATTTCTGTAATTATTTCGATTCAAGGATATCGCCATGGTCCTGCACGATGCCGCGGAGCCAGCGCTCGGGGAAAGCGGGATGCTCGGGACTGGCCGGGATGTCGGTGCCTTCGGTCTGGAGCTTGAAGCTGCCGTCGGGATTCTGGACCTTTATGTTGCCGTCCATGAACTTCACGAGCAGTTCGTTCTCGAGCTGCTGCCAGCGTGAGAACATCCTCTGGGCCAGAGTGCAGCTCACGTCTGTGAGCACGGCCAGAGCCTCGTCGCGCTTGCCGGCCTTCAGCAGGTCGCCAGCCTTTGCATCGGCGAACTCAACTGCCTCGAGACAGAGGTTTTCGTGCTTCTCCACTTCCTTCAGGATTACCGGAGCTACGCGGTCGTACATCAGATATGCGAAGTGGGTAACCTTGTTGACCTGCCAGAATGCAGAGGTCGGAGAGTATTCGATCATGCTGCCGTTGCCCTCGCGGAAACACTCGGGCACTGCGGTAATATTGGTGTACATGGGTGTCAGGGCGGAAGTGCCGGCATCGTCCACGCCGAACCACTGGATGCCGCCGATCTCGTCGGGCAGCCAGCTGCGTGACTGGCAGAGGAGCCAGAAGCCGGTCTGCTGGGTGGCTATGGCCCTTTCGTTGACATAGCTCTTGCCGTCGACGGTGAAGCTCATGGGACGCCACCTGTAGGGAACATGGTTGGGGCCGGCGCCCACATCCTGGGTCATATCCATCGGAGTGCCCTCGAAATGGTCGCGCATCACATTGGAAAGAGCCCTTACGCTGACCTTGTCGGCCGGCTTTACGAAGAGCGGCATCTTGTGGGTCAGGTTGTGGCCCATGGCGAAGTCGAGGTAGTCGTCGGCCTTTGCCACATGGCTCTTGCCCTTGTCGTCAACCCAGCTGAAAGTGCCTCCGGTGAGGATGTTGAATGCAGACCATACCCTGGCCTCGCAGGCCCTTGCACCGCCGAAATCGATGGGGCAGTATGCGTCGCAGAAACTGAAGTCGGCATCCTTGCCGCTGAAGAAGCCCTTGCTGCGGGCGAACGAGATCACATCTTTCGCATACAGGCAGTTCTCGGGGTCGTTCAGGGGGAAGGTGTGGATGCGGGACTGGTTGGCATGGGCGCAGATATATCCGTCAGGAATCCTGCGGGCAACCCATACGGTGCCTTTCTCGGAACCTTTGCCCACCATCTCCATGATCCAGGCCTCGTTGGCGTCGGCAATTGAGAATGACTCCCCTTCGCTGGGATAGCCGTACTGCTGCGTGAGCTCATCCATTATCGCAATAGCCTCGCGGGCCGTGCAGGCCCTCTGGAGGGTTATGTAGATCAGCGAACCGTAGTCTATACCGCCTTCATTCTCCAGGCCGGGACGGCCGCCGAAAGTAGTCTCGGTGATAGTCACCTGATGCTGGTTCATGTTTCCCACTGTCTGGTATGTGTGTGGAACCTGGTCGATGGTGCCGAGGTAATACCCCTCGTCCCAGCTGTGCACGGCGAGTTTGGAGGCTGCAGGCCAGTCAGCTGCGGGGTGGTAATACAGCACGCCGTAGAGCTGATGGCTGTCGGCGGCGTAAGTGACCATGACAGATCCGTCGGCCGAAGCGCCTTTGGTGACTATTACATTGGTGCATGCATCCGCCGGGCAGAGATTTGCAATAAGGCAGACGGCAAGGGCAGACAGTAAGAGAGCTTTTTTCATGCTGGCAGTATTTTTGATAAAGTCAGAATCATTGTCGAAACCGACTCTTTATTTTATAACTTTGTATCACCACAAAGATAAGAAAAACCTACTATGCATAAATTCATTTTCACTTTCGTCATAGTAGCCGCAATGACGGCTAGCTTCAACGCAGCTGCCCAGCAGCAGGATTCCCAGCTGCCGGACCCGATGGAAATGGCGGCCAAGATGGCCGACCAGCTGGAGAGAGACCTCGAACTGGATATAGTACAGGTGTTCAAGGTCGACACTATGTTCCAGCATTCCTACAAAAGCTATTATGAAGAGATGGAAAAGCTCGCAAAGGCAGGAGTTCCTTCCAATTCAGGCCAGTACCAGAGGACTTCCGACATCTGGGGCAGATATATCGACACCCAGCTGCAGCAGATCCTGACCGAAGAGCAGTGGGCAAAATATCTCAAGACCGATGCCGGCCGCAACAAGAAGAGAAGGGACAAGAGGCTGGAAGAAAACAAATACTAGCAGACAGCATATATCTCGTCGGCATTGCTGACGTGATATTTCGCAAGCACTCCCGCATCTACATCTATACCGTTCCACGCAGCCAGCGCGAAATCGATGCCGGCGCCCGCAGCGCATTTGGCGTCGGACACAGTATCCCCCACATACAGACAATCCGCAGCACTCACACCTGCCTTTGCCAGATAGGCAAAGGCTGGAGCGGGGTCGGGTTTGTGCTTGTCTGAATCTGCGGAGGTCACGATGACATCGAAATAGTATATAACCGGCGCCATTATGGGGTCCTGTTCAAGTTCCATCAAGGAGCGGGAGGTGACTATGCCGAGCTTCTTGCCCTCTGTCTTGAGCCGTTCCAGCATCTCCAGCACACCGTCGAAGAAATGGGAGAACTGGTGCAAGGCCACAAAATGTTCTTCCCACACTTCGAGGAAAAACTTCGGATCCTGAGGATAGAGCATCTCGGCCGTCAGGAAACTGGGTATGCCGAAATACTTCTCAAGCGACTTGAGAGACACGTCCTCGTTCAGCAATTCCTTGATTGTCTCCTGGAGAGAACCAAGCCCCGTCTGGTAGGTGTCTACAAGAGTTCCGTCAATGTCGAATATGATGTGCTTGTAGGCTCCCAATCCTAACTGTTTTTGAATTCCAGCACCTGCATGATCACATGTCCGCCCCATGTGAGGAACACCAGGACTCTGGTGGTGCCTGTCGGGTCGGAGAACGCTGCAGGAGTAGTGAACGTGATAGTACCGGTGACAGTAGAGCCTGAGACAGACTTCGTAAGTTTTGTCACATTTGCTCCGTCAAGACCTATCGCCTCGATCTGCAAGTTTGAAGGAGCGTCCTTGACGGTATAATTCACGCCGTAGGTAGTGCTTGGAGTTATCTTTGAGTAGAGATATGTCAGATTGTCGTAGGTAATTCCTGTCGGCGGGGTGAAAGAGATGGTAGGAGTCTTCTCGTAATAGAGAGGGATAGCAATCACCTGGTCGTCTGCCAGAGTAAGGGTGACGCCGTCGGTGCCCACTGCTACGGCCTTGAACATAACGCTCTGCTTGATGGGGTTGGCAATCACAAGGTTGCCGTCCGGGTCGCGCAGCCACTGATAGTTGTTGATGTCAGGGTAGAAACTGTATACGTAGTAGAAAGCGCCGAGAGTGTCGCGGACAGACAGCATCGGAGAGCCGGACATAGAAGAAGCCAGAGCCTTCTCGCCGTTGTCCTTGTACATCCAGTCGAAGTCGCCGTCACCTATCTTGATGGTCCAGTAGTCAAGCCAGTCGTCGTAATCCCTCTTGATGGCGAAGGTGAAGGGAACTCCGTCTTTACCGGAACGGATCTCAAGCTCCTTGCCGTTGTTGAGCACGAGTTTGTAGCCGACAATCTCTTCCTCTTCCATGATCTGGGTGATGCTCTTCACTGCAAGAGTAGTGTCGATTCTTGCAAGCAGGGCGCTGGCGTTCTGGAGCTCGGTGTTGATGTCGTTGCACTTGTCGACAAGACGGAGGAAGTAAGCTTCCGTCGGAATCTGGAACACTCCGCCGGTTGACAGCGTGAATGTCACGAAAGCGTCGCTGATGCTGATATTCTTGAACACTGACGAGCCGGGTTCACCCGTGGCCTTGCAAAGCCTGGTCCAGGTGCCGCCTCCGTCGTATGAATACTGCCACCAGCCGTCTTCTATCTTCATCTGGGGAGTCAGACCGGAGGCCCTGATCTTGAGTCCGAGGCTTGACAGCAGCCACTGGGGCTCCTCAGCCCCGTACTGCACTGTCCAGTAATAGAACCCGTCTTCGTATCTCCTGATGCCGAGATTCGGAGAGACGCCGTCGATGCCCTGGATGAGCGTCAGAGTCTGACCGCTGGCAAAAGTAACCAGATAGGAACCGTTGTTCTTGACAGGAGTGATGCTCTTGATCATGTCGTGGTCTTCGAGAGCCGAGATGATCTTTGAGGCGCTTGCATAGTATTCGTTGATCCTGGTAATCGTGGTCTCCAGGTTGGCGATACGGTCCTTGTACCCTGAGAGGGTATCCATAAGGTCATCGGTACATGAGATGACTGACAGCATTGAAAGCGCTGCGAGAACTATGGTGTATATCCTTTTCATCTTCATTCCTCCTGACCTATTTCTTGGTTAATGAAATCCTGTATGTCTCTATGTTTCCGTTTCCGTCTGAAACCATTACCAGCAGCGTGGATTTGGCGGGGGCCGTAGGTTCAGCCGTTATGGAAATGGTTCCGCTGAGCTTCCTGGCAGCGGAGTCGTATTTCCTGGTAACCGAAGCATGATAGCCGGTGTCGGCGATGGCGGTAATCGCCGCAGTAGAGGGCACCGAACGGAGCTCATAGGTAACTTTCACCGCTTCTCCGGATGCCGGGACGTTTACTGACGTAGCGCTCAGCACTACGGTGAAAGGAACATAGCGGGGCACGGAGAACGCTGAGCCGGAAACCGGGGTAAACAGCACGTAATTGTCTTTGATCTCGACTTTTGAGAACAGCTGGATTACATTGGCGTCAGACGCGACTACCTTCTTGCCGTCCTTGTCGTAGAGAAACATCTTGACACCCTTCTCGCCATATTTGTATGCCCAGTAGTACTTGCCGTCGCCGGACGAGTTGTCGAGCATGAATATGGGGGTAAGACCCTCGGTCGGGGAGGCCTGCACCATCCTGTCGAGGTCGTCATACAGCCACTCTACCTTGTCGCCGTCTACTATGGCCCAATAGTATGCACCGTCGGTGTACTGGGCGATGGTTATCTGCTGGCCTTCGGCGGGCTTGCCGTTATATGCAGTGACGGTAGTGTTATCGCTGAACACCAGGCTGTATCCTACCGTATCCTTGTCCTGTACGATCGGAACCACATTCTTGACGTAGTTGTTAGACTCCTTAGCCCGGTAAACCTGCTTGAGAGCCTCTATGTTGGCGTTCAGGGAATTCAGCTGCGACACATATTCTTCATAGAGGGAATAGAGAGGGAAGCTCACCGTCTTGCCGCTGATGAGGTAGAGGTAGACGTAGTTGCCTCTTGTGACCATGCTGTCTACGAAAGATTTGCCGTCGGCAGCCTGGGCCTTGTCGAAAGTCTGCCAGATATAGCCGTTGTCGAAAGACACCTGCCATACTCCGTCTACTATCTTCATGATGGGGCTTGCCACTGTCGCGGCCACTTTCTGTCCGGTCTCGTCATATATGAATTCCGTCTTTCCGTTGACGGTGACTATCCAGTAGTACATGCCGTCTTCGCCAAGTTTCAGGCCGACGATGGGATCATCCTTGCTGACACCGTTGTTCAGAGTGATGGAAGTGCCGTCGGAGAAAAGGATAGTATATCCTACGATATCCTTGCCTGAATAGACGGGGCGGTATGAAGTGACGTAGACGTATGAATTGTATTTGTCGACCATCTTCTGGAGAGCCTCGGTGTTCTCGTTGATGATGGCCAGCTTCTTGTTCAAGTTCTCCACCCTGCGTTCCAGAGCCGAGAGCTCATTCTCCACTTCAGTGAAGCAAGAGACGGTGAGCAGAGAGGTAATCGCAAGGATTGCTATGTATCTGAATGTTCTCATCTGCTAGTCCTCCTTTGCTACATTGATAGTCTTGACCATAGTCTTGGTCGAACCGTTGCCGGCAGACACTACCAGCATTACCTTGCCGTTGCCGGTGAATCCCGCAGCGGCCTTTATGGCAATCTTGCCGGTGCCCGGGTCGTCAGTATAGATGGATGTCGTCGCCGTCAGAGCCCCCTGGGTGATGACATTGTACCTGGCATAGACATCAATGCCGTAAACGCGGAATGTCACATCCTTGGAAGCGCCCGGTTTGAGGCTGATCGACTCTGTGCTGAGGGCGACCGTGTAAATCTTGGGAATCATGATTGTCGCGCCGCTGGCCAGGGTGACTGTAAGATAATCCCTGGCGCTGTTGTCGACGCTCTTGAAAAGCGCCAGCTCGCCGCCGTGGCTTGTCACGGGTACCTTCTTGCCGTATGAGTCGAGAACCAGGGTGGTATCGCCTCCCGCTACGACGTTCCAGTAATAAGTCTTGTCGCTGTTGTCAAGCACAGGGACAACTACAGGAATATCCAGGTCCACTACTGTTGCGGCCATGCGGTTGCCTTTGCTGTCGAGGATCCAGTTCTTCGTGCCGTCGGAAGAGACTATAGCCCAGAAATAGACAGAGTCCGTGGCTTCCTTCTCGGCAGAGATATAGGGGCTGCCTTTATCGATCCAGTCCTTGACCGTAAATTTCTCGCCGTTGGAAAGCAGCACTACAGAGCCCGCCACTTTCCCGTCGACTATCAGGTCGGTGACAGAGACCACGCAGATAGCTCTCTTGGAAAGGTCCTTGATCAGGGTGGACAGGCTGTTCATGTTCTGGTTGATGCTTGTCGCACTCTGCTGGAGATTCTGCACCAGCTTGTTGGTCGGGATCTTGAAAGTTTCTTCCTCAGTCTCGAAGATTACGTAGTCGTCGTTGTATGAAATCTTCTTGAAGATGTCATCACCGTTGGCGCCGTCGGCCTCGCCGAGATACTGCCAGGTCTTGCGGCTGTCGTATGAGATGTAGAACTTGCCGTTCTCTATCTTGAGCAGAGGCACCATTCCGACAGCTGAAACCATGTCGCCGGCTTCGTTGATGATATACTGCGACTCGCCGCTGCCGTACTGGATGGTCCAGTAGTAGTTGCCGTCGGCAGGGTTACGCTTGATGCCGACCCTGGGGACGTGGGCGTCAGTACCGTGATAGATCACGATATCTCCGGCGGAGTTGAAATGGATGGCATAGCCGGCATTGTCGTCGAGCTGGCTTATACCGGTGATGAAATCCTTCTTCTGGTAGGCATACAGGACGGCATAGAGAGATGCGATGGTAGTGTTCTGCTTCTCGAGTTCCTCCTCCAGCTTTGTAATCTGCTCGTCGAGCGCAGCCATCCTCTCCTTGATTTCGCCCGTACAACCCGTCAGGATTGTCATCAAAATGATTGTGGCCGTTAATATTCTTTTCATTATAACTGATTATTCAAGAACGCAATAATACTTATTATAGATGCAAATAACAAAGAATACGCTGCATTTTATTAATTTTGTATAAAACGATTTCTGCCCTATGGTCTGTTCAGTAATGTTCTATAACCTCGAGAATCTCTACGATACCGTAAACGACCCCAACACCGATGACGATGATTTCACCCCTTCCGGCAACAGACGGTGGACTCAGATAAAATACCAGCGCAAGCTGGAGAACCTCGGAGAGGTATTCCAGGCGGTCAGCAGCCTTCCCGGCGGCTTCCCTGCCCTGGTGGGAGTTTCAGAGGTTGAGAACGACAGCGTGCTCGACGACATGGTGAGCCAGAAGAGGCTCAGCGGAGCTAACTACCACTATGTCCATTACGATTCGAACGACCAGCGCGGAGTCGACGTGGCCCTGCTCTACCGCCCCAGCCGCTTCAAGCTGCTCGAAAGCCAGCCACTGAAGCCCATCCTCCGCAGCGGCAGGGAATATTTCGGCAGGGACATCCTGGTAGTCCGCGGGCTGCTCGACGGAGAGATGTTCGCAATATATGTCTGCCACTTCCTCTCCAGGCGAGGAGGCCGTGCGGCATCGGCCGGGTTCCGCCGCGCCGGCGCCGAGACCATCTATTACCACGCACTGCAGATGAGGGACGAGTACCCGGGCATCAAGATAATTGTCATGGGCGACATGAACGACACCCCCGCCGACTTCTCGCTCAGCCACCTGCTCCACGCCGTGGCCGACATGGAGGACGTTGAGCAAGGCGGCTTCTTCAACCCCATGTGGACCCTAATGGAAGAAGGCCAGGGAACCAGTCTCCACAACCATCACTGGACCCTTTTCGACAATATCATGGTGTGCCGCCAGCTGCTGGAAAGCAGCGGCTCGGAGGGCTTCCACATCGCCCGTTTCAGCAAGTGGCACTACGCCCAGATCTTCAAGCGCAACTTCATGATGGAGCACGGCGTGCCCAAACGCAGCTACACCGGAAATCATTTCTTTTCCGGTGGCTACAGTGACCATCTGCCTGTCCTTATCAGGCTTGAGAAATAATCCTTACTTTATCTGAGGCAGACCCAGGTCCTTGAAGGTACGCGGTGCGGGAACCTTCGGGAGCGGTTTGCGGTCCTTGATCTGCTCGAGAGCTACCTCGACGGCCTTGATGAGCTGCTCGTCCTCGCCGGCCCATTCCTTTATAGGGTCGTTCTCGAGAACGATGTCAGGATCCACGCCGTGGTTCTCCACTATCCACTGGCCGGTGGCGGCGTCGTAGTTGGTGAAGAAAGGAACTCGGACGTCGGTGCCGTCGATGTACGGCAGAGAGCCGCTGATGCCGATGATGCCTCCCCAGGTGCGGGTTCCGATCACGGTACCCATGTTGTTGGCCTTGAAGCTCCACGGGAAGAGGTCGCCGTCAGATGCGCTGTACTTGTTGATAAGCATCACCTTCGGACCTGTGTGGGTGCCCTCGGGCACTGTGCCTATCATGTCGCTGCCGCGCTGCATGGTCAGACGGTATGCCTCCCTCTGGAGACGCTCGATGAGCATCGGAGAGACGTTTCCGCCGCCGTTGCCGCGGTCATCGATAATGAGGGCTTCCTTGTCGAGCTGGGGATAGTAGTAGCGTGCGAACTCCTTGAGGCCTTCGGCGCTCATGTCGGGCACGTAGATGTAGCCCACCTTGCCGCCTGAGAGCTTCTCGACAGTGCGGATATTGTTCTGTACCCACTCGTAGTGAACCAGCGGATATTCGTCAGCTATCGGCCTGACTACCACCTTCTTGCCACCTTCCTTGGCGACGGTGTTGACGGTGAGTTCGGTCAGCACGCCGGCCTTGCCCACGAGCATAGAATAGATGTTCTTCACATCCTTTGTAGAGACTCCGTCGATGGCAGTGATGAACTGGCCTTCAGACACTCCGATGCCGGGTTCGGTGAGCGGAGAGCGCAGGCTTGCCTGGTAGGGAGCGCCCTGCATTATGCGGTCGATGCGGAAGAATCCTGAGGCGTCCTTGCTGAGCTCGGCGCCGAGCAGACCCATGTCAACCTTGTCGGCCATGGGATATTCGCCGGGAGTGATGTATGCGTGGCCGCAGGCCAGCTCTGAAATCATCTCGCCGATGACATAGTTAAGGTCGAGGCGGGTCTTTACGTAAGGCAGCAGCACTGAGTATTTCTCCTTCAGTGCGTTCCAGTCGCGGCCGTGCATGTTGGTCAGATAGAAGCCGTCGCGGAAGGCGCGCCAAACCTCGTCGAAGATCTGCGGCCACTCCTGTGAGTAGTCGATGTCAACCACTATGTCGGCTGTCGAAACGGGCTCGCCGGCCATCTTCTCGCGCAGGTCGGCCAGAGAAACGGTGCCGCGCTCCATGATTATGGCTTTCTTGTCGCCGTAGCGGTATGCGAAACGGCCCTTGCCGCAGTCCTCGGTAGTACCCTTCGCGAAGTCGAAGACCTTGATGCCGTCGCGGCCGTTGAACCATATCTTCTTGCCGTCGCAGTAGTAGCCCATGGCGCCTTGTACGGGAATCTTGAGGTTACGTGAGGTCAGGCCGTCGGGATCGACTACTACCTTCACTGCGTTGTCGGCCTTGTCACCCTTGTCGGCAGCGCCGGGAGCGCCGGGACCGGCGGGCTTGTCAGCTGCGCCGACGCCGTCGGTGGGCAGCATGGGAGACGGGGTGTCCTTGGCGAGGATGCACATGAAGAGAGCCCTCATGTCGGTCATGGCGAAGTCCCACTCGATGTTGCTGTAGGTGGGATTCATCTCGGTGGCCGAGGTGTAGAGCAAGAATTTGCCGTCGGCGCTGAATTCAGGCATTCCTGAATCGTACCAGCCGTCGGTGACTGCATATTCCTTCTTTGTGTCAAGATTGTATACGTAGACGATGCCGTACTGGTTGGCGGCCGGTTTCGAATAGGTCAGCCACTTGCCGTCCGGAGAGTAAGACACGTCGCGGAACTCAGCGGCGGGATTCTCCATGATGACATTTTTCTTACCGTCGAGGCTCACCTCTACGATGCGGTTCTTTCGGTCGGTGTAGAGGATATGCTTGCTGTCCGGAGCCCACTGGAGGGAGCGGATGTAGGTGTCGTTCTTCTTTGTGAGCTGCTTTGCATCGCCGCCGGCAGCCACGTCATAGAGGTACACTTCAGTCTCGCCTGTAGCGTCGCCGACCCATGCGATATACTTGCCGTCCGGACTCCAGTCGACGCTGCGGTCGTTGGAGTTGGCGCTGCGGGAGATGTTGCGGGTCACGCCTTTGGCTGCAGGGATGTCGAACACCTCGCCGCGGGCGATGGCAGCCACGCGGGTGCCGTCAGGAGACACAGCCATGGAGCTGGGAGACACCTTGGTACGGCGCTCCGTGCGGGCGTAGATATTGTCGGAAGCCAGGCTGACAGTCACCTTGGTGGCCTTCTTTGTGGCCGGGTCGAGACGGTAGATGAAGCCGCCGTTCTCGAATACGATGCTCTTGCCGTCGGTGGTCGGGAACTTCACGTCGAAACCGGTGAAGTCAGTGACCTTGGTGGTGGTGCCGGTCTTCGTATTGTAGCAGAATATGTTCATAGTCATGTCGCGGTCCGAAGCGAAATAAATCTCGTCGCCGACCCACATCGGGAAGATGTCCTGTGCGGGGTTGTCGGTGATGGCCTTGACAGACTTGCCGTCGTAGATCCAGATCTCGTCGGCCATGCCGCCGCGGTAGTATTTCCAGGTGCGGAACTCGCGCATCACACGGTTGTAAGCCAGCTGCTTGCCGTCGGGAGAGTAGCTGCAGAAGCCGCCCTGGGGCAGGGGTATCTGGACCGGCATAGAGCCGTCCGGAGACACTTTCCAGAGGTTGCCCTCGAAGCCGTCGCCGATGCGGTTGCGGTAGACTATATATTTGCCGTCAGGAGTCCAGCCCATGACCATGTTGTTGGGGCCCATTCGGTCGCCCATGTCGTCGCGGGGATTGGTGGAAGTATAGGTCACGCGCCTGGGCTCGCCGCCTGTGGCTGGGATCACATAGACTTCCCTGTTGCCGTCGTATTCGGCTGTGAAAGCGATGGTCTTGCCGTCCGGAGAATAGTGGGCGAAAGCCTCATATCCGATGTGGGAAGTGAGTCTTGTGGCCTCGCCGCCCGTTACGGGCACGGTGTAGAGGTCGCCGGCATAGGTGAAAACGATGGAGTTCCCGTTGGTTGCGGGGAAGCGGAGCAGCCTTGCCTCTTCGGCTTTAGCCGAAAGGGCGGCCACGAGCGTCAGGATGACGATGGTAAATATCTTTTTCATAATAGGTATAAAAATTTTCTTGCGAATTGTTTGTAAAGATACAGAGTTTTATCATACCTTTGCACCCAGAATGAAGCAGATCATGTCAAATATGTGTTGCTGTTGTGCTATCCGCAAGGTTGGCAGGCGATGTCGTGCATATTGATACTATCCGCAAAACACTATATATATTTCGCAACCTGTCAATCAATCCGATTTCGACAGGTTTTTTATTTTTCATTCATAGACAAATCATTTTTAAATTCGCATACCATGATTTACAACAAACTCACCGACCTTATCGGTAACACCCCCCTCCTTGAAATCTCAGGCTTCGAAGGTCAGAAAGCCCGCATCATCGTCAAACTCGAATACTTCAACCCGGGCGGAAGCGTAAAGGACCGCATCGCCCTCGCAATGATTGAAGATGCTGAAGCCAAAGGGCTTCTCAAACCCGGAGCTACCATCATAGAGCCCACCAGCGGCAACACCGGCGTCGGCCTCGCATGGGTAGGAGCCGCCAAAGGCTACAAGACCATCCTCACCATGCCCGACACCATGAGCCTCGAGCGCCGCAGCCTGCTGAAGGCCCTCGGAGCCAAACTCGAGCTCACCCCGGGCGCAGAAGGCATGAAGGGCGCCATCGCCAAAGCCGAGCAGCTCAACAAGGACATCCCAGGCAGCATAATCCTCGGCCAGTTCGTCAACCCCGCCAACCCGCTCATCCATGAGAAGACCACCGGAGAAGAAATCTGGAGAGATACCGAAGGCAAGGTGGACATCTTCGTGGCCGGAGTAGGCACCGGCGGCACCGTCACCGGTGTGGCCAAGGCCCTCAAGAAGCACAACCCTGCCGTCAAGGCTTACGCAGTGGAGCCCGCCAGCTCGCCCGTGCTTTCTACAGGTGTTCCCGGCAAGCACAAGATCCAGGGCATAGGCGCCGGCTTCGTTCCCAAGACCTATGATGCAAGCGCCATCGACAAGGTCATCACAGTGGCCGACGACGACGCCATCTCGGCATCCCGCCAGCTCGCGGCAAAAGAAGGCCTGCTGGTCGGCATCTCTTCAGGAGCGTCATTCTCTGCCGCCCTGGCCCTGTCAAGAGACGAGGCCAACGCCGGCAAGACTATTGTCGCCCTGCTGCCCGACACCGGCGAGAGATATCTCTCAACCGTTCTCTACGCATTTGAAGAATACCCCATAAAGGGATAAATATTATATGGACGAAATACTCAAAGACATTACCGCTGCGATGGAGGCCGTCTCTGCTCAGGAGGAGAAGATGGCCCTCCGCACCGGCGGTCCCCTGCCCTCTCCGAAAGCTCTGGAAGACATAATGGAGCTGGTGAAGGCAGTTATTTTTCCCCGTTATTACGGAGGAGCCGCAGGCATAGCCAAAGACATAGCCAACCTCTACGGACTGCTGATGCCGCAGACAGGCAGCGCAATCGCCGAAGCCTTTATCAAGAAGCTTCCCGAGATAAAGAGCCTGCTTCTTACCGACATCGAAGCCGTGGCCCACAACGACCCGGCCGTGAGCAGCTTCAGCGAAGTGGTGTTCTGCTACCCTGCCATCCAGGTCATGCTGCACTACCGCACCGCCCACGCCCTGCTGGAACTCGGCACCCCGGTGATCCCGCGCATCCTCACCGAGCTTGCCCACTCCGCCACGGGCATCGACATCCATCCTGCCGCCAAGATCGGGGCATACTTCGGCATCGACCACGGCACCGGAGTGGTGATAGGCGAAACCTGCGTCATCGGAGACCACGTAATGCTATATCAGGGAGTGACCCTCGGCGCCCGCAACTTCAAGTATGACGACAAGGGCAACCCGCTGCAGGTTCCAAGGCACCCCATCCTCGAGGACAACGTCACAGTCTACTCCAACACCTCTATCCTGGGCCGCGTGACCATCGGCCACGACTCGATAATCGGAGGTAACATCTGGCTGACCCACGACGTGCCGCCCGGCACAAGGCTGCTGCAGAGCAAGGCCGTCACAGTGCCTGAATTCAGCGACGGAGGAGGCATCTGAAAAGAGTTTTTTTTGTATTTTTGGGGAAATAACATCCAAGCCTTATGACTATCACTTGTCCAAAATGCGGAAAATCCGTTTCCAGCGACTATCAGTTCTGCCCCTACTGCGGCGGCAGCCTTGCAGGAGGCGGTAGCTTCAATACCGGGAACAACGGCGGCTTCGGCGGCCAGACCAACAGTGGCAACACAGGATTCCCTCCCCAGCCGGATTTCGACCGGAACGGCAACGCCCGCACCCAGCAGCAACAGCAGCAGGGTCAGCAGGGCAGCTGGCCTTTCCCCAACCTCAACCCGGGCGGCAACAGCGGCACAGGCGGCAGCATCCTGCGCAACAACGCCGGCTGCCTGGCCATCATCGGCTCGTTCATCATCCCGCTGATCGGCGTGGTCCTGTATTTCGTATATCGCCGCAAAAACAACATGCAGGCTGCCAAGAAAGTTCTCTATGCAGCCATCGCCGGCGTAGCCTTCAACCTCCTCATCAATTTCGTAGGCCACGGCTCGCAGTACAGCTATTTCCATAACCTTATGGGTTATTGATCTTAGCCTCCCCGAATGAAAAAAGCCTCATCGCAATGATGAGGCTTTTTCGTTATAACCTGAACCGGGGCTTACTGCATCTGTCGCAGAGCGTTAGCTACAGTATAGGCAGTAGACTGCAAGGCAGCCTGGCTGAGCGAGCCGTCGTTGGTAAGCGACGTAGTCATGCTCTGCCTTTTTGCAAGTTCGGCCAGAGAGTTGGTGATAGTAGTCGCTGCTTCCTGGGTGATAGCTTTGCCTGAACCTGAGATGAGGCCCTGGGCGAACTTCGCCAGATAGTCAGAAGAAGTGTTGGTACTGAGGCCCTGGATGCTTGAAGCAATCTTGGTAAGGTTGGCGACAGTCTCTGAGTCAGTAAGGTCGAGAGTGCCCATGCCGCCGAGGATGCTGCCGAGGTTGCCAAGGTTGATGTACTTGTCCAGGATAGCCTTGAGGGCTTTACCGGCTACTGCACCGGCATTCGAAGCTCCGGAAACGATAGAGCCCAGAGAGCCGCAGGCAGTAATCGCAGAAATCGACATGATCGCTGCTGCGATATAGCACATTACTTTTTTCATGATATATTGTTTAATTGGTTGGTGCGGTTAAACGTTCTCGTGGATAACCTTGCGTACGGCACCCTTGCCTGCCGTCAGCTGCTCGAAATACTTCTCGACTTTAGCTGCCAGAGGAGTGTCGTAGAGATTGACGCCGAAGATGCCGGCCTTGCTGAGGATCGGCTCAACGGTAGCGTGTACATCGAACTTCTCGCCGAGCTTGACACCGGCCACTACAGGGGTAACCTGCGGCAGCAGCGGATCGGGGCTGAGCTCGAACGGCTCGCCGTTGTCGTCTACACCCATGAGGTAGCGGAGCCAGAGAGCGAACACGAGAGGAATCACCTTCAGGTCTGCCACGTTCAGGTCGGGGCGTTTCTCGTAAGCCTTGATGGTCTCGCCGAAACGGATGGCAAGCTTCTGAGAGGTATCGGTGGCGATACGCTGGGGAGTATCCGGCATGAACGGGTTCGGGATGCGGATATTGACAACCTGGTCGATGAAGTCCTTCGGTTTGATGATGCCCGGGTCTACAACTACGGGGAGACCCTCCTTATAACCTACTATTTCCACCATCTTCTTCAGGTCGGCATCTTTCATCTCTTCAGAGATCTTAACGAAGCCGAGCAGGCAGCCAGACACTGCAAGAGCGGTGTGGAGCGGGTTGAGGCAGGTGCAGACTTTCATCTTCTCCACCTTGTCGACAGTCTCGCGCTGGGTGAACATCACGCCTCCTTTCTCGAGGGCGGGGTGGCCGTTCGGGAATGAATCCTCGATGACGAGGTATTCGCACTCCTCGCTGTTTACGAACGGGGCCACGAAGGTCTTCTTTGCAGTAACCACCGGCTCTACGTCAAGCCCGTCTGCCTGGAGGATAGCCTCTACTGAAGGGTCGGGACGCGGAGTGATCTTGTCGATCATGGTCCAGGGGAATGAAACCTTGGCCTTGTTCTCAACATAAGCCTTGAAGCCCGGCTTGCAGACACCGTTCTTCTCCCATGCCTCAGCGAAGGCGTGGACTGCGGCGAACAGCTTGTCGCCGTTGTGAGAGCAGTTGTCCATGCTGACCATGGCAATGGGTTTCTCGCCTGCTACGAAACGCTCATATACGAGGGCGCTGACCTTGCCCATGTAGCTCTGAGGCTTGCCGGGGCCGGCTGCGAAGTCATCCTCTACGAACGGAGCGTAGATGCCTGCGTTGTTCTGGAGGGCATAGCCTTTCTCGGTGATGGTGAATGACACCATCTGCAGGGAGTCGTTGCGGAAGATCTCTTTCAGACGGGGCCAGTCCTTGTCGTTGTTGGAGTCGGCTGCGAGGCTCTCCATTATAGAAGCCACTACAGTCTTCTCGACGTTGCCGCTGGCTTTGAGAGTCACCAGCACGCCGATGTTGTCGTGAGGACGGTACATCTTGTCGATGATCTCGTAGTCATAGCCTTCTGCCACAACCAGACCGCGGTCGAGCACGCCGGCGTTGAGAAGGTTCTGGCATACGTTGCACTGGAATGCGCGGAAGATATTGCCGGCGCCGAAGTGGATCCATGCAGGAGCCTTAAGGGTAGCTTCGCGGACTTTCTCGATATCGAATGTAGGGAGAGCAAAACCTTTGGCTTTCCATTCGGCGGCGTTGTCTTTAATGCCTTTAAGTGTAAGTTCCATATATCGTCGTTTTAGAATTTCAGACTCTTGACGCTGCAGATCTTGCCGCCGTAGATGTTCTTGATGTATTCAAGGCCGCCCAGATAAGCCTCGTCGGTGAGAGTGTCGGTGGTCTCCTTGGGAACGATGATCTTGAAACCGCGGAAGAAGGCGTCGGCTGATGTGTGACGGCAGCAGCAGTCAGCCTGCCAGCCGGTGATGATGACGGTGTTGACGTCGAGCTCGCGGAGCACGCGCTCCATGGTAGTCTCGAAGAATCCGCTGTAGGTCTTCTTGGGGATGATGAAATCGCCTTTCTTGGGCTTGAGTTCATCGATTACCTCGGCGCCCCAGGTCCCTTCTACAGCATGAGGGCCCCAGATCTTGAACTCCTTGTCGATGTCGGGAGTGTGGCTGTCATTGGCGTATACAACGGGAACGCCGGCAGCACGAGCCCTGTCGCAGAGTTCTTTGATGGGTTTGATGATGTGTTTGATCCTGGGATGAGCGATAGATCCTGTAACAAAGTCATTGAGCATGTCAACGACGATAACGGCATATTTGTTTTTCATTTTACTGAGTAATTAGTGTCAATAGCTTTCAAATTTACTAAAATTCCGGACAGTTATCAAACACCGGGCCATAAAATACTATCTTTGCAGTCCTAAAAAAGACAGAGCTTGGCAAAGTACTTTTCATACGCTGCGGTATTGCTGTTGATGCTCCTGCCGGCAGACAAACTTGCCGCCCAGACATATTACGTGCTAGACAGCGTCTCTGTCACTGCCGCAAGGCTCCCCGTCCCCCTTCACAAGAACACCCGCACGGTGGCCCTGATGGACAGCCTGACCATTGCCTCGGCCCCTGCCGACAACATAAACGACCTGCTGAAATACGCTCTGGGAGTGGATGTGCGCCAGCGCGGCGCCATGGGTATGCAGACCGACATCAGCATGCGCGGCGGCACCTACAACCAGATCGCCATCCTGCTGAACGGCATCGACATCTCCGACCCCCAGACCGGCCATAACTCGGCCGACTTCCCCGTCAATCTGGCCGACATAGACCATATTGAAGTGCTGGAAGGGCCTGCGGCCAGAGGGCACGGAGCCTCGTCTATGGTGGGTGCCATCAACATAGTGACTAAATACAGCGGGGAGAGCTCGGCCTCCCTCAACCTCGAGGGCGGATCGTTCATGTACGGCAACGCCGCCGCTTCTGCGGCCCTGAAGGGGAAGCACAGCTACAACACCCTCTCGGCAGGCTACCAGCGCTCCGACGGTTTTAACCGCAACGCCGGCGGCGGCCTGAACAGCGATTTTTCGGCCTTCAAAACCTTCTACCACGGCAATGCCGACCTTCCCGGAGTTACTCTCGGATGGCAGGCCGGAGCCAGTCTTAAAGACTTCGGCTCGAGCACCTTCTACAGTCCGAAATACGACGACCAGTTCGAACATACTTTCAAGACCTTCACCGCCATAAAGGCCGAAGGCAAGGGAGCCCTCCACTTCTCCCCTTCCATCTACTGGACCCACGGCGAAGACCGCTTCGAGCTGTTCCGCGCCTCTCCTCAGAAATATCCTTTCAACTACCATAAGACCAACGTCGCCGGGGCCGATTTCCACCTCGGCTTCGACTCAAGGCTTGGCCGCAGCACCTTCGGCGCCGGAGCCCGCCACGAGGCCATCCGCAGCACCAACCTCGGAGAACCGCTGAAGGATCCTCAGGGGGTGTATGTCCGCGGCCTGGCCAGGACTGCCTACACCGCCTTCACCGAGCACAGCGTCACTCTGGACCGACTCACGGCATCCGCCGGACTCACTGCCGCCTTCAATACGGGAAGTGCCGAAGGGATAAAATTCTACCCGGGAGTCGAGCTGAACCTGCGGCTGACCGACGCGCTGCGCATCTACGGCTCCTACAACGCATCGTACAGGATGCCCACCTTCACCGAACTATATTATTCCGTAGGCGGGCACAAGGCCGACCCCAACCTCAGGACTGAGAAGCTCCACGCCTTCGAAGGCGGCCTGAAATTCCTCGACAGGGGCGTCAGGGCCGTCGCCACCGTCTATTACAACCGAGGCCACGACATAATCGACTGGATACAGGACGTTTCAGCAGGGGACGACTCGCCGTGGATGTCTGTCAACCACACCACCCTCGACACCTTCGGGCAGGAGGCCACCCTTCAGCTGTCGTTCGGCGAGCTGACCGGCAAGCGCAACTTCTTCGTACGCTCCGTCAATCTGGGCTACAGCCACATCAGTCAGGACAAGGACACGAAGGCCGGCTTCCGCAGCCTCTACTCCATGGAGTACATTCGCCACAGGATCACAGCCCAGGCCGATTTCCGCATCGCAGAAGGCTTCACCGCCAACGTCTCGTTCCGCTATGTGGACCGCGCCACCAGCTCCGACCTCATAAAGCCCTATTCGCTGCTAGACGCTAAGCTCTCATACAGTCGTCCGGCCTTCGAGGTCTACCTGAGGGCCAACAACCTTCTTAACAAAGAATACTACGATTTCGGGGACATACCCCAGCCGGGCCTGTGGTTCATGGCCGGCGTAAGGGTTACGCTGCAAAAGCGAGGAGAATAAGCATCTGGGCCACGAGCACCCTCATGAACATAGTGAGAGGATAGACTGTGGCATAGTTCACAGCCACATAGTCGGTGCCGTAAGCTTCCTGCGAGAACGACAGAGCTGTCGGGTTGGTGCAGCCGCCTGCGATCAGACCGCACATCTTGTAGAAATTCAGATGGAAGACGAAGCGGCACAGCAGCATCATTATGGCCACGGGGATGACGGTAATCAGGAAGCCGTAAAGGATCCACCAATAGCCGCCGTTTACCAGAGATTCCACGAAGTTCGCTCCGGCGCCGAGGCCCACTGCAGCCATGAACAGGGCGATGCCCACTTCACGCAGCATCATGTTTGCGCTCAGGGTGGTGTAGGTGGTGATATGCAGCTTCGGTCCGAAGTGGCCGAGAAGGATCGCTATGATGAGGGTTCCTCCGGCCAGACCGAGACGGATGGGCTGAGGAATGCCGGGAAAATGGATGGGGATGCTGCCGAAGATTACGCCGAGGGCGATGCCCGCGAAGAGCGGGGCAAGGTTCGGGTGGGTCAGGTTTTCCTTCTTGTTGCCCACGAAACCGGCAATCCTCTGGATGTCAGACTCGGCACCGACAACCTGAAGGCCATCACCCATCTGAAGGATGAGGTTTGACTGGGCCACCAGCTCGATGCCGGCGCGGATCACACGGGTGATTGTCACACCGTAGGCCTCGCGGATGTGCATGCTGCCGAGCGTCTTGCCGGTCAGCGAAGGTTTGGTGACGGTTATGCGGCGGGTGACGAAGGTGTTGTCGAGCTTGTCCCAGTCGCTCTTGTGCATCGCTATTTCCTCGCCGAAGATTATGCGGACGCTGTCTACATAGCGGTTCGAGGTCACAATCAGCAGCTTGTCGCCCTTTTCGAGTACGGTGTCTGAGTTGGGGGCCGAAACTTCGCCGTCGCGCATCAGCCTTGAGATGACGAACTTGGCGTCCTGGCTGTGCACGATGTCCTTTATGCTCTTGCCGAAGATGGCAGGATTCTCGACCTCGCAGTGCATGCGGCGGGCAGTCTCGGCCGCAGATTCATCATCTATTTCGAGGGCCTTCTTCTCCTTGGCGAGGTCTACCTTGAAGCAGGACTTGTAGGCGATCAGCAGGCCGATGACGGCCAGCACGCCGAGGGGATATGCTATGGCATAGGAAGAAGCGAGGGTAGAAACCGTCAGGGCGATGTTCTCAGCGCTGCTGCCTTCGGCCGCCATCACATCCTGGGCAGTCTGCTGCGCGGCACCAAGGCCGGGAGTGTTAGTCACAGCGCCTGACATCACGCCGACCATGTCGGTGAGGCTTTCGCCGGTGATGTAATGGATGCCGAGCGTGACTCCTACTGCCAGCAGCACCATCAGCACCGCAAGACCGTTCATGCTCAGGCCGCCCTTCTTGAATGAGTGGAAGAATCCGGGGCCTACCTGCAGGCCGATTGCGAACACGAAGAGTATCAGGCCGAAATCCTTGACGAACGAAAGCGCCACGGGGTCAACCTGCGCACCGAAGTGGCTGAGCACGATGCCCACGAACAGTATCCAGGTGGAACCGATGCTGATGCCCTTGATCCTGACCCTTCCGAGAAGGAGCCCGGCGGCGATGGTAACTGCGAATATGACGATTGTAAGACCCATTCAGTCCTTAAAAAACCGCCGCAAAATAAATGATAAAAAGCGAAAAGTCCTACAGAAATCTTACTGAAGGTGTGACTTCCAGAATTTGGAAGTGATATCTTCGAAGCTGCCGTCGGCGCAGCGGCGGTACATCCTCTGGTTGGTGGTGGGGCTGTTCAGAGGGCCGAGATGGGCCAGATACGGCCCGACCTTGATATAGTCGAACTTCTGGCGGTCGAAGTGTTTCGGGAGGCGTATGCGTCCGCTGTACCAGCCGACTTTATACTCCGGGTAGCGGTCATGGACATAGTCCGCCAGCTGCTGGAGCCGCTCCAGGTCGGAGTCTCCGCCCATGAAGCACACGCAGGTGATGTCGCGGCGCACGGTTGCAACCAGCTCGTCGATGGCGGCTTCGTCCAGCTCGGCGCCGATATCCTCCCACAGGTATTCGCTGTGGCAGCCGGGGCAGCGGTTGGGACAGTTGGAGATATTAATAGAAAGCGTGGTTTCGTCTGGGATCTCCAGGAAAACCACGCTTGTGTTCACATATTTCAACATCACTTGACTACTATTTCCTTCTTCGGCGCATAGTAGAACCTGCGGGCTGCTTCTGCCTGGCGGGCTGCCGAGAAGTTGCTTACGCGTTTGAGATACCCGATGATGCGGGTCATGTAGTCCACGTTCTTGCTGTGGCATACGGGGCATTCGTGCAGATAGCGCTTGTCGATGTGGCCGCAGTCGTTGCAGATAGTGTTCGGAATGTTGAATGTGAAATAGTTGCAGCCTTCGTGGGCAGCCACCTTCAGCAGCTGGAGGTATTGCTCCTTTGACAGATGCTCCTCGAGGTTCATGTGCAGGGCCGAACCGCCGGTGAGGTGCTCGATGTACGGAGTGCCGTGCAGCTTGAACTTGTC
>JAFZVU010000048.1 GCA_017617655.1 Bacteroidales bacterium
CTGCTGACCGTCGGCACCTGCCGCTGCGGCTGCTGCTTCCATAGCTGCGGCCCTCTCAGCATTCTTCTTAGCTCTCTCATAGCGTACAGACCTGTACTCCATCCATTTCTCGAATTGCTCCGGAGTGAGTATCTTGCCGTACTTCTTTTCGCGGATGCCGTCATATTTCTTCAGCAGATCCACGTCGGTAAGCATATCCTCAGATGTTACATTCTCCTGTTCGCTAACCTGCTCACCTTCTCCGCCACCGAACTCAGGAGGCATTCCGCCGGGCATTCCGCCACCAGGGAATCCACCACCGGGGAAACCGCCGTTCATGTTGGGGCCGAAAGTGCCGCGAGGCATTCCACCGCCGCGCTGACGGTTGTTGCTCTGGTCTTTGAGAAGGTCCATATAACGCTCGTCAGCGACCTTCAGCTCAACTTTGTATAGTTTCTTGCCCTGTTTGTCGGTCAGATCGAACATATTCTTATATGCTTCTGTCTGAGCTTTGGCAACTTCCACGCTGCTGAAAGTCGAGGCATCCATTCCGAACATGCCCATCATCATTCCGGGAGGCATTCCGCCAGGGAATCCGCCGCCACCGCCAGGCATTCCACCACCGGGAAATCCACCACCGCCACCGGGGAATCCGCCGCCGCCCATAGGGGGCTGAGCCATTGAAACAGTGCAGACCAAAACTGCAGCTAATGCAAGAATAATCTTTTTCATAGTCTATGTCTTATTAAATATGTTTTGGTTATTAGATTATCGAGAGAGCGTTTGGTTTATTATATTTGTGTAAAAAGTATAAAAAATGTCTCTGAAAAAACCCATAGTAGCCCTCATATACGATTTCGACGGGACACTGTCGCCTGCCAACATGCAGGAATACGGCCTGATACAGGCCCTGGGAAATACCATCGAACAGTTCTGGGGCATCAGCAACGGCCTGGGGACCAGCAAGTCGATGTGCAGCGTGCTGGCCTACATGAAGATCATGGTCGATGAAGCCGCCCGGATGGGCATCCCCCTCACCCGCAGCTTCCTGGAGCAGTTCGGTCCCAAAATAGAGCTCTTCGACGGAGTCAAGGAGTGGTTCGGCATGATCAACCGCTACGGAGCCTCGAAAGGCGTCAAGGTCGAGCATTACGTGATATCTTCCGGCCTCACCGAACTCATAGAATCCACCCCCATCGCGAAGGAATTCAAGAAGGTATTCGCCTGCTCCTTCCTCTATGACGCCGACGGCATTGCCAGATGGCCGGCCGTGGCAGTAGACTACACAGCCAAGACCCAGTTCCTCTTCAAGATATCCAAGGGCATAATGGACATCAGCGACAACAAGCTGGTAAACGACAGCCGCCGCGACGAGGACAAGCGCATCCCGTTCACAAACATGATCTATTTCGGCGACGGCGACACCGACGTGCCCTGCATGAAGATAGTCAAGATGTTCGACGGCAATTCCATAGCCATCTACCAGAAAGAGAACGAAAAGAAGTTCGCCACAGCCCGCAAGCTTCACAACCAGGGCCGCGTCAACTTCATCTGCGACGCCGACTACTCGCCCGGCGGCGAGATATTCACCACCGTCAGCTCCATCATCGACAAGATTAAAGCAGAAAGCAACTATCACCTCATGCAGAAAAGGAACCGTCCATGAAGAAGCTGATACTGCTTGCAGCCGCAATGCTGCTTACAATATCTTTCTGTGCATCAGCCCAGACTGTCCAACAGCTTTTCCAGCCGGCGGCCAACGCGGTCGGCGAGTACTTAGGCGACAGGACCCAGCGGAGGGACTCTGTCCGCGTCCGCAATTTCTACATCCGCAACTCAGGTCCCGCAGAAGTGCATTTCACCACATTCCTCAGCGAACAGCCGCTGCGCAAGAATGACATCGAAGCTATATACGCTCTCGTTCGCAAGAACTTCCCTGAGAAATACAAGTCATACGCCGACAACTTCGCCATCTATTCCGACGGCAACAAGATAGAGAAGCTTTACAGCAGGGCGTTGAGCAAAGATTTCGATGCAGGCGACATGAGCCTGTCAAAAGCTCCCGCCGAAGATGTGGCGAAGATCGCCCAGCAACGAAGTCTCTATCCGCTGACGAAGAACCTCTCCCGCGCAAAACAGCCCACGGCAGGCCTCCAGGGACGTCACATCGCCCTGTGGCAGAGCCACGGTTATTACTATGAGCAGTCTCTGGAGCGCTGGGAATGGCAGCGCAGCCGTCTGATGACTACCGTGGAGGACATGTACACCCAGAGTTATGTACTCCCCTTCCTGGTCCCCATGCTCGAGAACGCCGGGGCGACAGTCCTCCTTCCGCGCGAGAGGGACCTTCAGAAGAATATGCTCATAGTGGACAACGGTTCTCCGCTGTATGTCGAGCAGGATGGAAAGAACTTCTGGAAGACTGCCTCAGTCCCCGGATATGCCGACAAGACCACTCTCACCGAGGGGGTCAACCCTTTCAAGGAGGGCAACGCCAGGACCGTGCAGTGCACCCTCGACAACGGCGAGCTTTCTACCGCATTCTGGAGGGCGCAGGTGCCCCAGAACGGCGAGTATGCAGTCTACATCTCATATCCCGAAAACAAGAGCGCCAACAATATAACCTACTACTGGGTGCGCCATAACGGCGGAGCTACCCGCTTCGAGGTGAACCAGAATATGTGCGCCGGCACCTGGGTTTATCTCGGAACCTTCGGCTTCAGTGCAGACTCCACCTCCCACGGCGTACTGCTGACCAATTTCGGTCCACCCGAAAAATATGTCGGCGCTGACGCAGTCCGCTTCGGGGCCGGCATGGGCAACGTTGCCCGCAAACCCGCCGAAACCGACGAGGAGGGCAAGCCGATAGAGCGCGAATACACAGCCCGGGCCCAGACCTCCGGCCTGCCCAGATATGCCGAAGGATCACGCTACTATCTTCAGTTCGCCGGCATGGACGAAGAAGTATACACCCCTACTGTCAATCAGGACGATTACCGCGACGACTACCGCTCCCGTGCGGAATGGGTAAACGCCCTGCTCGGCGGGA
Source organism: Bacteroidales bacterium (assembly GCA_017617655.1). Taxonomy (GTDB): domain Bacteria; phylum Bacteroidota; class Bacteroidia; order Bacteroidales; family UBA932; genus Equibacterium. Next base: position 3,029 of record JAFZVU010000048.1, read on the forward strand.
CAACCCGAATCCCCGGCAGCAGCGGCTACAAGGTTCCCCTCGACATGGCCATCGGAATACATTCCGACGCAGGTCTCTCGATGACAGACTCGATTGTGGGGACCCTCGGCATCTATACCGAGACCTCCGAACGTTCAGTCAAGTATGCCAACGGCGGCAACCGCATCATAGCCCGCGAACTGGTGGACATAGTCCAGAGCCAGGTGGTAAAAGACATACGGGCAACCTTCGAACCTGCCTGGAGCCGCAGGGAGATCTACAGCCGCAACTACTACGAGTCGCGTGTGCCGGAAATCCCCACGATGCTGCTGGAGCTGCTATCCCATCAGAACTTCGCCGACATGCGCTACGGCCTCGACCCTTACTTCAGGTTCGTAGCTTCAAGGGCCATATACAAAGGCATTTTGAGATATCTGTCATATATCAACAGTGAAGAGTTCGTGGTCCAGCCTCTTCCCGTCAAAGACTTTTCGGTCGCCATAAAAGACAAAACCGCAGTCCTCGAGTGGCAGCCCACCCTCGACGTGCTGGAAGAGACCGCCGACCCCACTGGCTACATAGTCTATACCCGCGTCACCGACCCGTCAGCCGTAACCTATAACGGCAGCGAGCCTGGCAACGGGAAGAGCGGTTTCGACAACGGTATGTATGTCGAGAACAACACTTATTCCGTCGACATCGCTCCCGGCAAGATCTACAGTTTCAAGGTGACAGCAGTCAATGCCGGCGGAGAGAGCTTCGAGAGCGAAATCCTGTCGGCAGGCATCAGCAGGGAAAACCCCTCTTCGGTAGTACTTGTGCTGAACAATTTCACCCGCGTGGCGGCCCCGGCTTCTTTCGCTACTGCCGATTCGTCACGTGCCGGTTTCATGGATGGAGTGGATGCCGGAGTGGCCTGGCACCGCGAGATATCTTACGTGGGTCCGATGACTGAGACCGACCGCAGCGAGCCCTGGGTGGACGACGACAACCCTGGCTTCGGCGCTTCTTCATTTGAATACGAAGGGCAGGTCTTCGCGGGCAATACCTTCGACTACCCGCTGGTCCACGGCGCTGCGATTATGAAGGCCGGATACAGTTTTACTTCAGCGGCTGCATCAGTGGCAGACCGGCTCGACCTCGCCTCATACCCTGCGGTGGACCTTGTCTGCGGCAAGCAGATCCGCACCGTCACTGGCATCCAGAGAGACAGTTCGGCAGCAGCGCTGAGCAAGAGCCTTAAATACGTTGTCTTCACCCCCGCCCTGATGGACGCCCTGAAGAAATACACCGCCGAGGGCGGAAGACTGCTGGTGTCAGGAGCCAACATTGCATCCGACAGCCATCATTTCATCTACGACATCAAGGCTGACCCGGAATACCGCAAGAAAGTGCTGGAGCCTGAGATTTCATTTGCTGCCGACGTCCTTAAATACAGCTACATGAATTACGACGCCACGGCAAGCGGGCTGGTGAAGACCGTCGACAACAAGCTGAATATCCGCAAGGACAGCTTCTACAACATAAACACCACGCCCGGCAAGGATGTATACTGCGTAGAAGCCGCTGACGGCCTCGTGCCTGAGAAAAACGGAGTAACTATATGCCGCTACAGCGACAGCAACATATCGGCCGGCGTAGCGTACAAGGGAAAGGATTACCGCTGCGTTTCGCTCGGTTTCCCCATAGAGGCCCTGACTTCCACCAAGCAGATAGACCATATCATGGGTTCCATGCTGGACTTTCTGCTGAAAGATTGATATCTTTGCCCCGGTAAAACGACAGGAAATGAAACGTTGCCTTCTGTTTTTGATCTGCCTTATGGCCGCCGTCCCGCTGAGCGCGCAGAAAAGGGAATATCCCTCTCCTGACGGGAAGTATTTCATATATTTCAACGAGACAGACAAGCAGTACTATATGCACGACAACCGCATGGACTATACCTACTGCGTCACCTGCGACGATGCCGACGACAGCTTTGACGACGGCATCATCCCTGCATGGAGGGCCGATTCAAGATATGTCTATCTGAGCGGACGCTATGACATCTGGCAGATCGACATCACGAGGGCCATCGCTCCGATGAAGATCAGCAAACGCAGGAAGGCGCCTGTCAAGTATTTCCTGATGCTGAAGGGTGACACTGTTCCTGTGGACAATACCGTCTACATGAAGACTCTCGACACCGTCACGGGAGAATCCGGCCGTGCCACCTTCTTCCAGAAGGGCTACAAATATCGTTTCAGAACCTACAAAGACAGATAACAGCAGTGCTTGAATTCCTTCTCGAATGGGGCTATCTGGGCATTTTCCTCGGCTGTTTCCTGGCAGCCACGGTAGTTCCTTTCGCTTCCGACGCCCTGCTGGTAGGCATGCTGCTGGCCGGAGGGGACGTCTGGACTACTGTGGCCTGCGCTTCTGCAGGCAACTGGCTGGGAGGCCTCACCACATACGGCATAGGCCGCATCGGCAAATGGGAATGGATAGAGAAATGGTTCAGGGTCAAGCGGGAGACCATAGAGAAGCAGAAAGTCAAGGTTGACCGCTGGGGACCTTTGCTGGCACTGGCCACATGGGTCCCGTTCGTAGGAGACGTCTTTGCGTTAGTGCTTGGCTTCTACAAGGCTCATTTCGTTAAGAGCGCAACGTACATGCTCATCGGCAAGACTGCCAGATTCGTGGTCTGGGCCCTGCTGTTCCTGGCCTTCGGCCAGCATCTTCCCTGGCTGGCTTAATTCCCGTGGTATAGTTTCTTGGTCTGATAGACCGGCTCGCAGGTGAGGTTGACACCCAGCTTGCGGAGCACTCCCATGTCGACCTGTGACAGGATGACGCTGGTGTGGGCCTCGCAACCGGCCAGGTTACGGAGCTGTTCCTTTGCCTTGCGGGCGTTCAGGTCGGTCAGGGCGCATATCGACAAGGCGATGAGCACCTCGTCAGAATGCAGCCTCGGGTTCGTATTGCCGAGGTTTTCGGTCTTCAGCTTGCAGATGGGCTCGATAATGATAGGAGAAATCAGGTCTACGTTGTCAGGAATACCTGCAAGATGCTTCAGTGCGTTCAGTATCATGGCTGAAGTGGCTCCCAGCAGTTCGCTGGTCCTTCCGCAGATTATGGTGCCGTCAGCGAGCTCGATTGCGGCCGCAGGGCCGTTAGTCTCCTCTGCCCTTTTCATTGCAGCCACGGTGACAGCCCTGTCCGAAGGCATGATGTGCGCCTGCTCCATGATAAGCTCCAGCTTGGCTACCTGGTCCTGCTCCGCATTGCCCTTGCGCACCTGACAGCAGGTGTTGTAGTAACGGCGGATGATCTCATCCTTCGCAGCCTGGCTGACAGCCTCGTCATCGGTGATGCAGCTGGCGATCATGTTGACGCCCATATCAGTAGGTGACTTGTACGGCGACTCGCCGTAGATGCGCTGGAAAATGGCGTTGAGCACCGGGAAGACTTCCACATCTCGGTTGTAGTTGACAGCCATCTTGCCGTAGGCTTCAAGATGGAACGGGTCGATCATGTTGACGTCGTTAAGGTCGACTGTAGCTGCTTCATAAGCCAGATTGACGGGATGCTTGAGCGGCAGATTCCATATCGGGAAGGTTTCGAACTTTGCATATCCGGCTTTTACGCCGCGAAGGTTCTCGTGATAGAGCTGTGACAGGCAGGTAGCCATCTTGCCGCTGCCGGGGCCGGGTGCGGTCACCACGACTATCCTGCGGGTGGTCTCTATGTATTCGTTGCGGCCGTAGCCTTCGTCGCTGATGATCAGGGAGAGGTTTGAAGGATAGCCTGCGATCGGATAGTGCAGGTACACCTTCAGGCCGAGCTGTTCGAGCTTGTGCTTGTATGAAATGGCGTTGGTCTGGCCTTCGAAACGGGTGATGACGACGCTGCTGACATACAGGCCGTAGCCCCTGAATGCGTCGATGAGGCGAAGCACGTCCATGTCGTAGGTGATGCCGAGGTCACCCCTCACCTTGTTCTTCTCGATGTCGCCGGCATTGATGGCGATCACAATCTCCGCCTCGTCCTTGAGCTTCTCCAGCATCTTGATCTTACTGTCCGGCTCGAATCCGGTCAGCACCCTGGATGCATGATAATCGTCGAACAACTTTCCTCCGAACTCAAGGTAAAGCTTGCTGCCGAACTTGTTGAGTCTTTTTATGATGTTTTCAGACTGCTTTTCGAGATAAGCGTTGTTGTCAAAACCGATTTTTTGCATGTCAGGGATTTTTAAATTCTGTCAAAAATAATTGATTTTGCAACTATGACATTACTAACGTGGCGTTTTTTACTAACAAGTTATAAAACGCATCCTGAAACGGACATTTTGTCACCTTTTTGGCACTGGTATCTTTTTTGCCCTTCTGGCGGCCGGAAATCAAACAAATAAAAACATATAGACATGACAAAAGGAAAAATAGGAGTAACTACCGAAAACATATTTCCGGTAATCAAGACTTTTCTGTATTCCGACCATGACATCTTCGTGCGCGAGCTTATCGCTAACGCCGTGGACGCCACCCAGAAAGTGAAGGCTCTGGCAACTGCCGGGACCCTTGGCCAGGAGCTTGGAGACATCGACATCGAAGTCAAGGTCGACAAGGATGCGAAGACAATATCATTCATCGACAACGGTATCGGCATGACCGAGGAGGAGGTCGACAAGTATATCAACCAGATCGCTTTCTCTTCTGCCGGCGAGTTCCTTGAGAAATACAAGGACCAGGTTGGCAGCATCATCGGCCACTTCGGACTGGGATTCTACAGTGCCTTCATGGTTTCGAAGAAGGTGGAGCTGGACACTCTCTCATGGCAGCCTGACGCAAAGCCTGTCAAGTGGAGGTGCGAGGGCGATCCTGAGTTCACCATGGTGAAGGGTACGAGGACGAAACGTGGCACTACTGTCACCCTGTGGCTGGACGACGAGAGCGCAGAGTTCGCCGACGACTACAAGATCGAGGGCCTGCTTGCCAAGTACTGCAAGTTCATGCCTGTGCCTATCGTGTTCGGCAAAGAGAAGGAATGGAAGGACGGCAAGTATGTCGACACTGAGAAGAACCACATCATCAACAATGTGGAACCGCTCTGGACCAAGAAGCCGGCCGACCTTAAGGATGAGGACTACCTGAAGTTCTACAAGGAACTATATCCTATGGCCGACGATCCCCTGTTCCACATCCATCTGAATGTGGACTATCCGTTCAACCTCACCGGTATCCTCTACTTCCCGAAGATCAAGGACAAGCTCGAGTTGAGCCGAAATAAGATCCAGCTGTTCTGCAACCAGATGTTCGTCACCGATTCTGTGGAGAACATCGTGCCTGAGTTCCTGACTCTGCTGCACGGTGTCATCGATTCTCCGGACATTCCTCTGAACGTTTCGAGGAGCTATCTGCAGAGCGATGCCAATGTGAAGAAGATTTCGGGTTACATAACCCGCAAGGTGGCTGACAAGCTGGAGGAGATCGCTGAGAACAACAAGGAGGAGTTCGAGAGCAAGTGGGACAATCTGAAGCTGTTCATCGAGTACGGTATGATTACCGACGAGAAGTTCTGCGAGAAGGCTCTCAAGTTCGCTCTGTTCAAGAATACCGACGGCAAGTATTTCCACATGGACGACTACCGCAAGGCTATCGAGCCGGCCCAGACCGACAAGGACAAGAAGGTTGTCTACCTCTATACGACCGATCCGGTGGCTCAGTACCAGTATGTGGAGGTCGCAAAGAACAAGGGTTATGACGTGCTTGTGATGGACTGCCCTCTCGATGCGCATTATGTGGGCCTTCTGGAGCAGAAGATAGAGAACAGTACTTTCGCCCGCGTTGATGCCGACACTATCGATGCTCTGATCCGCAAGGAGAGCAAGGAGGAGGTGAAGATGAGCGATGATGAGAAGAAGCATCTCACGGAGGTCATGGAGGCGCTGCTGCCGAAGGAGAGCAAGTATAATGTGAAGATGGAGAATCTCGGACCGGAGTCGGCTGCCATAGTGATTACCCAGAGCGAGTTCATGAGGCGTTATCGCGACATGGCGGCTGTTGGTGGCGGCATGAATTTCTACGGCGAGATTCCTGACACATATAACATCACTGTTAATGCGCAGAATCCTGTAATCGAGAAGATCAAGGCTAGCGAGCAGGGGCTCAGCGCCGACAATAAGCTGTTGAAGCAGGTTACTGACCTGGCGCTCCTTGCCAATGGCATGCTGAAAGGCAAGGACCTCTCCGATTTCATCCGCCGTAGCGAAGAATTGCTGTAATTAGTTATTTACGGGCAGATGATGCTCTAGGAAAGCAAGGCCTTCGGAAAGCTCACTCGCTGACGCTCGTTCGTACCCCCCTACTGTCTACTTCGTCCTGCTTCGCAGAACTCGTATCCAGCAGGCCACCCCCCTCTTCCCTGGCCGGGGTGGCCATGTTTCCTCAGACCTTCTTTCCTAGAGCATCTGCTGTTCCTTAGCTGGCAAAATGGCGATTGTCGGCAAAATGCCGTAGGCAACATTGTGCCCCACTTTGCGAGGCCGGCCTCTGTGCATGCATGGCAGCTGCAGCTGCTAGCGGAGGCCGTGAGGGTAGCATGTGCTGATAGCAGGCCATAGCGGCAGGGTTTGGGGCGGAGCCCCAGTAATATCTCTGGAGGGGCGCGAATTTGTGGAATAAATTCGCGGTTGCCCTAGGCATTGCTGCCGCAGTCGTACCGACCGTGATTTA
>JAFZVU010000049.1 GCA_017617655.1 Bacteroidales bacterium
CCCGCAACCCCCGCCAAGCCGCGCCGCCGCATAAGATGGTGGGCCGTGCTGCTCATCGTGCTCGCGGCCATACTCCTTTTCCTGATATTGTCAGTCATATTCAAAGACCAGCTCCCGTGGGGCGACGCTGTCGACAACATCATAAACCACATCCTCTATACCGAGGAAGAACTGCGGATCCTTAATTCTTGACGCCATGATTGACAGGGCTACGGTCGACAGGATTCTCGACGCGACACGCATCGAAGAGGTGATAGGGGATTTCGTCTCGCTGAAGAGGCGCGGTGCGAACTATCTAGGCTTGTGCCCGTTCCACCAGGACAAGAACCCTTCCCTCAGCGTCTCATCCACAAAGCAGATCTTCAAATGCTTCGCCTGCGGCAAGGCCGGCACGGCCGTGTCGTTCATCATGGAGCACGAGAAACTCTCGTACCCCGAGGCGCTGAAATATCTGGCCAAGAAATACGGCATAGAAGTAGTCGAGAAGGAGCAGACCCCGGAAGAGATAGCCGCCCGCATGAAAGGCGAGAGCCTGCTCATAGTAAACGAGTATGCCCAGAAATATTACCAGCAGCTCCTCTGGGACGCCGGCCGCACCCACCTCATCGGCCTGAGCTATTTCAAGGAGCGCAAGTTCACCGACGACACCATCCGCAAGTTCGGGCTGGGATTCGCCCCGGCCGGCGGCAAGTCGTTCGCAGCGACTGCCAAAGAAGAAGGCTACAAGGAAGAATACCTCATCGACAGCGGTCTGGTCATCAAGCGTGACGACGGCTCCCTGAGCGACCGCTTCTACGACCGCGTGATGTTCCCCATCCACTCCCTCAGCGGGCGCGTCATAGCCTTCGGCGGCCGTATCCTCACCAGCGACAAGAGCAAGGCCAAGTACATCAACTCCCCGGAGACGGAAGTATACGTCAAGAACCGCTCCCTCTACGGCATCTACTTCGCAAAGACGGCGATAGCCAACAAGGACTGCTGCCTGCTGGTGGAAGGCTACACCGACGTGATTTCGATGCACCAGGCCGGCATCGAGAATGTCGTAGCCTCTTCAGGAACATCCCTTACGGTCGGTCAGATTTCGCTTATAAAACGATTCACCGACAAGATAATAGTCATATATGACGGTGACGCCGCCGGCATCAAGGCCTCCATCCGCGGAATCGACATGATCCTGCAGCAGGGCATGAAGGTCGAGGTTGTGCTGCTGCCGCCCGAGGACGACCCTGACTCTTTCGCAAAGGCTCACAGCCGCGAAGAGATAGAAGAGTTCATCGCCACCAACAAGAGCGACTTCATCACCTTCAAGACCAACCTGCTCCTGAAAGAGATTGACAACGACCCGATAAAGAAGGCACAGCTGATAAACGACATAATCGAGTCGGTCTCTGTCATCCCCGACCAGATAGAACGCAACGTCTATGTCGGCATGGTCGCAAGCCGCTTCGACATAAAGGAAGACGCAGTATTCCAGAAAGTGCGCCAGCTGCGCGCCCGCCGCAACTCGCTCGAGCAGTCCCGCAGCCGCATGGACCGTCAGCAGGACGCCCCCGCGCCTCCGGACGGGTACGAGCCGCTTCCGGCCGGCTATGACGAGTACGTGCCCGGACCGGAGAGCCCCGACACCCCCGCCCAGCCGTTTACCGATTCGTACCTTGCCGTAAACGAAAAAGAAATAATATACTATCTCCTCAAGTTCGGAGAGTATCCCCTTCATACCGACGACAGCCTGAAGTACGACAAGTCGGCCGCCCCCGCAGACGTACCAACCGTTGCCGAATATATCCGCAAGTCTCTCCAGGAAGACGACCTGCAGTTCGAAAACCCGGTGTTCAGGAAGATATTCGATGAGTACTTCGTCCAGCCCCACGAGAAAGGTGCCGATTGCGAGGTGGCGCAGGGCAAGATAATCCGTTTCTTCTCCACCCACCCCGACCAGTTCGTCAGCAAGACCATGATGGATGTCATCTGCGACAACTATCCCATCACTGTCAAGGTCTACCGCGACTCCCTGACCCCCGAGGAGCAGCTGCTGGGAAAGAACGTGCCCCGCGTCGTGACGGCTTACCGCATCAAAGTCATCGAGCGCCTCTGTGCCGCCACCGTCAAGGAGGTCGACGCCGCCTTCAAGCGAGGCGACGGCGAGGCCTGCAAGGAGAAGATGCGGCTGCTGTCCGCCCTCAATACCGTTAAGAATAATTTGCTACATTTGCAGGCATCAAAAAAATAGAACTATGAGCGATTACAAAAGGATTCTTGTTACCAGCGCGCTGCCGTACGCTAACGGCCCTGTACATATCGGACACCTTGCAGGAGTGTATGTCCCTGCAGACATCTATGTCAGATATCAGCGAATGCGCGGCCGCGAGGTCCTCTTCGTGTGCGGTTCCGACGAGCACGGCGTTCCCATCACCATCAAGGCGCGCCAGCAGGGCTGCACTCCGCAGGACATAGTCGACAAATACCACGGCATCATAAAGAAGTCCTTCGCCGATTTCGGCATCGACTTCGACATATATTCCCGCACCACCAGCAAGATCCACCACGAGACAGCTTCCGAGTTCTTCCGCAAGCTCTACGACGAAGGCAAGTTCATCGAGAAGGAGAGCGAGCAGTACTATGACGAAGAAGCAAAGACCTTCCTGGCAGACCGTTACATCGTGGGCACCTGCCCGAAATGCGGTGCAGAAGGGGCCTACGGCGACCAGTGCGAGAAGTGCGGAAGCACCCTCAGCCCGGACGAGCTTATCAACCCGCATTCTGCCATCAGCGGCTCGCCTCTGGTGAAGCGCAAGACCAAACACTGGTACCTGCCCCTTGACCGCGACGAGGCCTGGCTGCGCCAGTGGATCCTTGAGGACCACAAGGAGTGGAAGACCAATGTCTACGGCCAGTGCAAGAGCTGGCTCGACGGAGGTCTGCTGCCCCGCGCCGTTAGCCGCGACCTCGACTGGGGCGTTCCCGTTCCCGTCGAAGGCGCCGAAGGCAAAGTGCTCTACGTGTGGTTCGACGCCCCCATCGGCTATATCTCCAACACCAAGGAACTGCTTCCGGACAGCTGGGAGAAATGGTGGAAGAGCAAGGACACCAAGCTGGTGCACTTCATCGGCAAGGACAACATAGTGTTCCACTGCATAGTGTTCCCGTCTATGCTGAAGGCATACGGCGATTTTATCCTGCCCGACAACGTGCCGGCCAACGAATTCCTCAACCTTGAAGGCGACAAAATCTCGACTTCACGCAACTGGGCCGTATGGCTCAACGAATATCTCGAGGACTTCCCCGGGATGCAGGACGTGCTGCGCTACGTGCTGACAGCAAACGCTCCCGAGACCAAGGACAACGACTTCACATGGAAGGACTTCCAGACCCGCAACAACAGCGAGCTGGTGGCCATCTACGGCAACTTCGTGAACCGCGCCGTGGTGCTCACCCATAAATACTTCGAAGGCAAGATTCCCGTGAACGCGAAGCCCGAAGCCGTCGACGCAGAGACTCTGGCCCAGATCAGGCCGATAAAGGAAGCCATCGAGGATTACCTCGAGCACTACAAGTTCCGCGAGGCGCTGAAAGAGGCCATGAACCTGGCCCGCATAGGCAACAAGTATATTTCCGACACGGAGCCCTGGAAGGTGGCAAAGACCGACATGGACCGCACCGCATCGATACTCTACACTTCCCTGCAGATCTGCGCCAACCTCGCGATAGCTTTCGCGCCGTTCCTGCCGTTCTCTTCAGATAAGCTGCGTCAGATGCTCTGTCTTGACAAGCTCAGCTGGGACGACCTCGGCCGTGCAGAGATTCTGCCGTCAGGCCATCAGATCGCTCCCGCACAGCTTATGTTCGCCAAGATAGAGGACGCCCAGATCGACGCCCAGATAGAGAAGCTGAAAGCCAGCAAGGCCGCCCATGAAGCCGCAGCCAAGGCCGCCGCAGCTGCAGCGCCCGCAGCCCCCAAGGCCGAGTGCGTATTCGAAGATTTCGAGAAGATGGACATCCGCACCGCCACAGTGCTCGAGGCCGAGAAGGTTCCGAACACCGACAAGCTGCTCCACCTCAAGATAGACACAGGCCTTGACAAGCGCGAGCTGGTCAGCGGCATCGCCCAGTATTATACCCCGGAAGAGATGGTCGGCAAGCAGATTTGCATTCTGGCCAACCTCAAGCCCCGCAAGATCAAGGGCATAGTATCCCAGGGCATGATCCTGATGGCTCAGCAGCCGGACGGCAAGATGCGCATCGTCACTCCCGAAGAGAGGCTCGAGAACGGAGCAACCATCGGATAAACCGCAGCCCTGCCATGACCGAAGAGCAGATATACAACCGTATGATGGCTCTGTGCAGTCGCAGGGAGTATTGCAAGAATGATATTGCAGCCAAGATAGCAGCACTTTCGGAGGATGTGGACGCGCAGGCGATGATCGAGCGCCTGATTAAGGAAAGGTTCATTGACGAAAGCCGATATGCCGCCGCCTTCGTGCGGGACAAGAGCCGGCTGGCGGGCTGGGGCGAGATGAAGATCCGCTACGCTCTGCAGAAGAAGGGTCTGGATAAGGAGACTATAGCCGCCGCGATGGGGGAGATAGACCCGGACGAGCAGATGGAGCGGCTGGCAAAGCTGATGCAGGCCAAGGCCCGGACGCTGAAAACCGCCACCCCGGAGGAGAAGCGCGCCAAGCTGATGCGCTTCGCAGTGTCGAAAGGCTTCACCTTCGCCCAGGCCGACGAGATTTGTAAGAAGATAAAATAGATATGGTCACAACTGAACAAATAAAAGACATCAAACAGCGGTTAGAGACGTTGGGGAGGTGTCTTTGACATCCCTGCCAAACGGACTGAACTCGCAAAGCAGCAGGAGCTGACGCTGGCCCCTGATTTCTGGAACGACCCCAAGGCGGCAGAAGTCATAGTAAAGAAGATTTCCGCCATCAAATTCTGGGTGGACGGCTATGCAAAGGCCGCAAGCCTTATGGACGACTGCAACACCCTCGTCGAATTCGGCGAAGATGCCGCGGAAGACCTTGACAAGGCATATTCGGAGCTTCTGGCGCAGGTCGAGAGCCTCGAGATGCGCAATATGCTGAGCGCTGAGGGCGACAACCTGGGAGCCATCCTCAAGATCAATTCGGGAGCCGGTGGCACGGAAGCCAACGACTGGAGCTCGATGCTCATGCGCATGTACATGCGCTGGGGCGAGCGGAACGGCTACAAGGTTGAGGTGAGCGACCTGCTGGAAGGCGATGAGGCGGGCATAAAATCGGTGACCATAGAGTTCGAGGGCGAATATGCCTACGGCTATCTGAAGGCCGAGAACGGCGTCCACCGTCTGGTGCGCATCTCGCCCTACAACGCGCAGGGCAAGCGCCAGACCACCTTCTCGAGCGTCTTCGTATATCCCCTGGTGGACGACACCATCCAGATAGAGATCAACCCTGCCGACCTGGAGTGGGACACCTACCGTAGCAGCGGCGCCGGCGGCCAGAACGTCAACAAGGTTGAGACCGGAGTGCGCGTCAGGCATATCCCGACAGGCATCGTGGTGGAGAACACCGAGACCCGCAGCCAGCTGGACAACCGCCAGAACGCGCTGAGGATTCTGAAGTCGCACCTCTACGACCTGGAGCTGAAGAAGCGCCAGGAGAAGCAGGCGGAGCTGGAAGGGCAGAAGAAGAAAATTGAGTGGGGCAGCCAGATCCGCAGCTACGTGCTGCATCCCTACAAGATGGTCAAGGACCTCCGCACCAACTACGAGACCTCCGATACCCAGGGCGTGCTGGACGGCGACCTGAACGATTTCATGAAGGTCTATCTGATGAGCAATGGAAACAATTAAAATCTAAGCTATATGGAATATAAATACGCACCTATGTTTCAGCTTGGTCCCGACACCACTGAGTACTACTGCCTCACGAAAGAAGGCGTGTCTGTGGGAGAATTCGAGGGCCACAAGATGTTGAAAGTGGCTCCCGAGGCCCTGGAAATGCTGGCCAACGCAGCTTTCAGAGACGTCAACTTTTTGCTCCGCCGCGCTCACAACGAGCAGGTGGCATCCATCCTCAGCGACCCCGAGGCCAGCGACAATGACAAATACGTTGCCCTGACCTTCCTGCGCAACGCCGAAGTTGCTGCGAAGGGCAAGCTTCCTTTCTGCCAGGACACCGGCACCGCCATCATCCACGGCGAGAAGGGCCAGCAGGTCTGGACCGGCTTCTGCGACGAGGAAGCCCTCTCCCGCGGAGTCTACAAGACCTACACCGAGGAGAATCTGCGCTACAGCCAGAACGCCCCTCTGAACATGTATGACGAGATCAACACCAAGTGCAACCTGCCCGCCCAGATCGACATCGAGGCGACGGAAGGAATGGAATACAAATTCCTCTGCGTGGTGAAGGGTGGCGGCTCGGCCAACAAGACATACCTCTACCAGGAGACCAAGGCCCGCATCCAGAACCCCGGCACGCTGGTGCCTTTCCTCACCGAGAAGATGCGCACTCTCGGCACTGCAGCCTGCCCTCCTTACCATATAGCATTCGTTATCGGCGGCACTTCAGCCGAGAAGAACCTGTTGACTGTGAAGCTGGCTTCAACCCATTATTACGACGGCCTGCCCACCACAGGTGACGCAAGCGGCCGCGCTTTCCGCGACGTAGAGCTGGAGAAACAGCTGCTCGAAGAAGCTCACAAGATCGGCCTCGGCGCACAGTTCGGCGGCAAGGCTTTCGCCCACGACATCCGCGTGGTGCGCCTGCCCCGCCACGGTGCAAGCTGCCCCATCGGCCTCGGCGTGAGCTGCTCAGCCGACCGCAATATCAAGGCTAAGATCAACGCCGACGGCGTATGGATTGAGAAGATGGACGACAAGCCGGGCGAGCTGATCCCTGAGGAACTTCGCAACGCAGGTGAAGGCGGCGGCGTGGTTATAGACCTCAATCAGCCGATGGCAGATATCTGCAAGACCCTCTCTCAGTATCCGGTTTCAACCCGCGTAAGCCTCAACGGCACCATCATCGTGGCCCGCGACATCGCCCATGCCAAGCTGAAAGCCCGTCTGGATGCAGGAGAAGACCTTCCGGATTATTTCAAGAACCACCCTGTGCTCTACGCCGGCCCGGCCAAGACTCCTGCCGGAATGCCTTGCGGCTCTATGGGTCCCACCACTGCGAACCGCATGGATCCGTATGTAGACGAATTCCAGGATCACGGCGGCTCTATGGTGATGATTGCGAAGGGCAACAGGACCAAGGCCGTCACCGACGCCTGCAAGAAGCATGGCGGCTTCTATCTGGGAAGCATCGGCGGCCCCGCAGCCGTGCTGTCAATGAATTCCATCAAGAGCATCGAGTGCGTGGAATATCCTGAACTCGGAATGGAAGCCATCTGGCGCATCGAGGTCAAAGATTTCCCCGCCTTCATCCTCGTGGACGACAAAGGCAACGATTTCTTCGCCGGAAAGTTATAATTGAAACCCTGGCGTGTCATTCTGAGGGGTGAAACCCCGAAGAATCTAGCCTATCCAAGGCTCTGCTGCCACTTCCAGGCAGACTTCAGAGTCTCCTCCAAAGGACGCTCGGCTTTCCAGCCGAGCTCTTTGTTTGCATAGCTGGTATCGGCCCAGACAGCCTCGATGTCGCCTGCCCGGCGGCCTGCGATCTTGTAGTTCAGCTTCAGGTTGTTGACCTTCTCGAAAGTCTTGACGATCTCGAGAGTAGAAACACCGCGGCCGGTACCTATATTGAATATTTCATAGTCAGCCTTGCTGCGGCCGCCGGTCATGCGGTCCACTGCTACGACGTGAGCCTTTGCCAGGTCTACTACGTCGATATAGTCGCGGATACAGGTGCCGTCGGGAGTATTGTAGTCGTCGCCGAAGATACTGAGCATGGGCCTTATGCCCGCTGCAGTCTGGGTTACGAAAGGAATCAGGTTGTTGGGAACGCCGCGGGGCAGCTCGCCTATGAGAGCGCTGGGATGTGCGCCGATCGGGTTGAAGTAGCGCAGGGCGATGCCCTTGAGCTTGCCGTATGCGGCGATGCTGTCGCGAAGGATGTCTTCGCACATCTGCTTGGTGGCTCCGTAAGGCGCGAGAGCAGGCTTGCGGGGAGTCTGTTCGGTCACCGGAAGCACGTCGGCCTGGCCGTAGACGGTGCATGAAGACGAGAACACTATGTTCGGCACGTCATACTTCATCATAAGCGTCAGCAGATTGATCAGCGAGCCGAGGTTGTTGCGGTAGTAGTCCAGCGGGATGTGGACTGATTCTCCGACAGCCTTCAGCGCTGCGAAGTGGATCACTGCTACGAAATTGTGAGTGCTGAAGATTTTTTCGAGGGCCGGAACGTCGAGACAGTCGACCTTGTTGAAATCTACAGGTTTACCTGTAATCTTCTCGATGCCCCTGATTGCATCGATTTCCGAGTTGCTGAGATTGTCTACGACTACCGGTTCATAACCGGCCTGAATCAGTTCTACACACGTGTGGGAGCCAATATATCCGCTTCCTCCAGTTACTAAGACCTGCTTGCTCATAATAAATTTTTAGTTGTCCGCGTCAAATTTAGTCAAAATCTTCAGTTTTGGTAAGGTTTTTGACAATACGTGAACTGAAGTTCAACCATAACAAATTACAGTCATGAAAAAGCTTGCACTTATGGCACTTTCCCTCATCATTGTAATGATGTGTGTCAGCCCGACAGAGGTGATGGGACAATCAAGAAGGTCAGCTAATCCAGCTTCTTCTACCAGCGTGCATCAGAACTCTCCTGCAAGCGGTTCAAGCAGGTCTACTGCCACCAAGAACACCGCCGCTGCAAGCAGCCGTACTACTTCAACTTCATCACGTGATACTCGTTCAATAAACAACGGAGCAAGCCACAACACTGCAGCTGCAACCCGCAACGCCAGCACTGCAACCCGCAACATCAATGCGACCCACAACAATGCAGGCAATGCAAACCGCAACAATGCAGTCCGCAATGACAACGCGAAGACTAATACCGCCGCTGCAAAGCCTAACACCGGCAACGCAAAGCCCAACAACAGCACTGCGAAGCCCAACACTGGCAACAACGCCGGCCGCAGCGTCGCCAGCAACACTGCAAGGCACGACAACGTAGCTCCCAGGACCAACACCGCCCCCAAGGCTAACGATGCAATCCGCAACGAAGCTCCCAAAGGCAACAGCGTTGCTCCGAAGAACAATAACGTCGCTCCGAAGAACAACAACGTAGCACCCAAAAACAACAATGTAGCTCCCAAGAGCAACAACAATCCTCCGAGGGACAACGGCCGCATCGGCAACGAGCCTCCCAGGGGTAACAACAATCCTCCGAGGGACAACGGCCGCATCGGCAACGAGCCTCCCAGGGGTAACAACAATCCTCCGAGGGACAACGGCCGCATCGGCAACGAACCTCCGAGAGGCAACATGAATCCTCCTAGGGACAACGACCGCATGCGCAACGAGCCTCCGAGGCCTCACAGAGAGCCCTACAGGATCTTCGATCCGAGACGTCACGAGCCTCGTCCCGCTCCGGCACCCAGACCTCCGAGGGGCAGCCACTACCGCGCTTCAGTGATCGGCGCTCTGATCACCATCGCCCACATCAACGCTCTTAACAACGCGATCCACCGCGCAGAGCGCGCAGCAAGACTGGCAAGCCGTTACGCAGTAGTAATCAACACCAGCTACACTCCCCGCACCTACGCAACCATCGTAGAGACAATGAATGACGACATCGAGTACTACTACAAAGACGGAGTCTTCTACGTCATCGGAGCAGACGGCGACTACTACGTGATCGAACCCCCTATCGGAGCCCTGGTTGAGGAAATCCCCGCAGACTTCGAAAGAGTTGTAATCGACGACGAGATCCTCTACAAAGTTGACGACACTCTCTACAAGGTAACGGTAATCGACGGAGTTCCTTACTTCGAGGTAGTTCTGAACTTGTAAAAGTTTGACATAAATGAAAAAAGACGCGCCCCGCGCGTCTTTTTTTTATGCCATGTCGCTGCCGTTGTCTTCCCAGAGCGGCCGGTGCTGGCGGCGCCGGTATTCCTTGCGGGCTTGCTGCGCTGCTTCCACGGCTTCGTCGCTGAAAGCGTATTCCATGAATCTTGCGAAGATCAGCTCCGCTGCCTGGGCCGAAGGGTGGGTCATGTTGTCGGCGTAGAAACGGTAGTCCCTCAGTTCGTCCATCATTATCTCGAAAGCAGGGAAGTAATGCACGTTCGGGAAGGTCTGCACAAGCTGCTCCGTGGCCAGGAGCAGGGTGGCTTTGCTCAGCGAGTTGCCGTAGGCTCCGTCGGCCAGGTGGCGGATCGGACTTACGGTGAAAATCCATTCCTTGCCGGGGCAGGCGCTTATCATGCCGGACAGCAGCGCGGCGGCTTGCTCAACAGTCAGCCGCTCCCTGCGGAACTCTTTCGCCGGGACTTTGTTGCAGTTGGCTACTATCTGTCCTGATGCGAGGTGGCGGAACACCCATGCCGTCCCAAGCGTCACAAGGCATACGTCGGCCTTGGCGAAGGCTTCGGAAGCTGTCTGCAGCGCTGCATTTGCGCCGGCCAGGAAACCTTCCGCAGTGGGGCTGGAGAATTTCGTGTGGTGCCAGAAAGAATTGTAGCGGCCCAGCGGCTCGCTGAAAATCACGTCTTCCTTCGTGAACGGGACGGGGTCGGCCAGTCTTTTCACTGCAGCGGCGATGGACGCCGGGTTGTAGAGGGTGCCAAACGGATTGAGACAGATGTCAATGCCGCTCTGCTCCAGCCTTTCTCCAATTTCCGCGGCGAAGCATGACCCCACGGCAAAACATTTCGCAGAGCTGTCGAAACGCTTTGCAAGCGGCGCGGCTTCAACCTCGGTATGGAGTTTCAGTGGATTCATCAGGGCTGCTGTTCGCCTGCGGCGATGGAAACCAGTCGGTCGGTGGTCAGATAGATGGGGTAGAAGCCATTGTCTCCCAGAGGTGAATAACGGGCGATGAGAGCCCTGACCTGGGTGAGGACGAGGTCCCTGGCCCTTTGCCATTCGTCATCCTTCGGGGTGACGCCGTTGGCTGCCGCAAAACTGAGGAAGCCGCTCTCGATGCCCTTGCTGTCGAGGAAGCTGTTCAGGCTCGCCAGGGTCGTCTGGGCCCTGAGACCTGAGGCGTTGGCGTCGAAGAATTTGTTGGCGTATTTGTTCTGCAGGCCGAGACGGTTGCATTTTACATAGAATTCATTCGACCCTACTGTGTCCAGGGGCACGAAGACATCGGGGATGATGCCGCCTCCGCCGTAGACTGTCCTGCCGCCCTTGGTGGTGAACTTGAGGGAGTCGTCGACCTTGATGCTGTCGGCGCTGAACAGCTCGCCGTTGCTGTAGCGGTGGATAATGTCGTAGTCGTAGTCATCGGCATACGGCTTCTGGATGCAGCGGCCGGACGGGGTGTAGAAACGCTGGATGGTGAGCCTGATGCCGCTGCCGTCGGTGAAATAGACGGGCTCCTGCACCAGACCTTTGCCGAACGAACGCACGCCGTAGATTGTGGCGCGGTCGTTGTCCTGCATCGCTCCGGCGAAAATCTCGCTCGAAGAAGCGCTGGACTCGTTTATCAGCACAGCCAGGTCTATGTTCTGGCAGCTGCCGTGACCGTCGGCATACATATCCTCGCGTTTGCGGTGCTTGCCTTCCATATATACTATAAGGTCGCCTTTCTGCAGGAACTCGTTGCTGAGCAGCAGGGCCTGGTCGAGATATCCGCCGGTGTTGTCGCGGAGGTCGAAGATAAGCCTCTTCATGCCCTGCTTGCGCAGTTCGGCGGCAGCTTCGAGGAATTCCAGGTAGCTGGTGCGGGCGAACTTCGAGAGCTTGATGTAGCCGGTGGTGTCGTTCCACATGAAGGCCACGTCGATGCTGTTGACGGGAATCTTGTCGCGGATAATGTCGAAGGGTATGAGGTCTGCCTCGCCGGAGCGTTTGACGGAGATTGTGACCTTGGTGCCTTTCGGACCTCTCATGAGCTTCACCATGCTGTCCTGGTCCATCTGGACTCCTGCGATCACAGTGTCGTCGACCTTGATGATGCGGTCGCCGGTCAGCAGTCCGGCCTTCTCGGACGGGCCGCCAACTATGACGCTGGTGACTATGGCGGTGTCGGCGGGCACGTTGAACTGGATGCCGATGCCGTCGAAGCCTCCCTGCAGGGATTCTTCGGCCTCCTTGAGGTCAGACGGCGGCAGATAGACGGAGTGCGGGTCGAGCTCCTTCATCAGGGCGGGGAGTATGTCTTCCGTCACTTTCTTGTGGTCGATGTCGTCCACATAGTTCTCGTCCATGGTTTTGAGGATGACCATGAGCTTCGACCAGTCGCTGTCGATAGAGTTGACGTCGACTTTCTGCCTGCCTTTGATGGCGTTGGCGATCAGTATTGCTGCAATGAGTATGGTGATGACCCACAGTACGGTCCTGAGGAGTCTGTATTTGTTCTTGTCGTCGGTCATGATTTAGTCTATTGAATCGTACTTCACTACTTCGATGCCTGCGCGGCGCAGCAGGTCCAGCCCGTCGGTGATGCGGTATTCGTCGTGGTAAACGACGCGCTTGATGCCGGCCTGGATTATCAGCTTCGCACATTCGATGCAGGGCGAGGCGGTGACATAGAGGGTGGAGCCGTCGCTGCTGTTGCTGCTCTTGGCGACTTTGGTGATGGCGTTGGCCTCGGCGTGCAGAACGTAGGCTTTGGTAACGCCGTTCTCGTCTTCACACACGTTCTCGAAACCTGAGGGCGTGCCGTTATAGCCGTCGGAGATTATCATCTTGTCCTTGACGAGGATGGCTCCCACCTGCCTGCGGGCGCAATATGAATTTTTAGCCCAAACCGTCGCCATCTGAAGATAGCTCTTGTCGAATTTTGTCTGTTTGTCTGTCATGATGCCGTAAAATTACGAAAAATCCTGCAGCTCGCACAAATGGCTGTACAGTCCGCCGGCTTTTATCAGCTGGTCGTGGGTGCCGCGCTCTGCGATGCGGCCTCTCTGGAGCACTATTATCTCGTCTGCGTGGCGGATGGTGGAGAGCCTGTGGGCTATTACAAGGCAGGTGCGGTTGGACATCAGCTTGGTCAGGGCGTCCTGCACAAGCCTCTCGCTCTCAGTGTCGAGCGAAGATGTGGCCTCGTCGAGGATGAGGAACGGAGGGTTCTTCAGCACGGCGCGGGCGATGGCCAGCCTCTGGCGCTGTCCGCCGGACAGCTTGGTGCCTCGGTCGCCTATGTTGGTCTGGAAGCCTTTCTCCATCCGGGCGATGAATTCGTCGGCATTGGCGATGGCGGCGGCTTCTTCCACCTGCCGTGCGTTTACATCCTGCATGCCGAACGTTATATTTCCGTATATGCTGTCGTTGAAAAGTATCGGCTCCTGGGTGACTATTCCCATGATTGAGCGCAGCGAGGCTATGCTGAGGCTGCGGATGTCATGGCCGTCGATGAGGATTTCTCCGCTGCAGCATTCCCAGAAGCGGGGGATGAGGTCGGCGAGGGTCGATTTGCCGGCCCCGGACGGCCCTACTATGGCCACCGTCTTCCCTTTGGGGATAGTGAGGTTGATGTCTTCCAGCACAGGCTCGCCGCCATAATTGAAGCTTACGCCCCGGAACTCTATGCTGTCGTTGAAGCCGTCCAGCTCGAGCGGCTTCTCACTCTCTTTTATGTCGTTCTCAGCGTCGAGGATATCGAATATCCTGCCTGCGGACACGAGGCCTTTCTGGATTGCGGCGTATGAAGCGGCCATGGCCTTGGCGGGCTCCAGGACCCTCCAGTAGAAGCCGATGTAGACCACGAAGGCGGCCCAGCTCATGCCCAGCTGGCCGCGGTAGTTCAGCCACCCGCCGTAGAGCAGCACTATGGCGGCTACAGTCACGCCGAGGAACTCTGACACCGGGGAGGCCAGCTCCTGCCTGTTTGAGACGGCGAGGCTGATGCGGCGGTGGGCTTCGTTGTCCTTGTCGAACTGTCCTTCGACATATTTCTGGGCGTTGAAGGCCTTGATGATGCGGGAGCCTGAGATGGCCTCTTCGAAGTGGCTCAGGATCCTGCCCATGAGAGTCTGGGTCTCAACCGCATCCCTGCGCAGCCTTCCGGTAATCCTGCTGATCACTATGGCCGACACGGGCAGTGCTACCAGCGAAACCAGGGTCAGCCTGGGCGACATGAAGAACAGGGCGGCGAGGAAGCCGAGCACCAGCAGAGGCTCCCTGAAGAATATGTGGAAGCTTCCGGCTATGGAGTTCTGCACTTCGGCCACGTCGTTAGAGATGCTGGAGAGGATGTCTCCCTTGCGGCGGTTGTTGAAATAACCTACGTCCAGAGATGCAACCTTGCTGAAAAGGTCGCTGCGCAGGTTGTACATTAGCTTTGTCTTCATGCTCACCAGTATCCTCTGGGAGAGATACCGGCAGATGTTGGAAAGCAGGGTGGCGGCCACGAGGGCGAGGCATACGAACAGCAGCCCTTTCAGAAAACCGCTGCCGCTTATTATCCCGTACAGGATGTGGTTGCAGGCCTGCTCCACATACTCCAGCGAGAAACTGCCCTGGGGCGCTGCCGCAGCAGAGGCGGCCTTGCCCGGCTCGAAGAGCATCGACAGCACGGGGCCGATAAGGGCGTAGTTCGCGACGCCGAAGATTACGGAGAGTATGGATAATAAAAGATACGGCGGCCAGTATTTACCCAGAGGCTTTGCATAAGACAATATCCTCTTGTAGGTTTCCATACCGGCCGCTGAATCGTATTTGCCTTACGGCAGATTATTCTTCACTGGCGTGTTTTACCTCGAGAAGGTCGATTTCGAAGACGAGAGTCTCGTTGGCGCCGTTGGGGCCGTTCTCGCCGTATGCAAGGTCGCTCGGGATATAGAGCATGATCTTGCCGCCTTCATCGATGAGCTGCATACCTTCGGTCCAGCCTCTGATGACGCCTGAAAGAGGGAAGGTGATAGGCTCGCCCATGTCGAGAGAAGATTCGATCTTCTCGCCGTCAACTGAGGTAAGGGTGTAGTTGACAGTAACTGTGTCGAGAGCTGAAGTGGGGAATACGCCGTTACCGCTGTTGATGATCTTGTACATAAGACCGCTGTCAGTGGTGACAACGCCGTCTTCCTTAGCCATCTTGGCGAGGAAAGCTTCGCCTTTCTCTTTGTTTTCCTTTCCGACAGCTTCCCTTCTCTTACCCATGAAGTTGTTCATCCTGTCGTTTACAAAATACTGGTCGAACTGGTCTGCGTCCTTCAGGTAATCTCTGTAACCTTTGAGAATCTGGCTGAGATTCATGTCGCCGAGGTTGTTCATCTTGATCATCTGGGCCATGTATACGCCGAAAGCGTAGCTGGCGCTGTCAACGTCGGCTTTGGTTATTGATTTGGGCTGAGGGTCGACTTTGGGTGAAGAGACACCGCAAGCAGTGAGCATGAGGGCTGCCAGAGCTGCTGCTGAGAGTAATTTGATGTATTTCATTTCTTTAAATTTTGATTAGCCGATTTTTTATCACGCAAAAGTATGAAATTTTATCGAATTCTTTTGTTACTGAACTGTAGTTTTAGTATATTTATGTTTACAATCGGTCACTGTCGATGGATATTACTTCAGCAGATCTGCACGCCAAGCTAAAGAGCTTTTTCGGCTTCGATGCTTTCAAGGGCCTCCAGGAGGAGATCATCATGCATCTCATCGGGGGCGGCGACGCTTTTGTGCTGATGCCGACCGGCGGCGGCAAGTCGCTGTGCTACCAGCTGCCAGCCCTTTGCATGGAGGGGACGGCCATTGTGATTTCCCCGCTGATCGCCCTGATGAAGAACCAGGTCGACGCCATCCGCGGCTTCGTGCAGAACAAGGAGGGCATTGCCCACTTCCTCAATTCGTCCCTCTCCAAGTCCCAGATCCAGGTGGTGAAGGACAATCTTTCCGAGGGTCTTACCAAGTTGCTCTACGTGGCGCCTGAGTCTCTCACCAAAGAGGAGAACATAGCCTTCCTGAAGACTCTCAAGATTTCTTTCTACGCCATCGACGAGGCGCACTGTATCTCCGAGTGGGGCCATGACTTCAGGCCGGAATACCGCCGCATCCACGAAATAATCCAGAGGATAGGCCGCGCCCCTGTAATAGCACTGACCGCCACCGCCACCCCCAAGGTGCAGTCCGACATCCAGAAGAACCTCGGCATGCTGGACGCAAAGGTGTTCAAGTCGTCTTTCAACAGGCCCAACCTGTATTATGAGATAAGGGACAAATCCAATCCCAAGAAGGATATAGTCCGGTTCATCAAGGACAACCCGGGCAAGAGCGGCATAATCTACTGCCTCAGCCGCAAGAAGGTGGAGGAGCTGGCCGAGCTGCTCAACATGAACGGCATCAAGGCGCTGCCCTACCATGCCGGCCTCGATGCTGCCACCCGTTCCCACAACCAGGATGCCTTCCTGATGGAGGAGATCGACGTGATTGTCGCCACCATCGCCTTCGGCATGGGCATCGACAAGCCGGACGTGCGTTTCGTGATCCATTACGACATCCCCAAGAGCCTGGAGGGATACTACCAGGAGACAGGTCGTGCCGGAAGGGACGGGGCCGAGGGCAAGTGCATAGCTTTCTACAGCTACAAGGACATCCAGAAGCTGGAGAAATTCATGCAAGGCAAGCCTATTTCCGAACAGGAGATCGGCAAGCAGCTGCTGCTGGACGTGGTGTCGTACGCCGAGACCAACCAGTGCCGTCGCAAGATCCTGCTGAACTATTTCGGCGAAGACTATACCGAGTGCAACTGCGGTGCCTGCGACAACTGTCTGGTGCCGAAGACCCAGTTCGACGGCAAGAAGCAGATGTGTCTGGTGATGGACCTAATACTCTCCCTGAAGGAGAATTTCAAGGCCGAATACCTCGCCGACATCCTTTCAGGCGTTTCGAACTCCGTCATCAAGTCATACAACCACCACAAGCATCCACTCTTCGGCGCAGGGAAAGACAAGGGCCCGAGATTCTGGGCCGCTGTGATCCGCCAGGGGCTCGTGCTCCATCTGCTCGACAAGGACATCGAGCGTTACGGTCTGATCTTCGTCACCCCTGAAGGCATGAAGTTCCACGAGACTCCGTACACCATAATGCTCACCGAAGACCGCACCTTCGTGGACGGCGAAGATGACGACGACAGCGACGCCCTGATCAGCCCTAAGCACATCCCTTCAGGGGAAGGCGGCGACCCCGTGCTGCTCGCCATGCTGAAGGACGTCCGCAAGTCGGTTTCCCGCAAGGCAAACCTGCCTGCATGGATAGTCTTCTCCGACCAGTCTCTCGAAGACATGTCCATCATGTATCCCATCACCCTCGATGAGCTCAAGAAGTGCCAGGGAGTGGGAGAGGGCAAGGCCCGCAAGTTCGGCCGCGAGTTCGTCAGCCTAATCGCCAAGTATGTCGAGGAGAACGACATCCTGCGTCCCGACGACTTCGTGGTGCGCACAGCCGCCAACAAATCTGCAGTCAAGGTGTTCATTATCCAGAGCATCGACCGCAAGATTCCGTTCGAAGACATAGCCCGCGCCAAGGATATGGAGATGTCCGAGCTTATCGACGAGCTCGAGAGCATCGTGAACTCCGGCACCCGCATCAACATAGACTACTACATCCGTCAGAATCTGGACGAGGACAAGATGGATGAGATCTATGAATATTTCAAGGAAGAGGCTCAGAGCGATTCCGTCCTGGATGCGCTGAAAGAGCTCGGGCCCGACTTTGAAGAGGAGGAGGTGCGCCTGGTGCGCATCAAGTTCATTTCTGAACTCGGCAACTGATCCTTGCCACCCTTTTTGTTTTTGATGTTACCCTGTATCGGTCGTCTATACGAAGGCCGGCGATGCAGACTATCTGCTCGTTGCCCTCGGCGTCGGTCGTGACGACTACGCTCTGGCGCTGCTTCTGCTCCAGGTCGAGCTTCAGGTCGGTGAAAAAGTCGCTGAGCTTGCGCCAACCCTTCATCCCGAACGGCCTGAAACGGTCGGCGGCCTGCCAGCGGCGGCAGGTAAGAGGCAGGCTGACCTTGTCGGCGTCGACGTAGAGCACGCTGCCGTCTTCGCTGCGGGGGTTGAAGCCTTCCCAGATGTCGAGGATTTCTATGTCGACCTGTACCGGGCCGTTGCCGGCGAGGGGGTAGACCTTAAGGAACTGCCGGTCGCGGATGACCTTGTGGCTGTCGCTGCAGAAGGTCTTGCCGCTCTGTCCATCGAGGGAGTCCTCTATGTTTGAAATCAAATCTTCGTTGAAGCCGAAGGGCTGCAGCAGGCGGAACAGCCAGTAGCCCGGCTGGCTCTCGGCGGCCAGACGCTCTATGTCGATGCAGAAGGCGTCCCCGTCGCGGGATGTCAGCTGCGCCTTTTTCTGTTCGAGAAGCTCGTCCAGGATATCCTCGATCTGGGCGAAGTGCGCCATCTCGCGGCTGGAAGTCTCGAGGAACGAGGGGTTGATCTGGGCGAACTGGGGGAAGACCTCGCAGCGGATGCGGTTGCGGGCGAAGCTAATGTCGCTGTTGGTGGCGTCCACACGGTGGGCGATGCCGTTCTCGCGGGCGAAATCTTCGATCCGCTGCCTCGGGAAGGCCAGCAGCGGCCGCATGGTAGTGCCGCTTATCTCCTTCATGCCAGCGATGCCGCGTATGCCGGTGCCGCGCAGCAGGTTGAGATACATGGTCTCAGCTGCGTCGTTGAGGTTGTGGGCGACGGCCAGCCAGTCGAAGCCGTGCTGAGCGAGCAGCTCGGCGAACCAGCCGTAGCGCAGCTCGCGGGCTGCCATCTCGATGGAGATGCCCTTGCCGGCTGCGTATTCGCGGGTGTCGAAGCGTTTAGTGAAGAATTCGACGCCGGCGGCTGTGGCCCAGTCCCTTACGAAGGCTTCGTCGCCGTCGCTGTCTTCTCCCCGGAGGGAAAAGTTCACGTGCGCAATGGAGAATGAGGGCTTAAGCCTGCTGCGCCTGAAGAGCTCGGCCATGCATATCGAGTCGACGCCTCCGCTGACTCCCAGCAGAAAACGGCCGCCTTCCGGCGCAAGGCGCTGGAGGGTCCTGTCAAAATCTCCCTGAAGGGAACGGGACATCAGAAGGTGTATGTGAAGCTAAGACCAGAAATCTCCTTGAACTGCACGCCCGGTATCTTTATGACTTTGCCATCTTCGCCGTAGACGGGATTGCCGTTCTTGTCAGTCTTGTCGATGTGCTTGATGGTGTCGTCATAGATGAGGTAGGTCCTGAGCGTTACGCCGAGGAACTTGGTCAGCTGCGCGGTAATGTTGACATCCCAGTTGACCTTGATGTTCAGCGGCTTGTTGAGGTAGTCGGAGAAGAGGGTGAGGGTGGTGTTCGCCTTGAAATCCTGCAGTGTGACAGAGGCGTCGACCTTAACCTGGGCGCCGAGCTCATACCTTACATACTGGTCTTCGGCGTTGCCGTAGAGCTTCCTCAGCTCGGGATCCTGGACGATGACCAGTTTGCTGGTCAGGGGCGCGAAGTTGATGGACAGGTTGGGGGTAGGGGTGTAGTTTATACCGAAACCGAGGGAGGTGTAACCCGGAGCCATGAAATTGGACACTACCGGGCTGCCCTTCTTGTCCTTATATCCAACCGTGAACTGAGTGCGGAAGTTGTAGATCACAGAGAGATACAGCTTCTCGGCAGCCTTGTATCCGTACTTGCTGTCGAGGATGATGCGGTCGTCGCTCTTCTTGAAACCTTCTCCCATGCTCTGGATGAAACCGTAGCCGAACTGTGCGCGGTTCTCCCAGATGCTCTTGTCCTTGCCGTAATTGGCTTTGAAGTCAAGGTATGAATTCAATGAAACAGATCCGTAACCGCCGGCAGCCCAGTCCATGAGGGACACCTGCGAGAAACCGAGCTGGGTGAGCAGCGAAGTCTTCCAGTATTTGGGATTCTCGATAGCAGCGCCTTCTTCGGCGGGCTTCTCCTGCGCATACATCGCGGTGGCGCAGAGCAGGATCATTACAGTAGCCAGAATCTTTTTCATAGCGGTATGTTTTTAATATGCTTTGGCGAATACAACGCGGCGTGCGCTCGGCTTGCCCGAGTAGACGCACTTGCCCGGCTCTTCGCATACGAAGCTGTCTGAAGGGATGCAGCGGATGGTTGCTTTGGTCTCTTCCTGGATCTTGAGCTCGGTCTCGGTGGTGCCGTCCCAGTGGCAGAGGAGGAAATATCCCTGCTCGATCTTCTCCTTGAATTCGTCCCAGCTGTCGACCTTGATGGTGTGGGCCTCGCGGAAATCGAGAGCCTTCTTGTAGATGTTGTCCTGGATGTCGTCCATGAGCTTGAGGACGTAGTCGGTGATGCCTTCCTGCGGCACTGAGTCCTTGGTGAGGGTGTCGCGGCGGGCGAGCTCGACTGTTCCGGCGGCGAGGTCGCGGGGTCCCATGGCGATGCGGCACGGCACGCCCTTGAGCTCCCATTCGGCGAATTTGAAGCCGGGACGCAGATTGTCGCGGTCGTCGATGGTTACGCTGAGCCCTTTGGCTTCCATGTCGGCCTTGATGGCCTCCATCTTCTCAACGAGGGCGGCATGCTCCTCGGGGGTCTTGAAGATAGGTACCATCACCACATGGATAGGAGCGAGCTTCGGAGGCAGCACGAGGCCGTTGTCATCGCTGTGAGCCATGATCAGGGCTCCCATCAGACGGGTTGAAACGCCCCATGAAGTGGCCCATACGTATTCGAGGTTGCCCTCTTTGTTGGCGTACTGGACGTCGAAAGCCTTCGCGAAGTTCTGGCCCAGGAAGTGGGAGGTTCCGGCCTGCAGAGCCTTGCCGTCCTGCATCATAGCTTCGATGCAGTAGGTGTCGATGGCTCCTGCGAAACGTTCGCTCTCTGACTTGTGGCCGACTATTACAGGCACGGCCATGAACTCCCTCGCGAATTTGGCGTATACGCCCACCATCTTCTCGGCCTCGGCGATAGCTTCAGCCGCAGTGGCATGGGCGGTGTGGCCTTCCTGCCAGAGGAATTCGGCGGTACGCAGGAAGAGGCGGGTGCGCATCTCCCAGCGGACTACGTTGGCCCACTGGTTGATCAGAAGGGGAAGGTCTCTCCACGATTTGATCCAGTTTTTATATGTATTCCAGATGATGGTCTCCGAAGTGGGGCGGATGATGAGCTCTTCCTCGAGCTTTGCTGCAGGGTCTACTACGACTCCGCTGCCGTCAGGGTTGTTCATAAGCCTGTGGTGGGTCACCACGGCGCACTCCTTCGCGAAGCCTTCTACATGCTCGGCTTCTTTGCTGAGGAAAGACTTGGGGATGAAGAGCGGGAAGTATGCGTTGCTGTGTCCGGTGTCCTTGAACATCTTGTCGAGCGTGTGCTGCATCTTCTCCCAGATCGCATATCCGTAAGGCTTGATTACCATGCAGCCTCTGACTGCTGAGTTCTCCGCAAGGTCGGCCTTCACTACGAGGTCGTTGTACCACTGAGAATAATTGTCATTCCGGCTGGTCAGTTCTTTTGCCATGCTGTTTTTATTTTGGTATAAATTTTGATAATTTTGCTCTGCAAACCGATTTAAGGCATTTTTATGCAGTTTTAACGGGAGCAAAAGTAATAAAAATAACTAACATAGGAGGTAACCATGAAAAACAGAATGATCTTACTGCTGCTGGCTGTGCTGGTGCTCAGCTCCTGCGGCTCTTATGGCTACTATTCTTCTTCGTTGTATGACGACGGTATCTACTACAAGCCCGACAGGGTCAGGATGATGACTGCCAGTCAGGCCGCAGCTGAGAAGGCCGCCGTTAAGAACGATGATGTCTACACTGCCCGTGAGGCAGCCAAAGATACAGAGAGGTATACGGTCCATATCGACAAGATCTACTCAGACAATTCCTCGATCTATGATCTCGACGACGACGAGACCTACGAGAGCCGTCTGCGCAAGTTCGACGACACGGACATCACCCTTACTGTGAACATAATCGATTACGACGACTTGTGGAGCCGTCCCTGGTACAATCCCTGGTGGGGCACATACCGCTATTCATGGTATTACCGTCCCTGGAGGGTTGCATGGTACGACCCCTTCTGGTACGATCCGTTCTTCTATGACCCCTGGTATTATGATCCCTGGTACAGCGGCATCTACTGGTATTCTTCATACTGGACTTCTCCGTTCTACTATGATTCATGGTATCACCGTCACCACTACTGGGCTTACGGTCCGAACTTCTACGGCCCTTACTACGGCTACGGTTACGGCGGATTCTACGGCCCCGGCGGAAACTTCAATGACGGCATAGGCCGCAGAGACCGCGACGTGGTTTACGGCCGCAGAGGCGGTGCAGCCATCGCTGGCGGTGCAGGCGCTACAGTCGCCACCTCCCGTGCCTCAGGTTCTTTCTCAACCAACGGCTCACGCAGGGTTGACGGCGTTACGGCAGCTGTCCGCAGCGCTTCTTCAAGAGAAGTCGCCGAAGTTGCAGGCCTCAGCAACGGTTCTACCAGGGCTGTAGGCTCAAGGGATGCATCAGCCGGTCTCACCCGCACCGATGCAGGCGCTTCATCAAGGTCAGTAAGCTCACGCTCAGTAAGCGGTTCAAGCTCAACCAGGTCAGGCTCAAGCACTGCTACCTCTTCAGGTTCACGCAGGGCAGGCGATGCAGTCAGCAGCGGATCAACCCGCTCAGCAGGTTCAGTTTCCGGTTCAACCGGTTCAACCCGCTCTTCAGGTTCAGTATCTTCAGGTTCTGGCAGCAGCCGCTCAACCGGTTCAAGCAGCCGCTCAGGCTCTGTTTCATCAGGCTCAAGCAGCAACCGCTCTTCTGGTTCAGTGTCACGCTCATCAGGTAACTCAAGCACTCGTTCCTCAGGATCAGTGTCATCAGGTTCAAGCAGCCGCTCATCAGGCTCAGCTTCCCGTTCATCTGGTTCTTCAAGCACCAGGTCTTCTAGCAGCGGAAGCTACAGCTCAGGTTCAAGCACCCGCTCAAGCGGCGGTGGCTACTCAGGCGGCGGCGGATTCTCAGGTGGTGGTTCAAGCCGTTCTAGCGGCGGCGGTGGCGGCGGATTCTCCGGCGGCTCAAGCAGCGGCGGAGGTGGCCGTGCCGGCGGCGGTGGCGGCGGAAGGCGCTAAGCCGAGGCACCACAATGCTTACAACTAACTTTTCCAAAACATTATTAGAATTTACGGTGATGAAAACAATTAATAAAGCAGCATTGACGGTATTGTTGTTGTCACTCTCCTGGGCCGGCTTTGCTCAGGATGCAGACCAGGCATACAACTTCTCAGAGAATCTGTACATAGGTACTGCCCGTACCCTTGCTATGGGTAATGCATTCACTGCTGTGGGTGGAGACCTCGGTGCTCTCAGCATCAACCCTGCCAGCAGCGGAGTTCTCAGGATGTCGGAGTTCGAGATATCACCGTCTCTGATAACAGCGGTGGGTAAGGCCGAGTATCTCAATTCATACGATGCCTCTGACTTCACTAAGTTCTCACTTCCCAGCTTCGCCTACAGCCAGAATCTGTCGACCGGCAGAGTCTCAGGCCTCGTAAGCTTCAACTTCGGTTTCGCTTTCAACCGCGTAAAGAGCTTCAATACCATTATAAACACGGGCGGCACGATGAAGGCCGGAAGAGGCAACCAGTCGTCTACCTGGCTCGGAGACAAGGTAATGACCCTGCTCAATTACGATCCTGCCGACTACGGCGACTACTATTCAGACATTCCCTGGTCAGCACAGCTCGCATGGGATGCATGGCTGATAGAGGAGGTTGACGGCAATATGCTGGGCGTAACTGAAGATTTCGACTACGACTCCAACACTGCCTTCCTTGCAGGTGATACCTACCAGAACATCTACCGCAAGGTTACCGGCGGCATCGACGAGTTCTCAGTCAACTGGGCCGGCAACTGGAACGACAACTTCTATTTCGGAGTCAACATCAATATTTACGATGTCGACTACAGGATAAACGACGTCTATTCAGAGAAGGCTGTAAGCTCTATGGATTTCGAGTCTGGCTTCCAGAATTTCACATATACCTACTGGCAGAAGACTGTCGGTACAGGTATCGGGCTCAAGGCCGGTATCATCTACCTGCCCACTGAGCATCTCCGCATCGGCGCTACCATCTCTACTCCGACCAGATATATCCTTACCGATTACTGGGGCGGCAATATGAGCGGCAGCTTCGACAACGGCAACAAGAACAATGTGGACAGCCCTGAAGGAGCTTACGACTACAAGATGACTTCTCCGATGAGATATTCTGTCGGCCTCGCCTACACTCTCGGAACGTTCGGTCTGCTCAGCTTCGACTATGAAGGTGTCAATTACTCGAAGATCACCCTGAAAGATTATAACGGAGGCACCGCAATCTTCAAGGATGACAACAACTACATCGCTCGGAACTACAAGCGCAACGCGAACATCTTCCGTGCCGGTGCAGAGTTCAACCTGACTCCTGCTTTCGCTCTCCGCGGCGGTTATGCTTACTACGATGACGGCCGTCCCAACTATCTCGGCAACCAGTTCGTTTCTGCAGGTATCGGCTTCAAGCTGTCAAAGGGCTGCAACCTCGACTTCGCATGGCAGGGCCAGCTGAAGAACGACGTAGGCTTCACCCTCTACGACGACTACGACGGTTACAAGGCTCCCGTAGGATATGTGAGCAATTCAAACAACAAGATCCTCGCTACACTCAGATTCAAATTCTAAGATTTTTAACAGGAACTGACTTCAATAAAAAAGGCTGCCCCGCGGGGCAGCCTTCTTTTTTATGTCTGTAAGGATCAGAACTCGTAGAAGTACGGCATCCTTGCGTAGATCATCTGAGGGTCGTCGAGGATGTCCAGCAGCTGGTCTACCTGCTTGACTCCTGTCTTGACGGTGATTTCGTCTTCATCGTCGCCGCCCATCATCTGAGACATCATCTGCTGGAACATGCTCTTGTGCTCAGGAACGACAAGCAGGTTGTATTTCTCGAGTCCTGCAACTTGAGCAGCGTAGTTGATGGCGTCCATCAGGCTGCCCTTCTGGTCGGCGAGGCCGATTGCAAGAGCGTCGCGTCCTGTCCATACGCGGCCCTGGCCGATTTCGTCAACCTGCTCAACGGTCATGTGCCTGCCGCGTGAAACCAGCGAGGTGAACTCGGTGTAGATATGCTCTACCATCTTCTGCATGTATGCGACCTCGGCGTCGTCGAGCTTGCGCATGCCGTTCATCATGTCGCTGTGCTTGTTGGAACTTACGTTGCCGGTCTTGATGTACAGGGTCTTCTCGAGACCGCCGCCGATGTTGGGAACCAGCGAGAATACGCCGATAGAGCCGGTGAGGCAGGTGTTGTCGGTGATAATATAGTCTGCGTTGGAGCTGATCCAGTATCCGCCTGAAGCTGCGTATCCGCCGTAGCTGGCGATAACGGGCTTGTACTGCTTGAGATTCAGCATGGCGTGGTTGATGATTTCAGCTGCCTGGGCGCTTCCGCCGGGAGAGTTGACCCTGAATACCACAGCCTTCACTGATGAATCCTGCTGGAGCTTCTTGAACTTGCGGGCGAGGTCGTCGCCTACTATGTTGCTGTCGGCGTTGCCGTCCATCACGATTTCTCCGTCGGCATAGAGGACTGCGATCTTGTCCTTGACTTTGCTGTCGTCCTTGACTTTGGCTATGGCGTAGCTGTTAAGGTCTGCGAACTTGAGGTCCTTGGCTTCCTTCACGTCGAAGAGGGTGCAGAGGTAGTTCTCGAGTTCATCTTTGTACCATGCCTGGTCGATGATACCCCTGTCAAGCAGAGTCTGGGCGTCCAGAAGCTCGAGGTTGTCGATCCAGCTGTTGAGTTCTTCTGCGCTGAAGTCGCGGCTGGCGGCAATCTCTTCGCAGAAAGTAGCCCAGATGCTGTTGATGAGAACCTGGTTCTGCTCGCGGTTCTCAGGAGTGAGGTGGTTCTGGGTGAACTGCTCGCCGGCAGCTTTGTATTTGCCGTGGCGGATAAGCTGGATGTCTACGCCGAGCTTGTCGAGAAGGTCCTTGAAGAAGGTGATGTTGGTGCCGATACCTGTCAGCACGGCCTCTCCGTAAGAGTTGATGATGACCTTGTCTGCTACTGACGCGAGGTAGTAGCTGAGGTTGTCGTATGTATTGGCGTAAGCGATGACGGGCTTGCCGCTCTCGCGGAAATTGGCGAGTGCCTGGCGCAGCTCTTCGGCGCAGCTCATGGTCAGCGCCATCTTGTCGGTGTTGAGGTATATGAATTTTACTCCGGGATCCTCAGCGGCATTGTTGATGGCACGTACTGCGGTGAGCAGAGGCATTCCTTCTTCCATTGAGATGTTGGAGATGTTCTGGAGAGAGAAGTCGCTCTGGCCACGCTCGCTGATCGGGGTTGAGAAGTCGATTTTAAGGATTGACTGCGGGGGGACAATCGCTGTCTTTGAAGCACCGCCGGCTATGGCGGCACCTAAGCTGCCCATCATGATGAAGAAAAAGAGCCCGAAAGCTACGAGACATGCCAGAAGGGCGGCAAGGAAGATTTTCCAAAAGTTGTTCATTAGTACTATTGATTATAATTGGCTGCAAAATTAATCATTTTCTTTATTTTTGCCCTTGATTATAGATAACCGGCTACAATATGGCACAAAAACCTTCCATACCCAAGGGTACACGCGATTTCGGACCGGTCGAGATGGCCCGTCGCAATTATATATTCTCAACCATCAGCGATGTCTTCCATCTGTTCGGCTATGCGCAGATAGAGACTCCCGCCATGGAGAATCTCAGCACCCTGCTGGGCAAGTATGGCGACGAAGGCGACAAGCTGCTGTTCAAGATCCTGAACTCCGGCGACGCTTTCGCAGGCGTGACCCCGGACATGCTGGAGAACAGCAACGCAGTAGCCATGAAGGTTTGCGAGAAGGGTCTGCGCTATGACCTGACAGTGCCGTTCGCCCGTTTCGTGGTACAGCACCAGAACGATATCCACTTCCCGTTCAAGCGCTACCAGATCCAGCCGGTATGGCGCGCCGACCGTCCGCAGAAGGGCCGCTACCGCGAGTTCTACCAGTGCGACGTCGACGTGGTGGGCAGCCAGTCGCTGCTCTATGAGCTGGAGCTGGTGCAGATAGTGGACCTCGTGTTCGCGAAGCTGGGCATCAATGTCTGCATCAAGATAAACAACCGCAAGCTTCTGGCCGGTCTCGCAGAGGTAGCCGGGGCTGCCGACAAGATGGTCGACATCACGGTTGCTATAGACAAAATTGACAAGATAGGTCTCGATGCAGTGAAGGAGGAGCTCCGGGAGAAGGGCCTCAGCGAGGAAGCCATCGCCGTAATCGAGCCGGTGCTGCTCCTGCAGGGCGATAACGAAGCCAAGATAGAGCAGATGAGCCGCATCCTTGCATCTTCAGAGGTCGGAATGAAGGGCATCGCGGAGATCCGCGAGCTGTTCAGCCTCATCGTTTCCGCCGGCATCCTCCAGAAGGTTGAGCTCGATCTGTCGCTGGCCCGCGGTCTGAACTATTACACCGGAGCAATCTTCGAGGTGAAGGCGCTTGACTATGAGATAGGCAGCATCTGCGGTGGCGGCCGCTACGACGACCTGACCGGCATCTTCGGCCTGAAGAACGTTTCGGGAGTGGGAATCTCCTTCGGGGCCGACCGTATCTACGACGTGCTGCTTGGTCTCGACAAGTATCCCGCTGCGCTGGGAA
The DNA here is from genome assembly GCA_017617655.1 of Bacteroidales bacterium. Lineage (GTDB taxonomy): Bacteria > Bacteroidota > Bacteroidia > Bacteroidales > UBA932 > Equibacterium. Next base: position 27,716 of record JAFZVU010000049.1, read on the forward strand.
GCGCTCCGGATGTGCTCTTTGCCAATATGGGCAGGGAGGCTGTGAACTACGTGATGCCTGTTTGCGCCGCGCTTCGCGAGAGGGGTTTCTCAGTAGTGGTCTTCCCGGATGAGAGCAAGCTGGGCAAGCAGTTCGACTACGCCACCCGCAGCGGCATCCCGTTCATATCGATAAATGCCGACAGCGAAGCCGCCGCCGGCACTGTCAATCTCAAGAACCTCGCAGAAGGCAAGCAGCAGACATTCGCAAAGGACGATGTCGACGCTATGGTAGCCTTCCTGAGGCAGTAGCTGACAATCAACACTTCAGATATGAAAATAGGTATCATCGGAGCCGGCTGGATAGCCGGCAAAATGGGGGAGACTCTCTCCGGACTGCCCGCTGAGAAGGGGCTGGAGAAGTATGCCATCGCATCCCGCGACATCGTGAAGGCCCGCGGATTCGCGCAGACTTACGGTTTCGAGAAGGCCTACGGCTCCTACAAGGAACTTGTGGACGACCCCGAGGTCGACCTGGTGTACATCGCTACGCCCCATTCGCACCACTATGCTCATTCTAAGCTTGCCCTCGAGGCCGGCAAGCCGGTGCTCTGCGAGAAGGCTTTCATGGCCAATGCCCGCGAGGCTGAGGAAATCCTGGATCTGGCCCACAAGAAGGGCATCTTCATCACCGAGGCTATCTGGACAAGGTATATGCCGCTGTCCCTGAAAGTAAAGGAACTGCTCGATGCGGGCGAAATAGGAGAGCCGCGGATCGTAAACGCCAGTCTCTGCTACTACATGGACCACAAGGAGCGCATCCTGCGGCCCGAGCTCTGCGGTGGCGCGCTGCTCGACCTCGGAGTCTACAGCATCAACTTCGCAAGGATGTATTTCGGGTCGGATTTTGCGTCGTGCGTTTCGTCCTGCACCCGATTCAGCACAGGCACCGACAGGCACAACCACATTATCCTTACCTACAAGGACGGCCGCGTAGCCAACCTTCAGGCCAGCGCAGGCGGCCTGAGCAACCGCGAAGGCCAGATTATCGGTGAAACAGGCTATATCGTGGTCGAGAACATCAACTGTCCTGAAAGGGTGACCGTATGGCACAACTATAAGAAGACGGCTGAGTTCCTTCCGCCTGCAGACCAGGTGACAGGTTACGAGCACCAGGTGTTCGCTTCCAGAGACGCCATCGAGAAAGGGCTCATCGAGTCACCATATATGCCGCATCAGGAAACTCTGGACATAATGCGTCAGATGGATGCCCTCCGCAAAGAGTGGGGGATAAGGTATCCGATGGACTGACGTCGGTAATGCCCATTAAAAAAGGCTCACTGTTGAGGTGAGCCTTTTTCGTATGTGTTGGTTGAGATTATTTCTTGATGAACTCTACGCGGCGGTTCTTTGCACGGCCTTCTTCGGTGCTGTTGTCAGCAACGGGCTCGTGGCTGCCCTTTCCAACGGGACGGAGGTTGAAAGGATCCACGCCTTCTTTCTCAAGAGCTGCAACTACTGCCTCGGCGCGCTGCTGGCTGAGCGGGTCGTTAACTGCATCGCTGCCCTGGTTGTCGGTATGGCCCTGCACTTCGAAGCGAGCGGTAGGGTTGGCCTTCATATATTCAGCAACCTTCTGGATCTCCGGCATTGACTCAGCTTTGAGAGTAGCCTTGCCCGTATCGAAGAGAATATTGTTGGTTACGAACTTGCCGGTTTCGGCGATGGATTTCTCCACTGCGGCAGCTGCTTCGGAAAGCTTAGACTCGATGTCGGTTGCATTTCTCTCATAGAGATCAACGGCACCCTGGGCGATAACTACGTTCTTGATATAGGTAGGACGGTCATCCTTACCTCCCGACCAGAACGTCAGCCAGCCTGCGCCGGCCTTGGCGTTCGGAACATTGATGACACGCTTGCCGTCGACATAGAACTTGATCGCGCGCTTGTTGAACGAGAGGGCGAAGTTATGCCAGCGGCCGTCGTTGATAACACATACGTCATGGGCAGTGGCACTCCCTTCCTTAGTGTGATAATTCTCCTCCGTCGGACGGACATAATTACAATCTATAGTTTGCTTGTCATAGGCCATGCTGTAATGTATGGTGAACAGCTCCCAGTCATGCCTTTCGTGCTCGTTCATAATATCCAGCTCAATACTGGGCGCACCATCCTTAGGACGGTCGTCGAAGAGCATGTCGTACTCAACGGTGAACACATCACCCAGATAATTCTTGACGCCTCCCTTGACAAGCGGCGTAATCCATCCGTCGCCGTCTATGAGTGCGATACACTTCTGACCATTGACGACGGCAATTTCAGCGTTACCGCGTACGAGGTCCCATTTGCTGGGGAACTCGCCTACCTGCTCGTCTTTCATGTCGTCCTCGAACATAATGAGGCTGCCGCGGACGAAGTCACTTTTAGCATCTTGAGCCACTAAATTGTAATCATCAGCGTTACCCGCAATATCATCCTCCTCATTATCCGCGTTATTCCTGTTGCTCTTCCTATTAGCATTGTCATTGTCATTGTCATTGCCCTTATCCTTGTTCTTTCCACCAAGGACACCGTCCAGGGCTTTGTTGACACCGTCTTCAACCTTGTTGCCAAGATTGTTTTCAACAGCATTCTTGGCCCTTTCGCCAAGATTCTTGAGAAGTCCCTGCGCACTGGCAGTGCCACAGACCAGAAGGAGGCTCACAAGGAGCAAAAGAATCTTTTTCATTATCGATAGTGTTTTAATTAATATTCAGAGGCTTGTCTTATACAAATGTAATACCCAATCTTCAGAAAATGAAACTAATCGCTTAGTTTTTTTGCCAAAGGGCTGTCTTGCACGAACACCGGGATGGCCGTGATGTCGGCCGGAACGTCGACGTAGCGGCCTCCCTCATACTTCTCGCCGGTGCGGAAATCGGTCCATCCGCCTTCGTTCTTCGGGAGGTAGACTCTCCAGTTGCTGACGCCTGCCTCGGTTATGGGGCATACCAGCAGCGACGGTCCGAACATGAATTCGCAGTCCTGCTTCAGGGCTTCGCTGTCGGCTGGAAAGTCGAAGACCAGCGGGCGCATCATGGTGTAACCCTCCTGCGAAACTTTGGCCGCGCACTCAAGGATGTAAGGCTGCAGCTTCTCGCGCAGCTTCATCGCATCGGCTATAAGGTTGTACGTCAGCTCGCTGTAGCGCCAGGGTTCTGTCTGGCTCATATAGCCGTGCACCCTCATGAAGGGCAGGAACACTGCGGTCTGCACCCAGCGAACGAGCCGCTCCTGATATTCCGCCGAAGTGTACTGGTCGCCGGGGCGGAAGAATCCGCCGGCATCGTAGGTCCACCAGGGCAGTCCGGCCGCCATCTGGCCCAGGCCTCCGGCAATCTGGCGGCGCAGAGTGCCGAAGTCGTTGCCAACGTCGCCGCTCCAGGTCACCACGCCGTAGCGCTGGATTCCCGTGAAGGCGCTGCGGGTGAGGATGACGGGTTCGTGGTCAGTTATATCTTTCAGACCCTCGTACATGGTGCGGTTCACCATAAGAGGGTAGACGTTGCGGTAAAGCTCGCCCGGCACCTGGTCCGGACCTACGAGCCTGCCTTCCAGGTCGTCGTTCTCCGGCTCAGTGGCGTCGAACCACCACGCGTCGATGCCGTAGGGGATGGCAAGGCTGTCGCGGAAGCTCTGTACATAGAATGCCGCTGCGTCAGGCTTGAAGAAGTCGATCCAGTCCGTGCCGTCGATGTAGTAGCCGCGTTCGTCCAGCTTCTTGCCAAGGGCGGAGTTACGGTCGACCTTAGACCATACTGAAATCATGAAGTGTGCTCCCATGTCGTGCAGGGCGCTTGTCAGCGCAGCCGGGTCGGGGTAATGCTCGCGGTCGAACTCCATCGAGTTCCAGCCCGTGTCGCCCCACCACTGCCAGTCCTGCACTATTACGTCCAGAGGCAGGCCGCGCTCCTTGAAGCCGGCGGCGTTCTCCAATATCTCGTCCTGGGAATGGTAGCGCTCGCGGCAGTGGATATATCCGAACATCCAGTCCGCCATTTGCGGCACTGGGCCGGTCAGAGTGCGGTAGGTCGATATCACTTCGTCGGCGCTGCCCGCGAAGACGGTGTAGTCCAGCGCTGCTGCGACGGGAGAGGCCAGGGTGGTCTCGTCAGAGGCTTTGCGCCAGAACACCTGCGGGTTGTCGCCGCGCACGCCCTCGACGCTCAGTTCGTGGACTCCGGCGGGCAAGGTGACTATTACAGACGAGGTGGGAGGGAGCCAGGTGTTGGAAACGTCTATTACCGGCTCGCCGTCTATTGCAAGATAATGCCTGCGGGCCATCTTCTGCCCCACGTCCAGCAGGAGGGCATATTCTCCTCCTTCAGGTACTTTAAGCGTGCCTTTGAAAGTCCTTGTGAAGCGCATCTCACGGCGGTTGCCAGAAGTGCCGGTGGCATTGACGGTCTGACCGGCGCCTTCCTCGGCCGGCTCGAGGCTTATGCTGTTCTCCGCAGGGTTGTAGTCGGTCAGGCCGTAGTTGTTCCAGAGCAGGCCGTAGCCTTTGCTAGAAAGCACGAAGGGTATCGCAATCTGGGTGTTTACCTGCGTCAGGCGGCGTGTCAGGCCGCGGATGTCCAGATAGCCGTCCTGGAACTGCCCCGTGCCGTACAGATGCTCGTCCGCAGGCGATGCGAAAGTCTGCGAGACGGCGTACACCGGCACGCCCTGTACCTCCGAGGGCTTCAGTGAGCGGCCTTTTGGTTTCTCGCTCAGCAGGATGTTGCCCGCAGCGTCAAGGAATGTCAGAGTGCCGTCTTCGCGTGAGTAGCGCACCGTCATTGCGGCAGTGCTCATCGCTACGCTCTCCGCGTCCTTGCTGACTTTGAATTTCGGGGCGGCCACCTTCTCGGTGTAGACCAGCTCTTCCGGCAGGGTCTGCCCGCTGGGGATTACCTGCACGCGGACTGCATTGTCATAAAGGGGCTTGAGGACCAGCGTGCCGTCGGCCGTCTTGATGCGGACTGAATGGCTCTGGCACGAGCTGAAGGTCAGAGCCGCGGCGCAAAGGGCCAGAGCTGCTGACAGGATGGGCTTGAGGACTGTTGCTTTCATGGATGTAAATTTACAAAAAAGTGCAAATCACGCTCTCCATGTTTATATTTGTAGAAAAAAAAGACTATGAACAGTTTCAAGAAAATTCTCCCGGCGCTGGCAGTGCTGCTGCTCGGCACCGTGCTGACTCTGGCTCAGAATACCCCCCAGACCCCCGTCTACAATTTTCCCAAGCCCGACGTGATGTTCGACCTCTGGCCGGACGGCACTCCGACCGATAACGGCCTCACCGGAGAGGAAAAGGACTACGGCAACCACGTCTCGAATGTCACCAAGCCCACTCTGGCCGTGTTCCTGCCTGAGAAGCCCAACGGCCTGGCTGTGCTCATCTGCCCAGGCGGCGGATATGTCGACGTGTGGGACAAGACCGAGGGTTACGCCAATGCCAGATGGTACACCGACCGCGGCATAGTCTACGCCGTTGTTAAATACCGCCTCCCCAACAGTCATTACGAAGTGCCGCTGGATGATGTCCACGAGGCAATGCGTGTGCTCTGGGCTCACGCTGACGAGTATGGCTTCACGAAGCTAGGCATCGGCGGCTGCTCTGCCGGTGGCCACCTCGCCTCGACTGCCGCCACCCACTTCAGCAAGCCCGAGGAACGCCCGGATTTCCAGATCCTGTTCTATCCTGTAATCTCCATGGACCCTGCCATCACCCATGCCGGCTCTTCGCACTATCTGCTCGGCGACAATCCTCCCAAGGTTCTTCTTGAGAGCTACAGCAACGAGAAGCAGGTGACCGGCGACACTCCGCCCGCATTCATCATGGCCAATTCTGACGACAGGGTTGTGCCCTGCGAGAACAGCATCCGCTACTACGAGGCTCTCCGTGCGCACCGCGTTCCCGCCGCCCTCCACATCTATCCCGTCGGTGGCCACGGCTGGGCCGACAACCTTGCCTTCCCTTACCGCGAAGCCTGGCTCACAGACCTCGGCGTATGGCTCGACAGTTTCGTAGAGTAGTATAGCTGACCATGAAGAAGTTCCCCGTAATAATAGCGCTGGGCGTCATAGCGCTTTCCCTGTTGGCAGGCTGCAGGGAGAAGAAGCTATCTATTGACAGAGATGAAGCTACGATCCGTTTCGAGCAGTATCAGGATGCGAGAGACATGGACGCATGCTGGGCGCTGATAGATTCTGTCGAACAGGCCGGCATCTGGCCGCCGGAAATGGTCCATTATCATCGCAGCATCGTCTACTACAACTGGGACGACCCTGCTGCCGTCGAGGAGGAGCTCCGCAAAGGAATCGAGGCGGGCAAGAAGAACCTTGTCAGCCATTCCTACTTCATCGCCAACTATATGCAGCTTGCTTCCGACCTGAGGAGCAATGGCGACTATGAAGAAGCCATGAATCTGGCCGGCGAGGCTCTGGACTACATAGAGACATGGAACAAAGAGGGCGTCGACACTCACCTCGACCCTACCACCATCCTTTCCCTCAAGCTGACCATCGGCCAGACGCAGGCCAGGATGGGAAATATCGAAGGGGCGAGGAAGACTTTCGAAGAAGTATGGGAAATGCAGCAGGATCTGATGAAGAAAGTGCCCATAGAGGACTATAATTATTTCTTCACGGAAATATCGCTGGGCATACTGTCGTCCTGTTCAGATTGTGAATACTATGAAGACTTGCTCCAATGGCTCGATCCGTTCGACCAGGTTTTTGCGCAATGCTCCCAGTACATGGACGAGCTGGGTGTAACCTATTATGAACCCATACGTCTCATCTACGAAGTAATCGCTCTGGCCAATACCGGGCATGTGCAGCAGGCCGACGCCTTGTACAGCAAGTTCGCTGATTTGCCGAGAAGCAGTGATCCCGGGAACATGGGGTATCGTATCAAAGCCCTCCGCAGCCTCGGACGCTATAATGAGGCCGCCCGGTATTTTGAAACGTATATGGACAGTATGAAGGATTTGCTGGCGGACGTCAGCCCCGACCTTCTCGTCCACAACTATGCTGTCGGCTATACTTTATTCCGTAAGTCGGGAGAGGATGCCAAAGCTTTTGCCATGGGTGATTCGCTCGCCGCATATACCGACGTTGCGCTGGATTTCATCCGTGAAAGCAATTCGGCCGAACTGGCCACCATCTATGATACGAAGGGCAAGGAGACCCAGATTGCTCTGCAGAAAGCCGAGCTGTCGCAGCAGCGGCTCATCGGCACCGGCATCGCTCTGGTGCTGCTGACCGCCTTCTTCCTTGTATACACCTGGTATCGCCGCCGCGCCCAGCGCCGTCTGGCCGTCGCCCACACGAAGTTGCAGGAGGCTTACGACCAGCTGGAGGAGACCACTGCGGCCAAGGAGCGCATAGAGAGCGAGCTGCGCATCGCGCGTGACATCCAGATGTCCATGGTGCCGGGGATCTTCCCGGAGCATGACGGGCTGGACATGTATGCCGAGATGACTCCCGCCAAGGAGGTGGGTGGCGACCTGTACGGTTATGTGCTGCAGGGCGACAACCTTTACTTCTGCGTAGGTGACGTAAGCGGAAAAGGTGTGCCCGCTTCGCTTTTCATGGCCCAGAGCTCGCGCCTCTTCCGCACCCTCGCGGCCGAAAACCTCATGCCCGCCGACATCTCCGTGCGCATGAACAACGCCCTGGCCGAGAACAATGAGCAGAATATGTTCGTGACCATGTTCATCGGCCTGCTCCACCTGGATTCAGGCCGTCTGGACTTCTGCAACTGCGGCCACAACGCGCCTGTGCTCGACGGTCAGTTCCTCGGGATGCAGTTCATAAACCAGCCTCTGGGAATCATGGAGGGTCTTCCCTTCATGGGCGAGTCTATCTCCGACATCCGGGGTAGCCAGCTGCTCGTATACACTGACGGTCTGAACGAGGCCGAGAATACCCGCAACGAGCTCCTGGGCAATGACCGCCTCCTCGAGCTTATGTCCTCAGCCGCGGCTCTGAACTCGCGCGAAACTATCGCCATGCTGAAGACCGCCGTCGAGAAGCACCGCTCCGGCGCCGACCCCAACGACGACCTCACCCTGATGTGCCTGCGGCTCGCAAGGTAGCAGCTTGGCTGGCTGGCTTGTTGTCCGTCTGGCTGGCTATCGCCCGTGATTTGCAACTAGCTGACTGCCAGTGCAAAAAACATAAGTCCTACCCTTTGTATCGAGGGGTAGGACTTTACGTTTTTTAATTGGTAGTCAGTTGGTTACGCATCACGCGCAATGTCTGGAATACGGCGCTTGATTATCTTCACTCAAACTTGTACCTTTATGCCAGTATCTCGTATGGTTTATGGATTATACCTGGCATTACGATTCTCCTCAGGGCGGAATCACTCTGGCGAGTGACGGCGAGGCTCTAGTCGGGCTTTGGTTCGACGGTCAGAAATACTTTGCAGGTACGCTGGAAGAGGAGCATGAGGAGAGGTCCCTTCCTGTTTTTGACGATGCCTGCCGGTGGCTCGACATCTATTTCAGCGGCACTGCTCCGGATTTCACTCCCCGGCTGAAAATGCGCGTATCGCCATTCCGGAAACGGGTCCTGGAGATTCTGCTAACGATACCTTTCGGTCACACCATGACCTATGGCGAGATAGCAGCTATGATAGCCAGTGAGAATGGACAGAAACAGATGTCGGCCCAAGCCGTCGGGGGCGCTGTCGGGCACAATCCCATCGCGCTCATCATCCCTTGTCATCGCGTAGCGGGAGCCGGCGGCAGCCTCACAGGTTATGCCGGAGGAATAGACAAGAAAATGCACCTCCTGCAGATGGAGCGCCAGCATTCCGCCACCTAGCGCGCCCGGTCCCGGAACAAAATACATCAAGTATCGCTTCAGGTGTACAAGGTCTGCAAAATTGCGACAGGCCTTGCACGCGGTCTATTTGCAAGCGGTTGAATATTAGCGATTTATGTTTTGGGGCCGTACAAGGCCTGCATCATTTCAGCAGACCTTGTACGCATCACAACATACCTTGCCTGCTGAGTGTGATGATAACCCGGAACAGATATCGCTGTCGTTTATTGGGAAATAGTCTGGGCGAGCTTCTCGATGTTGAGGCTACGTGCGGAGGCGTCGACTATGTCCTTATAGACGCCGCCCTTGCGGTAGAGCTCGTCGGGATTGCCGCTCTGCTCGAGATGGCCTTCCTGCAGGGCATATACCATCTCGCTGTCGATAATCTGGGAGATGGAGTGGGATATGATGATGACGGTGCGGTCTTTCTTGATGGCGTCGATGGCAGACTTGATCTGCTCGGTGGCGATGGCATCCAGCGAAGCCGTGGGCTCGTCCAGGAAGATTATCGGAGGGTCCTTGAGGAACATTCTCGCCAGGGCGATGCGCTGCTGCTGTCCTCCGGAAAGATGGGTGGCAGCTGTCTCGAAGCCTTTCGGCAGAGCCACGATCTGGTCGTAGACACTAGCTTTGCGGGCAGCCTCTTCAACTTCCTCGAAGGTCGCATCGGGTTTGCCGTAGCGGATGTTCTCCTCGATACTGCCGTCGAATATATGGTTCTTCTGGAGCACCAGGCCTATGTTCTCCCTGAGGAAACGGGTATCCCATTCGCGAAGGTCCACCCCGTCCAGGGTGATGCTGCCGCAGTCCGGCTCGTAGAATTTGTCCAGCAGGTTCACGATGGTCGACTTGCCGGCGCCGCTCAGCCCTACCAGAGCCGTAATCTTGCCGCTCTCCACCTTCAGTGAAATGTCATACAGAGCCTTTGTTCCGTTGGGGTAGGTGAAGTCCACTCCCTTCATCTCGAAGTTCCCCTGAACCTTCTCCGGCCGGTAGCTGCCGGTCGGCTCAAGCTCCTCGTCCGCATCCACTATGTCGAAGTAACCTTCAGCATAGACCAAGGCGTCGTTCAGGTCGTCGAAGATGCGCTGCAGCGAAGTGATCGGGGCCGTGACGTTGGAGAACAGCATGATGTGGTACATTATCTTACCGATTGTCATCCCGGGATAGCCGATTAGCACCAGATAAGATGTCAGGATTATGATAAGGACCGTCCCTGTCTGGCTGACGAAGCTTTTCAGAGCGTCGAACCCGAAAGATGCCCGCCGGATGTTCAGCTGATTGCCGTAGTAGCCTTGCTGTAGTTCGGTCTGCTTGCCCAGTTCAATCTCTTCGCGGTTGAAGGACTTCACTACGTTCATGCTCTCCAGGATGCTCATGATGCTGCCGCTGCGCCTTTCGTTGAACCCGCGCATATTCTTGCGGGAGCTTTTCAGCTTGCGCCCCTGAAGCGAGGTAATCCAGAAATAGATGGGCACGATGGCCAGAGCTGTCAGGCCCACATAGATGTTTGCCGCGAAGATGAGCACCAGCGCCAGCACAGAACTGACTATCATCGGCAGCAGATTGATGAAGAAATTCTGGATTGTGCGGGAGATGCTGCTGGCACCCTGGTCGATACGGGCCTGAAGCATGCCGGGCGCATTGTCGCTGCGGGCGAAGAAGGCCATCCGGTATTGGAGGATCCGCTCCACCACCCCAAGGGAAAGCCGCTGGGAGATGTTGATGCGCAGCTTTTCGCCGAAGATGCTCTGGCCGAACGAGATGCCGGAGCGCAGGATTTCCTTCCCCAGAAGGACTATGCTGACGATAGTGAGGATCCGCGCGGCCTTGGCCCATGTGAAGTCGGACGAGCCGACAAGGGCGTTGATAGCATCGACAGTCCGGTCCAGCACGACGGCATTTACCTGGGCGAGCAGGGAGCCGACGAGAGTGAGGGACAGGGTGGCGACCAGCAGGAGACGGTAGGGTTTGATATACGGAACTATCCTACGGAATAATTGGGCTAAGGTCATCGGTACACTTAATTGCGGTTTATACCCTACTTTTTCTTGGCCCAGGTGTTACCGAGGAGGATTGCCACGAAGGCCAGAAGGACAGTTATCACGATGAAAGAGACCAGCCCGCTTGTATAATCTTTATAGTTCAGCAGGAAGCAGGCCGGGGCGAGGAGTATCAGCATCAGTCCGAAGACCAGCCTCAGACGCTTTACGTTGTATTTCTCTTTATCTTTCTTTGATGCGGTGTTATAGCCGGCAATCAGATTGTCTCCCTTTCCGGAAAGGATTATTATGCCGAGGACGAGCAGCAGGGCTGCGACGATGATGATGGCTGCCATGATGATAATGTTGTTAAGTTAAAACGGCTACGAGGATGAAAGCTATGAGGAATCCCAGGGTTATGATGCCGAACACGATGCCGGCGCCTTTCGCTCCCTCCTTGAATGATTTGGTGAGCTGCTCGTCGAGCTGCACATCTTCAATACGATGGCGCTTGAGCATAACGGTGTAGTACACTATAAGCGAGATGGTCAGGGCGAGAAAAGCGGCGCCCATTATCCACATGAACTTGCTCCCCTCGCTGATGCCCACTATCAGCCAGTTGACGCTCATTGCAATATACAGGGCCATGGGGGCTATCTGGATCCAGAACTGCCGCCTGGTAATACCTTTCTGTTTCATGATACTTCAGGGAATGCTGTTTACTGAATGTAAAGATACGTGTTTTGAGTGGTTTTTTTGTATATTTGACAATTGTTAAAATGCGCAATACTTACTATATGAAAAGAATTATATTTCTGGCGGGTCTTTGTGCGGCCCTGCTGCTTTCTGCCTCGGTGGATGCACGCGAGGTAATCTCCATGAATGAAGCGTGGAACTTCACTCCCACCCGCTCGACAGGCGCCGGACGAGGCGGCTGGGGCGGCTTCGGTCGCGGCGGCGGCCAGCAGCAGGTGGTAAACCTGCCTCACACCTGGAATGCTGAGGACTTTATGAATGACGGCGGATACCGTCGCGGCTACGGCACCTACTCAAAGCAGTTCGACGTTCCTGACGAGTACCGCGGCAAACGCGTCTTCCTCCAGTTCGAAGGAGCCGGCTCCATGGCAACCGTCATGGTAAACGGCAGGATCATCGGCGAGCACCGCGGCCCGTACAATACTTTCACGTTCGAGATTACGAATGACCTTCGCATCGGCACCGTCAACAGCCTGACCGTCATCTGCAACAACGAGCAGACCTTCGACATCGCCCCGACTGCCGGCGACTTCAACGTATACGGCGGCCTCTACCGCGACGTCTGGATGATAGTGACCGATGAAGCCTGCATAAGCCCTCTCTACTTCGGTTCCAACGGCGTGCTGATCTATCAGCCTGTCGTTACGGAGAAGTATGCTGAGGTCCGCGCTGAGATCCACCTTTCCACCGCAACCGACTACAACGGCTGCGAAGTGTATTTCGCCATTGAAGACGCCGCCGGCAAGGTAGTGGCAGAGCGTGCCTCGACCCTCATCAACAACGACCTCGCAATCTGCGGCCTGGGCGTCGAGAACCCTCACCTGTGGAACGGCAAGGAAGACCCTTATCTCTATAAGGCAGTTACCGTACTGAAGAAAGACGGCAAGGAGATCGACCGCATAGAGGAGAACATCGGCTTCCGCTATTTCTGGGTGGACAAGGACAAAGGCTTCTTCCTCAACGGCAAGCACATCAAGCTCCACGGCGTATGCCGCCACCAGGACTGGGCAGTTATCGCATCGGCCCTCACCGAGGCTAACCACCTGGCCGACTACGACCTCTTCGACGAGATCGGAGCGAACGCCCTGCGACTGGCCCACTACCCGCAGGCCCACTTCATGTTCCGCGAAGCTGACCGCAGAGGCTATCTGGTATGGGAGGAAATACCCTTCGTCGCAGGCTATGTGAACTACGAAGGCTTCCGCGACAACCTCCGCCTGCAGTTGCGTGAAATGATCATACAGAACTTCAACCACCCCTCTATCGTATTCTGGGGCCTGTTCAATGAAGTTCACGACAATATCGATGCAATCGTGGCTGACCTCAACGCCATAGCCCACGAGCTGGATCCCGGCCGTCTGACCACCTGCGCCACCGACCAGGAGCACACCTACATCACCACTACCGACGGCACCGGCTGGAACAAGTACTTCGGCTGGTACTACGACACCGTGGCCGACTTCGGCCCGTTCCTCGACGACTGGCACGCACGCTTCCCGAACGCCCTGATCAGCATCAGCGAGTACGGCGGAGGCGCAGCCCTGTCTGTCCATGTGCCCAAGTACGGCCCGGAGGACGAAGTGGACGTGCGCTCGGTATCCCGCGGCCACTGGCACCCTGAGGAGAAGCAGACCTACATCCACATCAACAACTGGAAGACCATCGACGAGCGCGACTATGTATGGGGCTCGTTCCTCTGGAACATGTTCGACTTCGGAAGCGGCATGCGTCAGGAAGGCGACACCAACAACCTCAACAACAAAGGCCTCGTGACCCACGACCGCCAGACGAAGAAAGATGCATTCTTCTTCTACAAGGCCAACTGGAACAAAGCGGCCCAGACCGTGCACCTCTGCTCTAAGCGCTACACCGACCGCGAAGAGGACACCACCGACGTAATAGTGTTCACCACCGCCCCGTCAGCCAAGCTGTACATCAACGGCAAGCTGGTCGGCAACGCCAAGACCGACGCATACGCTACTGTCCGCTGGCCTGACGTCAAGCTGAACAAAGGCGTGAACAACGTAGTCGTAAAGACTGCCCACGGAGAAGATTCAACTGTTTGGAACGTTAAATAAGATGAAAAAGACATTAATCATCACAGCCATGCTCCTGATGTCAGTAATCGCATCCGGGCAGCAGGTCATCAAGCTCTGGCCCGACGGCGCTCCTAATTCCAACGGCCTGTCCGGCCCCGAGAACGAGATGGAAGGCGGCCGCATCGGCAACATCAGCGACCCCGAACTGCTGGTATTTCCGGCTGCAGAGCCGAACGGGCTGGCAGTAATAATGTGCCCCGGCGGCGGCTACAACTATGTGGCGGCCAAACATGAGGGCACCGATATGGCCGAATGGTTCAACGCCCAGGGCGTCACCTTCGCCGTGCTGAAATACCGCATGCCCAACGGCCATGCCGACGTGCCCATCACAGATGCACAGAGAGCCATCACCCTGATGCGCTCCCGTGCCGACGAGTGGGGCATCAAGAAGCTCGGCATCATGGGCGGCTCTGCCGGCGGCCACCTCGCCGCTACGGCGTCTGTCCACTTCACCTCCCGTACGAGGCCCGACTTCCAGATACTGCTGTATCCTGTGATAACCTTCGAGGGCCGCGTTACTCCCGGCGGCAAGAACATGCTGTTCGACATGTATCCCGATGAAGAAGAAGTTTATTACTACTGCTGCGAAGAGTTCGTGGCTCCGAACTGCCCGCCCGCCTTCATCGTGCATAACGAAGACGACAAGACCGTTCCCGTCAGCGACAGCAAGACTTACGCTGAGCGTCTGGAACAATGCGGCGTGCCGGTGAAACTCCTCATCTTCCCTGACGGAGGCCACGGATTCGGCTTCCGCGACAGCTATGCCCACAAGGAGGAATGGACTTCCGCCCTCGCCGAGTGGCTCAAGCAGTTCACTGAATAACGACAACTATTAATAACTTAACCTATATGAAACGTCTGTCAATTATGATCATTGCGGTTGTTGCAGCCGCATTGTCTTTTGTAGCCAACGCACAGAGCATGAAACTCAACGACCTCGGTTATTACGAGGCCCGTGGCACAAATGTGCTTATGTACAACAACATTTACAACGGTGGTTTTTACGATGAGAAATTCGCCGGTCTGGAAATCATCCAGCGCGGAGTCCGCATCGCCACCGGCGGCGGCGTCCGTCTGATGAACACCCCCGAGCAGTGGGATATCTTCGGAACTGTAAGCCCCCGCAGGATTGATGAAGCCGAGAGCAGCGTCGAAGTGACGCTCGACTATGCCGATTACGGTTTTGCACCCAGGCTCAGGACTGTTCCCAAGGACAAAGGTATCCTGGTGCAGGTATGGCTTGACAAGCCGGTTCCCGCAGAGCTGGTAGGCAAGGCTGGAATGAACCTAGAGTTCTTCCCCGCAACCTATTTCGGACACAACTACCTGGTGGACGGCAAGGGCCGCATCCTTCCCAAATACCCGATGCACGACACTGAAATGCACCCGGTATCCGAGAAAATCACCCAGTATTTCGGCGAATCAACTTTCGATGACCGCGGACGCGGTGACTTCCCCGTTGCTCTGCCGATGTCTACCGGACATCAGATCGTAATGGCCCCGGAAGATGATGCACTGCGCGTAGGTATTACCTCAGACCTCGAAATCAGCATCTATGACGGCCGCCATCTGGCCCAGAACGGTATGTTCGTGCTCCGCTCTCTCCTTCCGGCCGGCAAGACCGGCAAGGTGCTGGAGTGGTATATGGAGACCAGCATCTCCAAGGACTGGATCCGTCCCGCCAACATCGGCTTCTCTCAGGTCGGCTATTCTCCCGCCCAGAAGAAGGTGGCCGTTGCCGAGCTTGACAAGAACGACACTCCCGCCGCTACCGCAAGGCTTCTGAAGGTCAACCCGGACGGCAGCAAGAGCGTGGCCAAGGTAATCCCCGCCAAGATCTGGGGAGAATATCACCGCCGCTACAACTATGTACAGCTTGATTTCTCTGACGTACGCGAGCCCGGCCTCTACGCCATAGACTATCAGGGAGTCGAGACAAACGCATTCCCCATCGATGTCAATATCTACAGCGACAAGTGGCATCCTTCAATGGACATCTCGCTGGTGGTCAACATGGACCACATGGAGGTGAACGAGGCCTACCGCATCTGGCACGGCCGCGCCAACATGGATGACGCCCTCCAGGCTCCCGCCAATGTCCGCCTGCACGACGGCTACTATCAGGGCGACGAGACCAACGACCAATGGCAGCCCATGCAGCACATCCCCGGCCTGGCAATCGGCGGCTGGGTTGACGCAGGTGACTATGACATCCAGGCCAACTCAGTGCTCACCACAACTCAGGACCTCGCCTACATCTGGCGCGAGTTCCAGCCTATGCGCGACCAGACCCTGATCGACGAGGTGACACAGTATGCCGACATCCACGTTCCTGACGGAGTTCCTGACAACGTACAGCTTATCATGCACGGAACTCTCAACATCAACGCCCAGATAGAGAACATAGGTTTCGTGGCTCAGGTTATCGGCCAGCCCGACATGCACCACTACCACCACCTCGGCGACGCCATGACCCTGACCGACGGCAAGATCTATGACCCGACGCTGAAACCCTATGAGGTACGCGGCGACCGCTCAGGCACCCTGGACGACCGTTTCGTCTTCACAAGCCGTTTCAGCCCCGCAGGCACCATGTCGGACATCGTATCTCTGGCTGCTGCTTACCCGGCACTGAAGGAATACTATCCTGAGGAGGCCGAGCGCTCGCTTAAGAATGCGATAATGCTTTGGGACAAATATTTCGAGGCAGCAGCTCCGCAGGCTAACGCCAACGCCTTCGGAAACTTCGGTGGCGGCGGACGCCGTATGGGTGGCGGAGACCCGCGCATCAATGCAGCTATCGAGCTCTGGATCGCTACAGGCGACAAGAAGTACAAAGACTTCTTCCTCCCGCTTATCGAGGAACAGCTGAATGCCCAGCCAGAAGAAATTCGCGCTAACCCGAACGTTTCCAACGGAATGTTCATGAGCGCATTCATGGGCGGCCCGAACCTCACCAACGCCCTGAAGATTTATCCTTACATGGACAAGAAATTCCAGGACAAGGTGAAATCTCTGGTTCCGGCCTATGTCGACATGATCACCCGCGCCGGCAAAGACAATCCTTACGGCGTAGCCATCACCGGTTCAAGCTGGGCCGGCAATGCATCTGTGATCAACAGCGCATACAACTGCTACAAGATCTGGAAGTACTTCCCGGATATGATCGACCCTGAGTATGTCCTCGCCGGCCTGAACTACATCTTCGGCTGCCACCCGGACAGCAACGTATCGTTCGTTACCGGTGTGGGTGTCAACACCAAGAAGGTGGCCTACAGCGCCAACCGCGCCGACTACTCTACCATCCCCGGCGGTATCGTTCCCGGCCTGCTGGTTAAGGAAGATTTCTTCGAGAACAAAGACGACTATCCGTTCCACTGGGGCGAGAACGAGTGCTGCATCAACACCGCTCCGCAGTACGTTCTCCTCTGCCTCGCCTGCGACGAGGTCGCCCGCGCCATCAACAAATAGGTGCGCCCCGTGCGCGCCCTGAGCGTGTGCGCGTGCGTGATTCATAAGGCGCTGAATATAAGCGCTTAATAGCAAGTCCTACCCTTCATGTCGAGGGGTAGGACTTTGCTTATTTATCAGGAATTAAGCGAGTTGCAAATCACGGGCAGGAGGGCAGGATAATCTAGAGTTGATATCGTGCCAAAAACCATTAACTTTACGGAAACGCCGGGCAAAGAAAACGACAATAATATCAGATACCATGAAACAAACCGCTATCCTTTATGCAGTCATCGCGCTGCTGGTGCTGTCCGGATGCTCAGGCAGCACCAACTCATCCGCAACCCTTGACGAGCTGTTCCAGACAAGACGAAGTATCAGGGCATATCTTCCCGACAAGACTATCAGCGAAGACCAGGTGCGCGAACTCCTGGCCGCCACCCAGAACGCTCCCTCATGGGCAAACTACCAGCCCAGCAAATACTATGTCGCCATCAGCAAGGAAGCCCATGATGCCGTCTGTGAATATGTCGGCTTCAACAAGGAGCGAGTTGCGAATGCTCCCGTGCTACTGGTTTCTACCTATGAGCGTGGCAAGTCGGGCTATCTCCAGGGGCAGCAGACCAACGAGCTGTCTGACGAGTGGGGCGCCCATGACAACGGCCTGAGCGACGCCTACCTGATCCTAAAGGCCCGTGACATGGGGTTTGATACGCTTATTATGGGCACACGCGACAGCGACGGCCTGCGCGAACTCTTCGACATCCCTGAGAATGAGACCGTCATGGCCGTCATCGCCCTCGGCTACAGGGCCGAAGAGCCCCGCATGCCCGGCCACAAGCCGCTGGATGAATTCGCCAGATTCTTCTGAACAACGTCATTGCTTCCTCACAGGAAGCCCATGTGTACTAATGGCCTATTTCCTCCAGCGTTTAAGCATGGGGAAATAGCCGCGCATCATCTGTTTGTATTCATCCGCCGACATGGGCTTCGGCATCATCTTGTTGACCTCGTCGACGAACTGGGCGCAGTGGTCGATCATCTCCTCCATGCTGCATTCCTGCAGGAACTTGCCATCCTGGAAGCAGTACTGGCAGTAGTCGAAATTGATGCTTCCGTCGGCATTGCGGCCGCAGTCCTCGTCTTTCGTAAGGGGCATGCCGCAGCTCTGGCAGAATTGAGGTAATTGTCCGGGAACCAGGTGCTTCTCCCTGGGCGGGAAGCCGGCCTCATAGGCCTCGAAGGCTTCCGGCTGCGCCTCGGCCACAAAGTAGCCGGAGGGCGGGCAGTAGGTGCCCTCGCGGTCTCCCCAATAGCCGGGAATCAGCTCCTGGGCCAGGAAGTACGGCACTTCGCTTTCGGCCGGTTCGCCATGGTAATGGATCTTCATCTTGCTGGCCAGGTCAAAGCCGGCATGCTTGTAGAAATCGATATTGCCTTCCATCTGCAGCAGGCCTATACCCATCTCTCTGGCTTTTCCCAGCGCATACTGAAGAAGCTTGAGGCCATAGCCCTTGCGCTTGTAGTCCGGATGGATGCTGATGGGCCCGAAGGTCCATGAAGGGAAGGTCGATCCGTCGGTCAGTGTAATTTCGGCCCTGGAGAACATAATGTGGCCGATGATGCGGCAGTCCTCCTCCATTACGAAGTCCAGCTCCGGAATGAAAAAGGGATCCTTCCTGAATTGATTCAGCACAAAGTGCTCCTGGCACCCGGGGCGGTACACGTTCCAGAATGCCTCCCGTGTCAGGTTCTCCACCTGACGCCAGTCTTCAGGTTGTTCTAATCGTATATTCATGAGTGGTATTATCCCAGATCTGCAAAGATAATCCAATCCGGTGAGTTATATGTCAAGAAACCGGTAAGAAAGACTACAATCAGGATCAAGACTATCCAGAGCGGCCAGTTTTTACGGACGAAGTCGCTTTTCCTCCAGCGCCTGGCCAGCAATACGGCGCCCACGACGGAAGCAATGTAAATGACGATGTCCAGGGCCATCAGCTCGTGGCGCACAAATACCCAGTAGGCGAAGAAAACAGCTACGATTGCGGGCATCACTGCCAGCGAGGCCAGGACCGGTGCTCCAATCTCCCGTATGTCTCTACGGCTTATGGCCAGATAGAGGCTCAGCAGCAACATAGGGTAAAACACCATTTTCATGTGCGCCATCACGCTTTCCTTCACTGGAAAGATATAACCCAGGAAATGGTTGAAAAACGGCAGATGATGCACGAAATGCATGCTTGTGCCTATGATAACAAGCAAGATGGTTGCAACGACGGTTTCTTTGCGGGACATATCTTTCATAAGATCAGTTTTCACAAAGAAAACGTATTATTTATGCAACTGAGTTGCAAATGCTATGTCCAACTCATTTCTGTTCCACGATATGGATGTGGGAGTATGGGGCTCATATTAACGCCACTTTTGCCGCGAAAACAGTGACAGCTATTCACTGTAATTGTGGTCGATGATGATACTCGCTGGAACGCCGGGAACCGCTGCGGCTAATTGCTCTTGTAGCAGGCGGATGAACGCCTCGTCATCGGTTACGCTACGGTCAGGAACTACATCAACGGACAGGGTGCCTGTGGCCTCGTCGTAGTAGAACCCATGGACCTGAAGGATATGTTCCTGGCGGGCAAGTGTTTGGATGACAACCTTCTTCAACTGGGCGTTTTTATTATCCCCGGTGGCATTGGCATAGACTCCAACTGTCATAATGATGCCGTGACGGGCTATCATCATCTCAGAAATCTTCCGGGTGAGTCCGTGAATCTGGTGCGCTGTCATGGTATCCGGCACGCCGATATGCAACGAGCCGATGGACAGGTTAGGGCCGTAGCCATGCAGAATGATATCAAAAACGCCCTGTACCCCATCCAGAGCAGAGATTTCAGATTTGATTTGGTGAATCAGATCCGGCGGCGCCTGGGCCCCCAGCAGTTGATTGATGGGCGAAGCGAGCATCTCGATACCAGCCTTGATGATGACCAGCGAGATAAGCGCACCCAGATAGCCGTCCAGCGAGACGTTCCATATGAGCATAACTCCGGCGGAGATGAGCGTTGCCAGGGTGATGACGGCATCAAAGAGCGCATCTGAACCCGAAGCAATCAGGGCGTCGCTGTCCAGCTTTTTCCCTTGTCTGCGCACATACCACCCCAAAACCAGTTTGGTCACAATGGCCGCAATGATCACAATCAGGGTTACCGTAGTATAATCCGGCTCCGTGGGGTTGATGATCTTCTTGACGGATTCCACCAGCGAAGTAGCACCCGTGGTGAGCACGATGACGGCA
>JAFZVU010000050.1 GCA_017617655.1 Bacteroidales bacterium
AATGGGACGGCGGGAGCGGTGCTTAGCGTACCTGCGGAGTCCAGCCGTTCAGGACCCAGGCGGGGTCGCGGTAGCTGGCGATGAGGTCCGCGTCGCGGCGGGCGTCTAGCTGGCGTGAGAATTTGTGGCGCTGCGACACATCCACGGGCTGACCGCTGTCGGCGTCGCGGGTGTTAAATTCCAGCATGGTGGCGCTCTTCTCGCCGATGGAGCTCCAGCCAAGCGGATTGAAATTGCGAGTGGTGCAGTCGATGGCCACTACTTCGGCATCAGGGTAGGTAGTCCCGTGATTCATGGGGCTGCGGCCGAAGTCGGCAGGGCGGCCCTGCATACCCTCGAAATGACATTCCACGAAGATGTCGCCGTGCGCGGGTTTCACGTTGCGGACCCACGTGAAGGGGCCGCCGTGGTTTATAAACTTGCTGTGATATGCGAACAGGCTGCCGCGGCCGAGGATGGTGTCCCCGTCGCCAATCAGCTCGCTGTCCTGCATGTAGATGGTGCCGTTGGCCTGAAGTGCGTCGCCGGAGCCGGTGATGCGGACGCGGTAGAGGGCGATGCGTTCACCGTTCAGCAGCAGCCCTTCCGCCTGACCGTAGCAGTCGGTGGCGATGCTGATGTCCTCGAGGATGATGTCGTTGCAGTTGTCAAGCGCGAAAGCGGCGCGGCGTGAGGGGAATGTGCCGGGCCACTCGTTGGTCTTGACCAGCAGGGGGTGCGGATTGAAGACCTCGCTGTTGGCGTAGTGGACGTGGGTCGCATCCATCCCGGCGCCTTTCAGAACCACATTGGTCTTGTTGCGGGCATACACAATTTCTTCATATTCGCCGGCGGCCACGCTGATCCAGGTGGTGTCGCTGCAGAAATCAGGCACGGCGTCGAGCGCTCCCTGGACCGTGTTGAAGTCGCCGCTGCCATCGGCTGCCACTGTCAGATGGCGGGGGTCGGAGGGCCCGGCCGCCTTGGTGGAAAATTTCCACTGGCCTTTCTTCACTCCCTGGAAATCCCCGCAGACGAGCACGCCGGGGTCGATGGTCACATAGTATTTGTGGCCGTATTCCAGCATGTTGTTGTGGGGATATATGGTTGCGGTGTTGTCGTGTATGATGACGGGGTAGAAGCGGAAGCCGTCGGTGAAGCCGCCGATTATGGTAAGCTGCATGTCGCGCGGAGTGGGCTCGGCCGTGCCGGACGGGGTTCCGGGGATTGTGTTGCGGTTGGTGGGCACGAAGTCGCGGCTGTAGTCGTAGGGCACTTTAGTGTAGTCACACTCCGGCCCGTATGTCCGGCTTCTGGTGAGGCCGGCGGGCAGACTCATGTCGAGGCTGTCAACGCATTCGCCGCTACGGGCATCCCAGATGCGGATGAAGCCCTCAGTCCCGAGCACGGGCTCCTCGGCGAAGGTGAGCACGAGATGCGTGTCGATATTCACCCCGGCAGCCTTCTTAGCAGGAAAAAACTCCACGGACTCACTATCGCGTCCGCCGCATGCCGACAGCAGCACCGCCGCCATCGCGAAAAGGATATATGCTTTTGCTTTCATACCATAAAGATAGCAAAAAGACAGGCACGACATCCTACGCTGAGATAGCAAAATACAGGCACGTGATTTATAATCCGCTCAGAACCAGTATAAAACGCAAAGTCCTACCCCTTTCAGTCGAGGGTAGGACTTTATGCAAGATTCTGATACTCTTCGCTTTACAAACCACGCGAGAAAGAGCCAAGCGGATTAGGATCACTCGCGAGGGAGACGGAGAGGGCCTTAGCAGAGACGGTGAGGGCCTTAGCGGAGACGGCGGGGCCTTAACGGAGACGGAGAGGGCCTTAACGGAGACGGCGGGGAGCCTTAGCGTATGGCGGCGAAGGCTTGCTCGAGGTCGGCGATGATGTCGGCGGGGTCCTCGAGGCCGACGGAGAAGCGGATGAGATCGGGCTGGACGCCGGCAGCGATCAGCTGCTCGTCGGTGAGCTGGCGGTGGGTGTGGCTGGCGGGATGCAGCACGCATGAGCACGAGTCGGCGACATGGGTCTCCATATTGATGAGCTGGAGGCTGTCCATGAACTTCACGGAGCGCTCACGGCCGCCTTTGATGCCGAAGCACATGACGCCGGTGGTGTAGCCGTTGCGGCTCTGCTTCATGGCGAGCTCGTGGTATTTGTCGCCGGGCAGACCGGGGAACTTGATCCAGGCCACTTCGTCGCGGCCTTGCAGATATTCAGCCACCTTGAGGGCGTTCTTGCAGTGTCGCTCCATACGGGCCGACAGAGCCTCGAGGCCGAGGTTCAGCAGGTATGCATTGAACGGCGAAGGGATGCTGCCGAAGTCGCGCATCAGCTGGGTGGTGGCCTTAGTGATGTAGGCACCTTTGCCGAAAGCGGTGGCGTAGGTCAGACCGTGGTAAGACGGATCGGGCTGCGTCAGGCCGGGGAACTTGTCGGCATGAGCCATCCAGTCGAAATTGCCGCTGTCGACAATCGCGCCGCCCACTGAAGATGAGTGGCCGTCCATGTATTTGGTGGTGGCATGAGTCACGATGTCGGCGCCGAAGTCGAAGGGCCGGCAGTTGATTGGAGTCGGGAAGGTGTTGTCGACGATGAGCGGAACGCCGTGGCTATGCGCGATGCAGGCGAACTTGGCGATGTCCAGCACGTTGACAGAAGGGTTGGTGATGGTCTCGCCGAAGAGCAGCTTGGTGTTGGGGCGGAACGCTGCCGCAATCTCCTCCTCGGAGGCGTCGGCATCAACGAAAGTCACTTCAATGCCCATCTTCTTCATGGTGACGGCGAAAAGATTGAAGGTGCCGCCGTAAATCGTGGAGGCGCTGACGAAATGGTCGCCGGCCTCGCAGATATTGAAGATGGCATAGAACGAAGCTGCCTGGCCGGACGAGGTGAGCATGGCAGCAACACCGCCTTCGAGGGCCGCGATCTTGGCCGCAACGTAGTCGTTGGTGGGGTTCTGGAGTCTTGTATAGAAATAGCCGCTGGCCTTCAGGTCGAAGAGGTCGGCCATGTGGCCTGTAGTATCGTATTTGAAAGTGGTGGTCTGATAGATGGGTACCTGGCGGGCTTCACCGGTTTTCGGTTCCCAGCCGGCCTTGAGGCACAGGGTGTCGGGGCTGAACTTTTTTTCTTGCATATTTTCTATTATTTCCGTTCCGCGGTATGATTCTCAGAGGTTGTAGACGCATACCGTGGAGCACTTATTCGCTTTTCTGCCTGTTTACTCTCCGCGGTATGACTCTCATAGCTTGAAGTCGCATACCAAGGAGCACTTATTCGCTTTTCTGCCTGTTTCCTCTCCGCGGTATGATTCTCATAGCCTGAAGTCGCATACCGTGGAGCACTTATTCGCTTTTCTGCCTGTTTCCTCTCCGCGGTATGACACTCATAGCCTGAAGTCGCATACCGTGGAGCACTTATTCGCTTTTCTGCCTGTTTACTCTCCGCGGTATGATACTCATAGCTTGAAGTCGCATACCGTGGAGCACTTATTCGCTTTTCTGCCTGTTTCCGTTCCGCAGTATGACACTCATAGCTTGAAATCGCATACCAAGGAGCACTTATTCGCTTTTCTGCCTGTTTCCTCTCCGCGGTATGATACTCATAGCCTGAAGTCGCATACCAAGGAGCTCTATTTACACTATTCCGCAGTATGACTCTCCGTGAAAAAAGTCGCATACCGTGGAGCATTCTGTCTGTGTTCGCGCTGCAATATGGGAATATTGTCAGATACTCGCATACAAAGGCACGCACAAAGGTAAAAAAACGCTCCAAAATTGCATCATGTCGGGATTTTCTTCTATCTTTGCCGCTGGTAAATCCGCAAATGAATATTTCAGTCTTCATAAAGCCCATGCGAATGCATCGCTCCATGTGATGCTTTCGCTACTCTCATACCATTTCTTTGCGGGGCCGGGACTGCCCCCGGAATCTTTCCAAACCAATCCCACAACCCTTTTTCAACCTGAAATATTCAAATGACAGAACACAATTATATCCATAAAGGCA
The DNA here is from genome assembly GCA_017617655.1 of Bacteroidales bacterium. Taxonomy (GTDB): domain Bacteria; phylum Bacteroidota; class Bacteroidia; order Bacteroidales; family UBA932; genus Equibacterium. Next base: position 4,015 of record JAFZVU010000050.1, read on the forward strand.
GATTCGAACTCGAAGCCGGAGGTGTGCTCGAGGATATCAACATACGGTATCACACGAGCTGCGAAAGCCCCGCCGGGAAGAAGGTCATCTGGATATGTCACGCCCTGACCGCGAATTCCGACCCTTCGGAGTGGTGGGACACCCTCTGCGGCCCCGGGCTGCTGTTCGACACTGACAGATATTTCGTAGTCTGCGCCAACATCCTCGGTTCCTGTTACGGTACCACCGGCCCCAGCAACTACGCGAAGGCCCCGATGCGCCAGTTCCCGCTTATTACTATCCGCGACCTTGTGGCGGCCCACGAAGTGCTGCGCAAACATCTCGGCATAGAGAAAATCGACTTCCTGGTAGGCGGCAGCAACGGCGGCTTCCAGTCTATAGAATGGGCAGTGAGCAATCCCGGCCTGATAGAGAACCTCTGCCTGCTGGCCACCAGCGCTTTGGTAAGCCCGTGGTGCACCGCCACCCTCGAGGCACAGCGCATGGCCATCCTGGCCGACAAGTCATTCGACGAGCAGAAGGACCTGCATGGCGGAGCAGCCGGCCTGGCCGCAGCCCGCAGCATGGCCCTCACAACATACCGCAACTACGATGGATACACCGCAACGCAGGCGGAGCCCGACGAGAACTTCCTTCTGGCACACCGTGCGGTAACTTACCAGCAATACCAGGGTCAGAAGCTCGTGAACCGCTTCGACGCATATTCATACTTCTCGCTGACCCTCGGCGTGGACACCCACAACATAGGCCGCGGCCGCGGAGGCATCGAGGCCGCACTGAAGCGCATCAGCGCAAAGACCCTCTGCATCGGCATAGACAGCGACATCCTCTTCCCCGTGAAGGAGAGCGCGAGGATAGCCGAAGGAGTTGGCAACGGCCGGCTCGAAGTCATAACCTCAGCCTTCGGCCACGACGGCTTCCTTCTGGAATACAAACAGATCGGCGAAGCCATAAAGAAACATTACGAACTATTTAATTGAAACAGATATGCAGATTTTGAAATTCGGCGGAACCTCGGTCGCCAATGCTGAAAACATGAAGAAGGTCGTCGACATCGTGCTCAGCGAGCTCGAGAACGACAAGACCGTCCTGGTCTCTTCAGCCATCCACGGCGCCACCGACTCCCTCATAGGAATAGGGAAGAAAGCAGCCGCTGCCGACACCAGCTACAAAGCCGACCTCGAAAAGCTCGAGAAGGAGCATTACGACATCGTGGAGAACCTCCAGATGGAAGCCTTCAGCACTACTCTGAAAGCTGAGCTCGGCGAGATGTTCGAAGAGCTGCGCGGAATCTGCGACAGCGTGTTCCACCTTCGCGAAAGCACCCACTCCACCATGGACTGGATCATGTGCTTCGGCGAACTGCTCTCGACCAAGATACTGGCTGCCAAGTTCAGCTCTATCGGCATCAACTGCAAGTGGCTGGACTCACGCAATTTCATAAAGACATATTACGAAGGCGGCAAGAACGTGGTGGACCAGGAGCTCACTGAGACCCTGACCGCCGAGGCTCTCAACGGCTGCCGCGCCAAGCTGATAATAATCCCCGGCTTCGTGGCCAGCGACCGTGAAGGCCGCGTCACCACCCTGAGCCGCGGCGGCGGAGACTACACTGCAGCGATAGTTGCAGCCGCCACTTCCGCCCGCAGGCTGGAAATCTGGACTGACGTAAACGGTATGATGACCGCAGACCCGCGCATCGTTCCCGGCGCGATGACCATAGAGAATATCTCTTACCGCGAGGCCCTGGAGCTGTCGCACTTCGGCGCGAAGGTAATCTTCCCCCCGACCATCCAGCCCGTGGTGAGCAAAGGCATTCCCATCATCGTCAAGAACACCTTCGACCCGCACGGCAAAGCCACCCGCATCGAGCGCAACCCGCCGGAGGGCCGCAACTTCATAAAAGGTATTTCCAACAGCGACAAGCTCGCCCTGCTGTCGATGGAAGGCAGCGGCATGGTGGGCGTGCCCGGCTATTCCAGCAAGCTCTTCGAGGTGCTCAGCGCCAACTCAATCAACATCATCCTCATCACCCAGGCCTCTTCGGTCCACACCATGCTGGTGGTGATTTCTGAGAATGATGCAGAGGTGGCGAAGAAGGCGGTGGACGAGCGCTTCGCGTATGAGATCAGCCTCGGCAAGCTGGAGCCCCTGAAGGTGGAGACGGGATATTCCATCATCAGCCTCGTGGGCGACGACATGAAGAACCACGCCGGAGCCAGCGGCAAGATGTTCGAGGCTCTGGGCCGCGAGGGCATCAACATCAGGGCCATCGCGCAGGGCTCTTCTGAGAGGAACGTATCGGCCATCGTGGCCACAAGCGACGTGGAGAAAGGCCTGATCGCCATCCATGACGAATTCTTCTATGAGAGCCAGAAGCCTCTGAACCTGTTTATCGTGGGCTACGGCAATGTGGGCCGCCAGCTCATCGACGTTATTAAAGAGAACGGCCAGGCCATCAACATCGTGGGCATCTGCAACACCCGCAACAGCTACATGTGCAAGAAGGGTGTGGATCTGGACAAGATTGCAGAGGTGCTGGGCGAGAAAACCAACCGTCGCACCAACATAAACGACTTCATCGGCGACGCCATTGACATGCGCCTGCCGAACTCGGTGCTGGTGGACTGCACTTCCGACAAGACCCTCACGAGCTTCTACCCCGGCATCCTGTCGAGCGGCATCGGAGTGGTCACCTGCAACAAGATCGGCAACTCCCTCGACATGGGTCTCTACCACCGCATCCGCGCGGCGGCAAGAGGCGGCAAGGTGCCTTTCTACTACGACACTAACGTGGGCGCCGCCCTGCCCATCCTGAAGACCATCAGCCTGCTGCAGTCTTCCGGCGACAAGGTGGAGAAGATAGAGGCCATCGTTTCCGGTACCCTGAACTATATCTTCAGCGAATACTGCAACAAGGACTGCAAGGACAGCTTCGAGACCATCGTGCGCCGCGCGAAGGAGCTTGGCTACTCCGAGCCTGACCCCCGCACCGACCTGCAGGGCACCGACGTGCTGCGCAAGGCCATCATCATGGCCCGCGAGGCCGGAGCCGAGATCGAGGCCGAGGATGTCAAGATCGAGGGCTTCCTCCCGGAGGAATGCCTGGAGGGAGACGTCGACAGCTTCTTCGAGGCCCTCAGGAAGAACGAAGACTACTTCTCAAGCCTGAAGCAGAAAGCTTTCGACGCAGGCGCCAAGCTCAGATATGTGGCCCAGATTGTCGGCAACGACGTGAAGATAGGCCTGATGACCATCGACGCGGCTCACCCCTTCTACAACTGCGAGGGCACTGACGCCGCCGTATCTCTCAGCACCAAGCTCTATCCGACACCCATCTTCATCAAGGGCGCCGGCGCAGGAGCCAGGATCACCGCCGAAGGCGTTTATGGAAATATATGCGAATGCAGATAACACAAGAAACACAACATCATATCATGAAAAAAGTCAAAGTAGCCGTCGTAGGAGCGACAGGTCTTGTAGGGACAAAGATGAGGGAAGTGCTCGAAGAGATGAACTTCCCGGTTAGCGAACTCGTTCCGTGCGCATCAGAAAAATCAGTTGGAAAGAAAGTCACCTTCCAGGGTAAAGAATATACCGTAGTGAGCCTCGAGGACGGTGTGGCTGCAAAGCCCGAAATAGCTCTGTTCTCCGCAGGTGCCGGCGTCTCAAAAGAGTGGGCCCCCAAATTCGCCGCAGTGGGCTGCCGTGTCATCGACAACTCATCATGCTGGAGGATGGATCCGTCCGTGCCGCTGGTAGTGCCCGAGATCAACGCCAAGGCCATCGGCCCGAAAGACATGATTATCGCCAACCCCAACTGCTCTACCATCCAGATGGTGCTGGCTCTCGCCCCGCTCCACGAGCGCTACAAGATCAAGAGGATTGTGGTTTCCACCTACCAGTCAGTGACCGGCAGCGGCATGAAGGGCATCCACCAGATGCTGCGCGAGCGCGGCGAGAACGCTCTCGACCTCCCCTGCGCATATCCTCACCAGATCGACCGCAACATCCTGCCCCACATCGACGTATTCCTCGACAACGGATACACCAAGGAAGAGATGAAGATGGTCAACGAGACCTGCAAGATATTCGGTGACGACAGCATCAAGGTTACCGCCACTACGGTGCGTGTGCCCGTGACCGGCGGCCACAGCGAGTCTATCAACGTGCAGTTCGAGAAAGACTACGACCTCGACGAGGTTAAAGCCATCTACGCAGAGGGCAAGGCCCCGAGCTGCGTGCTGCGCGACGACCCCGCCAACAACGTATATCCGATGCCCATCGACGCCTTCGGCACCAACGACGTGCTGGTGGGCAGGCTCCGCAGGGACTTCTCGGCAGAAAACTGCCTGAACATGTGGATCGCCGCCGACAACCTGCGCATCGGCGCCGCAACTAACGCTGTAAGAATAGCATTCGCCCTTCTATGATAATTATGAAATTCGGCGGCACATCCGTAGCTGATGCGACCGCAATGCTGAGAACCATATCGATTGTCGAATCCAAGCTCGCACAGAAGCCTGTGATGGTGGTTTCGGCCTGCGCCAAAGTCACCGACGCCCTGTACAACGTGATAAAGCTTGCCGAAGAATGCAAGCAGGAAGAAGCATCCGACGCCATCGCCGCCCTCAAGGCGCGCCACATGGGCATAGTCGACGACATAAACGCCACCCTGCCGGCAGTGAACGAACGCAAGGACCGCGACGTGAGAGCCAAGATCAACCGCATCTTCGCCACTCTCGAAGAGCATCTCGGCGAAGGCAACATGAGCGAGTGCGACAAGGCTGTCATAATTTCTTCAGGAGAATACCTGTCATCGACCATAATAGCCTACGCGATGAACATGCGCGGCACGAAGACCCACTGGGTTGACGCCCGCAGCATGATAATCACCGACGAAGACTACCTCAAGGCCAGCCCGCGCATGGACATCCTGGAAGTCAGCGCAGCCAGAGTGGTGAAGGAAGCTTACGCAAAATACCAGACCATAATCACCCAGGGCTTCATCAGCGCCACCGAGGACGGCCGCCCCACCCTTCTGGGCCGCGGAGGTTCCGACTACACCGCATCGCTGATAGGAATGGCCATCGACGCTGACCGCATCGAGATCTGGACCGACGTGGACGGAGTGCGCACCGCCGACCCCCGCATCGTCAGCAACACCAAGGGGCTCCACAAGCTGTCGTACGAAGAAGCTACCGAAATGGCCCGCTTCGGCGCGAAGGTGCTCCACCCGCTGACCCTCGAGCCCGCGCAGAAGAAGAACATCCCGGTGTATGTGCTCAACTCGATGAATCCCCAGAATGAGGGAACCGCCGTGCTGAGCCGAGCCTGCGTGTTCGACGGCATCAAGACCCTCTCCTACAAGGAGAACATCCGCGTCATAAACATCTACTCTATGAAGATGATCAACACGGTCGGATTCATGGAAAAGGTGTTCAAGACTTTCGCCCGCCACAACGTCTCTGTCGACCTGCTGAGTTCATCAGAGGCCAGCATCACCGTGACGGTGGAGGCCAGCCAGAATGTGGACGGGGCTGTGAAGGGCCTTTCTACCTTTGCCGACGTGACGGTGGACCGCGACAAAGCGCAGATCTCCATAATCGGCAAGAACATAATCGGAGTGCGCGGCCTGCTGGCATCCGTTTTCAACGCAGTCATCGACAGCAAGATCTACATGATCTCGCAGGACACCACATACCTCAACCTCAGCATAGTAGTCGACCGTCCGGAGATGGCCGACGTGCTGAAGAAACTTCACCAGAACCTTTTCGAGCATGGATATTTTAATTAGCGGATACGGAAAGATGGGCCACATCATCGAAAGGATGGTGCTGGAAAGAGGCCTGCCCTACGCCGGCTGGAGCGAAGCAGTCGCTGAGACTCCCGCCGAAGTGGCGGCGAAGTGCGTCTGCATCGATTTCACCACCCCCGACGCCATAAGGGCCAACTACCGTTTCATAGCCGAGCATTTCGCTGCGGCTGTGATCGGCACCACCGGCTGGAACGACATCGAGGAAGAGGTGAAGGCTTACTTCGCGAAGTGCGGCACGACGCTCATCTATGCCTCCAATTTCTCCATCGGAGTGAACATCCTCTTCGCTGCGGCCGACAACCTTGCTAAGATGGCAGCCCGCTTCGGAGGCTACAAGCCGGCCATCGAGGAGATCCACCACATCCACAAGCTGGACGCTCCCAGCGGCACTGCCAAGAGCCTTGCTGCTATAGTGGACGGCGAGATGGGCACTCAGACTCCCATCGAGTCGAAGCGCATCGGCGAAGTGCCGGGCACCCACATCCTCACCCTGGAGGGCCCCTGCGACCGCATCACCCTCAGCCACGAAGCGTTCTCCCGCGAAGGCCTTGCCGCCGGCGCAGTGGAAGCCGCCCTTCTCGCGCATAAAGTAAAAGGCGTATATGAATTTAAAGAATTAATGTTTGTAGATAATATTTAGAGCCCGGAGGGCGTTGGGTAAGTCCCTTCCCCGTGGGAAGGGATTTAGGGATGGGGCTGCAAAAAGACAAAATGTGCGGTGGGAAAATTGATACGATAGAGCACAAATGCTCGAATTGAAATATACATTTGCAAAGTAGAATGGTTATGAACAGACTGGATATAAAAGGCTGCGGAACCGCACTGGTTACCCCGTTCCGCGACGGTAAAGTAGATTACGACGCCCTGGCAGCGCTGGTTGACCGTCAGGTTGCAGCCGGCATACATTTCCTGGTGCCGCTGGGCACAACGGCCGAGACGCCGTGCCTCAGCGACGAAGAAAAGGTGGAAATCCTCAAACTCTGCCGCGCACACGCACCGAAGCTCACCCTGCTGGTCGGCGCAGGCTCCAACTCCCTCACCGGGACGCTGCGCAACATCGACCTGCTGGCTCCCTACGGGGCCGACGCCTTCCTGATTGTGACGCCCTTCTACAACAAGCCCACCCAGAACGGCCTCTACGAGTACTTCAAGGCAGTGGCAGCCCATTCGCCCAAGCCGATAGTTCTCTACAACGTGCCCGGCCGTACAGGGGTGAACATCACCGACGCCACCACCCTCAGGGTGGCCGCCGAACCCAACGTGGCCGCCATCAAGGAAGCCAGCAGCAACTACGCCCAGATCTCTAAGGTGATAACATCAGCCCCCGAAGGCTTCCAGGTCTTCAGCGGCAACGACGACGAGACGCTCTCCCTCATGGCCACCGGAGCATCTGGAGTCATCAGCGTAGTGTCTAACGTAGTGCCCGACAAGATGGCCGCCCTCTGCAACGCCGTAATGGCCGGCGACTACGCCACAGCCCGCGAACTGTTCCACATCCTGCTCCCGCTCTGCAAGAACTGCTTCGTCGAGAGCAACCCCATCCCCGTGAAGGAAGCCCTTGCACAGATGGGTCTCATCCGCAACGAACTCAGGCTCCCTCTGACCAAAGCCACAGAGGCCACAGCCACAATCATGAATAAAACTTTGAAAGACCTGAATCTGCTATGAAAAAGATACGTGCAGCCGTAGTCGGCTATGGTAATATCGGCCGTTATGCTCTCGAAGCCCTGCAGGCTTCTGAAGATTTTGAAATCGCAGGCGTAGTGCGCCGCAACGCTACAGACGTCCCGGCAGCCCTCGCCGGCATTCCCGTAGTCGCATCCCTCAAGGAACTCAAAGACGTGGATGTGGCCATCCTCGCCACCCCGACCCGCAAGGTAGAGCAGTATGCCCTCGAGGCACTCGCCCTCGGCATCAACACCGTCGACAGCTTCGACATCCACACCAAGGTGCCCGAGCTGCGCGCCACTCTCGGCGAAGCCGCCCGCAAGGCTGGCAAGGTGTCTGTAATCTCAGCCGGCTGGGACCCGGGTTCCGACTCTATGGTCCGCGCCATCCTTCAGGCCGCCGCTCCCAAGGGCATCACCTACACCAACTTCGGCCCCGGCATGAGCATGGGCCACTCCGTAGCCTGCAAGGCTGTGGAAGGTGTGAAGGACGCCCTGTCTATGACTATCCCTATGGGAACAGGAGTACACCGCCGCATGGTGTATGTGGAGCTGCTCCCCGGCGCCGATTTCGAGAAGGTGGCCGCCACGATCAAGGCTGACCCGTACTTCGTAAACGACGAGACCTACGTCTACAACGTGCCGTCTGTGGACGCCCTCAAAGATATGGGCCACGGCGTGAACCTCGTGCGCAAAGGCGTCAGCGGCAAGACCCACGACCAGCTCTTCGAGTTCAACATGCACATCAACAACCCCGCGCTGACCGGACAGATCCTCGTGTCAGTAGCCCGCGCCGCCACAAGGCAGGCTCCCGGCTGCTACACCATGATTGAGCTTCCGCCGGTGGACATGCTTCCAGGCGGCCGCGACGAGTGGGTTGCAAAGCTCGTTTAAACATTTATAAACGTTTAAAAACATTTACACAATGAAGCGCGTAGCCATCCAGGGACATTTCGGAAGCTTCCACGACCAGGCCGCCCAGACATTCTACCTCAATAAGCTGGGTTATGTGCCGCAGATTATCGAGTGCCCCAACTTCGCTTCACTCTATCCCGCGATGGAGACGGGCAAGGCCGATGCCGCCATCATGGCCATCGAGAACACCATCTCCGGCGGACTGCTACCCAACTTCGAGCTGCTGCGCCTCCACGACGTGCGCATCAAGGGTGAGATATACCTCCAGATCCACCAGAACCTGATGGCCCTGCCCGGCCAGAAGATCGAAGACATCAAGGAGATCCGCACCCACTACATGGCCATCAACCAGACCCGCGACTTCTTCGAGAAGAACTGCCCCTGGATCCAGCTGGTGGAGTCGGAAGACACCGCCGCCAGCGCCATAGAGATAGCGCAGAAACAACTGAAGGGCGTGGGTGCCGTGGCTTCGACAGTCGCTGCACAGCAGAACAATCTGGAGATACTCGCCGCAGGCATCGAGACATATAAGGATAATTTCACAAGGTTCCTCGTGCTCGACGACGGGCTGAATCTGGCTGACGACGAAATAGACAAAGCCTCGATCTGCTTCACGCTGCCCCACAAGCCGGGCTCGCTGGCGCACATCCTGGCCATCATGTCGTTCTACGAGATGAACCTCACGAGGATACAGTCCCTCCCCATCCCGGGCCGCAAGTGGCAGTATTTCTTCTACATAGACATCAAATTTGACAACAAGGAGCATTATATGCAGGCCCTCACGGCGGTGCGCCCGCTCATCGAGGACCTCAAGATCCTCGGCGAATACAAAGCCGCAATCTAATTATCGCAAACAACTATTGAAATGAACATAGGAATTATCGGTCTCGGTCTTATCGGCGGTTCGATGGCAATCGACCTTCGACGCCGTGGTTTCGCCGACAGGATAGTGGGAATGGACGCCGACAAGGTGAACGCCGCAGCGGCCCTGAAGATCGGCCTCGTGGACGAAGTGGTCAGCGAGGACGAGTGTGTGGAAAAGAGCGACATCATTATAGTGGCAGTGCCGGTGAATGTCGCAGTGAAGGTAGTCTGCAGGGTGCTGGACCGTTTCCAGAAGGAAGGCTGGACCGACAAAATTGTGATGGACGTGTGCTCCACAAAGGAGCAGATTGCGCAGGCCACCATGTACCATGCCTGCCGCAAGCAGTATGTGGCCACCCACCCCATGGCCGGCACCGAGTATTCCGGCCCTTGGGCTGCCATGCCGAACCTCTTCGACTCTAAGGTGTGCATAATCGCCGACCAGCAGGAGTCTTCGCCGAAGGCTCTGGCAACGGTGGAAAAGCTCTACGACGCCCTGAACATGAGGGTAGGCTTCATGAGCGTGTCGGCTCACGACGTCCACACGGCCTACGTGTCGCACCTGTCCCACGTGGTTTCGTTCGCGCTGGCCAATACCGTCCTCGACAAGGAAAAAGACGAAAAACATATTTTTGACCTCGCTTCCAGCGGTTTTTCTTCCACTGCCAGGCTTGCCAAGAGTAATGCCGACATGTGGACTCCGATTTTCATACAGAACAAGGACAATATAGTCCGCGTCACCGACGCTTTCATCCAGAGTGTGCAGGAGCTGAGAGATGCCATCGACAACATGGACGAGACCGCCATCCGCGCTTTCATCGACGAGGCCAACCGCATCAAACGTATTATCAAGTAAAGAAATGGCAAGACAACTCGACATAATTCCCGTAGAAGAATGGGGCTTCTTCACCCTCCCCAAGCCGATGGTGATTGCAGGCCCGTGCAGCGCTGAGACAGAAGAACAAGTCCTGGAGACGGCCAGAGGGCTTCGTGCGCTCGGCATCAATATGTTCCGTGCCGGCATCTGGAAGCCGCGCACTCACCCGGGATGTTTCGAAGGCATAGGCACTCCGGGGCTCAAATAGCTCCAGAAGGTGCGTCAGGAGACCGGCCTGAAGGTCTGCACCGAGGTTGCCAACGAGAAGCATGTCTACGAATGCCTCAAATACGGCATCGACATGGTATGGATCGGCGCCCGCACCTCTGCGAATCCGTTCATGGTGCAGGAGATAGCCAACGCCCTGCGCGACACCGATATGCCGGTGCTCGTCAAGAATCCCGTCAATCCCGACCTCGACCTGTGGATCGGCGCGCTGGAGCGCCTCAACATGGCCGGCATTCGCAAACTCGGCGTAATCCACCGCGGGTTCACATCGTTCCGCAAGATGAAATATCGCAACGACCCGGGCTGGCAGGTGGCCGTCGAGCTGCGCACCAGATATCCCCAGCTGCCGTTCTTCGCCGATCCCAGCCACATGGGCGGCGCCCGCGGCTTTATCCTCGAGCTCTCTCAGAGGGCCCTCGACCTCGGTCTTGACGGCCTGATGATCGAGAGCCACTGCAATCCTTCCGTCGCCCTGAGCGATGCGTCCCAGCAGCTTACTCCAGCCCAGCTCCACGATCTGCTCGGCGAGATCCGCGTCCGCGAGAAACAGAGCGAGGACAAGGAATACAAGGAAAATCTGAGCCAGCTGCGTGCGAACATCGACGTCATCGACGAGGAGTTGCTGAAGTTGCTGGAATCCCGCATGGACATCAGCCGCAAGATCGGCGAATACAAGAAGGCTCACAACGTGGCTATCGTGCAGGCTCAGCGCTGGGACCAGATCCTCGAGGAGATGGTGAAGCAGGGTCGCGACCACGGCCTGCCGGAGGATTTCGTGGCGGCCGTCTACAATGCCATCCACACTGCGTCTGTCCAGGCGCAAAATGAGATTCTGGAGCGTGATTCATAATCGGCTTATTGCCAGTCTTTTATGCAAAGTCCTACCCTCGTTTCTTGGGGGTAGGACTTTTCGTTTTGCGCTGATACTGAGCTATTTACAAATCACGCGCAAATGATGCTGGTCGAGGTCTAAGCGATAAGCAGCAGGTCCGCGAGGACTATGGCGGTCATGGCTTCGACTATGACAGGAGTGCGCAGCGCGAAGCAGGTGTCGTGACGGCCGGGGATTTCCAGGCTGGTCATGCCGCCGGCTGCAAAGTCCCACGTCTGCTGGGCTTTCGCGATGCTGGACGTCGGCTTGAAAGCTACCCTAAACACTATGGGAGCGCCGTTGGTGATGCCGCCGTTGATGCCGCCGGAACCGTTCTTGAGAGGCTGCACCTGAGGGGCTGCGGCCGGGGAGCCGGGGGTTGCGGCGGCGCCTTCCGCCGGCATGCCGAAGGGATCATTGTGCTCGGAACCTTTCATCCTTGCGGCCCTGAAGCCGTCGCCGAACTCTATGCCGCGCACGCCGGGGATGGCGAAGATGGCATGCGAGATCAGTGATTCCACAGAATCGAAGAACGGCTCGCCGAGGCCTTCCGGGAGGCTGCCGGTGCGGCATTCCACTATCCCTCCTACCGAATCCTTCTCGCGGATTGCGGCATCAAGGACTGACTTCCATCCGTCGGGGGCGTCTTCTTTCGCCACTCCGCCGACTTCCACCAGCTCCGCATTGATTGCGAGGCCGGCCATTTTCTTGGCCACGACTCCTGCTGCCACTATCGGAAGGGTGAGACGGCCGGAGAAGTGTCCGCCGCCGCGCGGGTCGTTGAAGCCCTCCCATTTCATAGCCGCAGTGAGGTCGGCATGGCCCGGGCGGGGGATGTCCTGCAGCTTGCTGTAGTCGCCGCTGCGGGTGTTGCCGTTGCGGAAGATGATGGCCAGCGGGGCGCCGGTGGTGAAGCCGTTGTAGACTCCGCTTAGGATTTCGGGGGTGTCCGCTTCGATGCGGGGGGTGGTGCCTTTCGCTCCGCTCTTGCGGCGGGCGATGTCAGCTGTGAAGTCTTCTTCGCTAAGCTTGATGCCGGGGGTTACTCCGTCCAGCACGGCGCCGATTGCCTCGCCGTGGGATTCACCAAAAATCGAAACTCTGAATAGTCTGCCGAATGAGTTCATATCTTATTTCGTGTATTTTTCAAACAACTGGAGGAATGTGGGGAAGGATTTGGCGACGCAGTCGGTGTCGTCGATGACTATGGGGCTGTCGGCGCCCAGGGAGGCGACCTTCAGGGCCATGACCATGCGGTGGTCGTGGTTGGAGGTGTAGCTGCCTCCCTTCAGCAGGTTGCCGGCCACCAGCCTTGACTGCAGGGAGTGGCCTTCGATGTACATAGTGTCGTTCTCTATCGCTGCGGCCACGCCCATCTGCTGCAGCATCGCGAGGATGGCTGCGGCGCGGTCGCTCTCCTTGCCGGCGAGGCGGCCGGTGCCGTGGATGGCGGTGGTGCCTTCGCAGAATGCGGCCAGCACGGCTACTATCGGGAAGATGTCAGGGCAGTCGTTGGCATCGGCGTCGAAGGCGGTCAGCGGGGCTTTCTGCACATGGACTGTGCCCTTGGCGGGGCCGTCTTCCACCTTATATATTATCGCTCCGGCATCTGCGAGGATTTCGAGGATGCTGCTGTCGGCCTGCAAGGATGCCATTTCCAGGCCTTCGATGTCGGCGCTGCCGTAGATTGCGCCGGCCACCAGGAAGTTCGCTGCGCTGCTCCAGTCGCCTTCGATGTGGAAGGCTCCAGAGTGGTAGCGCTGACGGCCCTTTATTATGAAGTCGATGTTGCCGTCGCCGGTGATGCTGTCGACTTCGATGCCGAAGCGGTTCAGCACGTCGAGGGTGACGAGCAGGTACGGCACGCTGCGCGGGTCTTTGACATGGATAATGGAGTCTTCTTTCAGCAGCGGCAGGGCGGCCATCAGGCCGGAGATTATCTGTGAGCCGTCATGGCCGGATATCGTGGCTTCCGCCGGACGGATGGGGGTTTCGATGGTAAGGGGGACGGTGAGGGAACGGGCTCCGGGCTCGTCTGGCCCCGCTGAGGCCGGTTTGAGGGGCCGGGTGGGGGTTTCGGTGGCATCTGGCCCCGCTGAGGCCGGTTTTACGGGCCAGGTGGGGGTTCCAGAGGCATCTGGCCCCGCTGAGGCCGGTTTTAGGGGCCGGGTGGGGGTTTCGGTGGCATCTGGCCCCGCTAAGGCCGGTTTGAGGGGCCGGGTGGCGTTGCGGAGCTCTGAGCCGAATGCGGCGAGGGCCTCGGCGGCACCCTTCAGGGGGCGGCCCACCAGCGTCTTCTCGCCGGTGACCTCAGTTTTCTGCTGGTTCAGGGCAGCCAGCAGCGGGATGGTCATCCTCGTCAGGAAGCCTGATTCGCCGACATGCACGCTGTCCACCTTCAGACAGCCCGGCTTCGCGGCGATGCCTTTTATGGTCAGGCGGCTGCCGTTGCGCTCTACGCTTGCGCCCAGCGACTCCACCAGCGCAATCGCGCTCTCATTGTCGCCGCAGGGAGAATATCCTTCCAGGTGCGACACTCCGTCGGCCAGCGCCGCGGCGATGATGCCTCGCTGCGCATAGCTCTTCGAGCACGGGATGACGATGGGACGTTTATCGGTTCCGGAGGCGTCTGGCCCCGCTGAGGCTGTTTTTACGGGTCGGATAGCAGGTGCTCCCGGGAAAGTCCGGTCTCCATAGACAGCCCTCGCCATATCTTTCCATGCCCATTGCCCCGGTGCTGAAGCTTCTTCCTCAGTCAGCGCGCAGTAAGTATACGGAGCGCCCTTCGCCAGGCAGTCCAGACGAGTGGCCCGGCCGGCATCTCCCATGCAGAACGCCAGCAGCGAGCCGGGCTCGGCCTCTTCATACAGAGCCATCACCCTGCTGCAATCAGCTTGACTGGTAGCAGTCGTCACGATCTTTAACACGTCAGCTCCGCCGTCATAGCAGCGTTCTACAATGGCCTTCAGCTCTTCGGCCGAGGGTGTCCCGTGGAAATCGTGGAAGGAACGGATGTATTTCGCACCGAAATCTTCAGCCAATGCGGCAATCTTGTCCGTAAGGGCAGCCGAGGCCTCAACTTCGAGGTCGACATATTTCGCACCGGCGCGGACGGCCGCTTCGAGCCGCTGCTCGGCTTCCGCCTCGCCGCCGCTCTCCGCGATGCGGCAAGTCGCCACCAGCGGAATGTCGGTCTTCGCAAAAAGGGTTTCAATATCTTCGATGCTCAGAGGGCAGCGGTCGAGACGTATCTCGGCCATCTCCAGACCCTCGGCCAGAGCCTGCCTGATCCCGTTCAGGTCCCTGCCTTGTATGCTGACACAAATCATAGTCTTGCAATTGCTTCTGCGACAGTCATGTCTTCAGTATATACATCGCCGATGGTGCGGATGAGCACGAAATGCACCTTACCGCCTTCGGCCTTCTTGTCTTTCTGCATAGCCGCTCCGAGGTCTTCCAGAGGGAACGGCAGTTCGGTGGGCAGACCGGCCTTCGTGAAATCTACCTTCAGCTTTGCGGCCAGGGCGCGGTCAGTGAGTTTCGCAGCCTGGATCATTCCGATAGCCACCGCCTCGCCGTGGGTTATGTCGCTGCCCGTGGCGCGAGCCTTCCACTCGATGGCATGCGCGAATGTGTGGCCGAGGTTGAGCTTGCGACGCTCGCCGCTTTCGAACTGGTCGCGGCTCACAATGCCCGCCTTAACCGCCGCCGCTGCGCTGATGAGCTCTTGCAGGGCTTTCTGGTGGGCGGAAATGAGGCTCTGGCGTTCTGCGAGCTGCCCGATGAGGTCGTCGGATGTGCTCGCTTTGACTTCAGCTGCGGGTTGCCAAGGCTCTTGGCTGTGGATGCTCGAGCTAGCTATTTCGCTCAGCTCTTTTACGGCCTTTTCGTAGTTGCCGCCGTCCTCGATGATGAACGTCTTGAGCATTTCTGCGGCTCCGGAGCGGAATTCACGCGCCGGGAGAGTTGCCAGAACATCCGAACAAATGTAAGTGAAGTCCGGCTGGCGGATCACGCCGAGCATATTCTTGTAAGATTCGAAGTTGACGCCCGTCTTGCCGCCGATGGCCGCGTCGACCTGGGAGAGCAGCGTCGTCGGGATGAAGGCGAAACGGATGCCGCGCTTGTATATAGACGCTGCGAAGCCCGCCATGTCGGTGGTAATGCCGCCGCCGACCGCGAGCAACAGCGCATCCCTGTCCGCTCCCGTCTCCAGCAGCCACTTCTCAATTTCCAGCACGGTGGCGATAGTTTTGCTCTCCTCGCTGGTTTCAATAGCGAGGGTGGAAACCAGCTGAGGGGCCCGTACCTGAGGCTCCATTCCCCTTGCGCACTTCTTCGAACTGCCTGGCTCGGCAGAAAGTACGGCTCCTGTCTGAGGCTCAACGGTTTTGGCGAAGTCCCCGCATTCATGGTTAAAAGCAGCGGCCACCTTCTGGGCATGCGAAGCCACATTCGTATCGTAGACCATCCATACGCGCGGATAGCCCTCCAGCAATTGCGCCACGCCAGCGATGTCCGCCCCGGACACCACCCTGCTCAGCACCTTGCCGTCAACTTTAATCTCAATAACTTCCTTCATAGCAGTACAAAGATAGGAAATTCGTTTGCCAAAAGAAGATGAGTGGAATATGATGTCGTCACAATTTGTGATGACATCGAAAAGGCCAAAAATTGCACTTCCATTCGTGTTTACAGAACAAGGGGTAGCTATGCTTTCGGGTTTGCTTAGGAGCGACATTGCTATAGCTGCGAACATCGCCATAATGCGTGCTTTCGTACAGGTGCGGGAGTATTTGCTCGCTGCAACGAATGTCTCATCCGACCACAAGTTGGAGCGTCCCAAGAACAAAACCGCGCCCAAATCCCCATCTGTCCACAAAAAGGGGGCGTTTGTCGTTTCCTGATTTTGGTTGACTCGGGTTTATAGATTATTACTGATATAAGTTGACTATTAGTCGTTATCCCTAAGATAGGTTTACCATCCGAGTCTTATCACTGTCTGAGGTTGACTGGAGGTCGTAGGCCGGAAGGAGACCTCAGACACGTATTCAAATGTAAAGATTTTTCAGCGATATCCAAGTTATCCCTGTTTTTTATTGCCATCAACCTGTAACTGGTCCATTTCATGTCCCTATCACCGATGACGTCAATCATGTCAGCCGGCACAGACATTCCAATGCTCATATGTGGCCTTCTGTTATTGTAGAAGTCAACGGCAACTGCAACTGCAGCAATGACTTCACTAAGGTTTGTGAACACTTTATCCTTAAGCAATTCATTCTTCATTGTGTTGTTGATTCGCTCTGCTTGGGCATTGTCCTTAGGGTCGCCTGACTCGGTCATGCTGATTTGTATGCCATGCTCTCTTAGGGTATTTACATACTCTCTACTTGCATACTGGCATCCACGATCCGAGTGGTGAATCAGAGTAACATCCTTCCCTTCTATGCGTTTTAGCGCCATCCTCAGAGCCTCCATAGGATATGTTGTGTCAAGCGTCGGCCCAATACTCCAGCCGACAACCTCTTCGGTATAGGCATCCAAGATCAACGACAGATAACAGAAGTGGTAATGACACGCATCTTCCATTATAACTATGTACGTTATGTCGCTCACCCACAACTGATTCGCCCCAGTTGGTATATAGTCTTTGACTAGGTTTGGATATGTAGGTAGACCATGCGTGGAGTCTGTCGTTCTGGGCTTGCGTATTCTGAGCCGGACTTTCAGATTATTCTCATCGATTATCCGGCAGAAGCGATCTCGTCCTATAGGATAGTCGCACCCAAACTCTGTCTTGTACATATGCCAAAGTTTGGGACCGCCTATACCCGGATCAAGCTTGCGGATATCTTTGATGTATTGTAGCGCGAACTCCTCTCTGGCCGCTTTAGCGAGTGCCGCGTCCTCGTCATATTGATAATATGCCTGCTTGCTTACGCCAAACAGCTCGCAAAGGAACTGGATGCAATAGCGTCCATGATCCTTTGCGTGCAGGTTTCCTACTGTTTGGCGCCAGCTTTTTTTCGTATCGGGATCCTGAACTTAGCTTCTGCTACGTTGATCATTTCATCGTAAGCTTCGGCCTTTATTTCAGCTCGAAGAAGCTGCGCCTCCAGTTCCTTAACCCTCTCTTGCAGTTTGGCTACTTCTTCGTTTGCACCCTGAGAGGATGTGTTTTCTTGAGGCTTTCGCATATCGTTTGTTCCGGATATCTTTCCTTTCTCCTTTGCGAAGATAGCAATCCATCTTGAAGCTGTAGTATGTCCGATGGGTAAAAGTTGCGATATACGATTCTCACCATACCCTTCCTCGTAATGAAGACGAATGACTTCGTCAAAGTACTGGCGCTGTTTTTCCGTGTGTAATAGATACATTGTTAACTCTTTGTTTTGAGTCAACTTTTTTCAGGATAAGACAC
>JAFZVU010000051.1 GCA_017617655.1 Bacteroidales bacterium
CAAATCGCGCAAACTTTCGCGTCTGGCCAGTTGACCGAACATAAGCACTTTCAACTGATTCCAGCACGAAAATGTTTTTATGTAGCTGTCGCCCTGATACTTACGGACGAGATAGTTGAACTTGTTTCGGTCAAGGTGCGATGCTAATTGAGCGAAAACGTATGATTGGTTATGCATAACTGCCTGATTTACAGACAAAGTTACGATTCAAAACCGTTTACTCCTCAAACACCTCCTAACTATCTAACTATCAATATTTTCAAAGAACTATATATAAATTTTTAGTGGACACTAATGATAGCAATTTACGGCCTGAGAAGGCGCTGCTTTCCCATATTATTTGCTATTTTCGCACAGATTAATTCTCGATTGACATGAATACCTTCGGCAATATTGCCTGGTTCCTGCTGGGCGGTTTCATTGTGGGATTGTTGTACTACATAGTGGGAGTGGGGCTGTGCCTTACCATTATCGGTATTCCCTTCGGAGTGCAGCTGTTCAAGTTCGGCACGTACAGCATGTGGCCCTTCGGTCATGAGATTGTCGACAAACCGGATGAGCCCAGTTGTCTGTCTACAGTGATGAATGTCATCTGGATCCTCACCGGCTGGTGGGAGATCTCTCTGATACATCTCATCTTCGGCGTCGTGCTCTGCATCACCATCGTCGGCATCCCCTTCGGCATGCAGCACTTCAAGATGATAATCCCCGCCCTTCTGCCCTTCGGCAAGACAGTGAAGTAAGAGTAGCTATAGTTGCTCCAGAAAAGCAAGCGGCTTCCGAGGGTTCGAGAGTGTTATTGGACAGTCCAATAACACTCTCTCGGACCCTTCCATTGTCTGCTTCGTCATCGCTTACGCGATAACTCGCATCCAACGGACACCTCCCCGCTCTGCTAGGCCGCGGGGGGCCAGCCTCTCCAGCCATCTTGCTTTCCTTGCATCTGCCCACTTCTATCACGAAGGTGTTTGCAGTCGATGCTGCCGGCAGAATGCCGCAAGGCAACATTGTGCCCCACTTTGCGAGGCCGGCCTTTTTGCCGAGCAAAGAAGGGGGTCTGGAGGGGCGCGAATTTGTGGAATAAATTCGCGGTTGCCCTAGGCATTGCTGCCGACAGCATTTGTTTGCTCCTATGTACAAGGTCTGCTAAATAGCGACAGATCTTGTACGTGTGAATTTTGCAAATCGCTGAATCTGAGTAAGTTGCTGTTTTGGGGTGCGCAAGGTCTGCGGTAGTTTTGCAGACCTTGTGCGCTAAGGCTACTTTCCGGTGATGTGGCGGATGGCGGCCTGGGCGCAGACGCAGCCGAAGACTGCCGGGAGATAGGAGACTGTGCCGACCTGAGATTTCTTGTTGGTCTCGCCACGGGTCTCGACTATGGCATTCTCGTCTGGCAGCTCTTCCGAGAAGACTACGGGGAAGCCTTTCTCGATGCCCATCTTGCGGAGTTTCTTGCGGACTATGTAAGCCAGAGGGCAGTTATATGACTTGGAGAGGTCGGTGATGCGGACCTTGGTGGCGTCGTATTTGGCGCCTGAGCCCATCGAGCTCACCAGCGGGATGCCGGCGTTCACGCAGTAGTGGATCAGCGAGAGCTTCGGGGTGAGAGTGTCTATGGCATCCACCAGGAAATCAAGCTTGTAAGGCCCGAGCAGCGCAGCCACATTCTCCTGAGTAAGATACTCGTCAATAAGGGTAATATCCAGCGAAGGATTGATGTCATGCAGCCGGGTGGCCATCACCTCGGTCTTCTTGCGGCCCATGTTGGAGTCCAGGGCGAGCAGCTGGCGGTTCTTGTTGCTTTCGGCCACGCAGTCGCTGTCCAGAAGGATCAGCTTTCCCACTCCGGCGCGGGCAAGCATCTCCGCAGCGTATGCACCCACTCCGCCGAGGCCTATCACGGCCACCACGGATTCAGCAAGCTTCTGCAGGGCTTCTTCGCCCATCAGAAGAAGGGTCCTTTCCTGCCAGGGTTGGGTCATCTTATGCCTTTTGAATTACTTGATGCCTTTGGCTTTAGCTTCTTCCCAGAGCTCGTCCATCTCGCCCAGGGTCATATCCTTGAGCTTGCGGCCTTTCTTCGCAGCCTCCGCCTCGACGTAGTTGAAGCGAGCGCGGAACTTCCGGCAGGTCATCTCAAGGGCAGTGTCGGGGTTGAGGTCATATAGGCGGGAAGCGTTCACCAGAGAGAACAGCAGGTCGCCCAGCTCGTTCTGAGTCCTGTCGCGGTTGCTCTCATCATTTTCCATGTACATCAGTTCGGCACGGAACTCGGCAATTTCTTCGGTTACCTTGTCCCACACGTCCTGCTTGTCTTCCCAGTCGAACCCCACGGCGCGGGCCTTG
The DNA here is from genome assembly GCA_017617655.1 of Bacteroidales bacterium. Classification (GTDB taxonomy): domain Bacteria; phylum Bacteroidota; class Bacteroidia; order Bacteroidales; family UBA932; genus Equibacterium. The sequence goes on from JAFZVU010000051.1 coordinate 2,348, forward strand.
TCCTGCATGCGGTAGGCCTTCAGCAGCGGGGGCAGGCTCTCCGGCACGCCGCCGAGCACGGTCTTGTTGCCGTCCTTCTCGGTCTGTTTCAGCTGCTCCCAGTTCTTCACCACCTGGCCGGCAGTCTCGGCAGCCACGTCGCCATAGACGTGCGGATGACGATAGATGAGCTTGTCGCAAAGCTTGTTGCATACGTCAGCGATGTCGAAGTCGCCGGTCTCGGAGCCTATCTTGGCGTAGAACACCACATGCAGCAGCACGTCGCCCAGCTCCTTGGCCATGTTAGCCTTGTCTCCGCGAAGGATGGTGTCGCTCAGTTCGTATACTTCCTCTATGGTGTTGGGTCGCAGGCTCTCGTTGGTCTGCTTGCGGTCCCAGGGGCATTTTTCCCTCAGGTCGTCCATAACGTCCAGAAGGCGGTTGAAAGCTTTGAGTTGTTCTTCGCGGTTGTTCATCGTACGTATGCTTTTATTGCCGCAAAGTTATCATTTTTTTCATATCTTTGTTGATTGCGTTTTGGACTCATATCAAACAACTAACATACATGAAAAATATCAAATTCATAAGCGCCGATGAAGCTGTGAAGGTTGTCAAAAGTGGCGACCACATCCACTTCAGCAGCGTAGCAAGCGCACCCCAGGTGCTCATCCAGGCCCTTTGCCGCCGCGGCGATGCAGGAGAGCTGAAGAACGTCTTCATCCACCACCTTCACACCGAGGGTCCCGCCCCCTACACCGAGGCGAAATATGAAGGCATCTTCTTCCACCAGGCATTCTTCGTAGGAGGCAACGTCCGCAAGAACGTCCAGGCCGGATATGCCGACTACATTCCCATCTTCCTGAGCGAGACCCAGAAGCTCTACAGAGCCGGCGTTCTGCCTTGCGATGTGGCAATGATCCAGGTGTGCCCTCCGGACAAGCACGGTTTCGTATCGCTCGGCACCTCAGTGGACGCCACCCTCGCAGCAATCGAGTGCGCTAAGACAGTGATCGCCGTCATCAACAAGCACGTTCCGCGCAGCTGGGGCGAGGCCATCATCCCGGTAGACAAGATCGACCTCTTCGTCGAGGACAACACTCCGCTGGAGCCCGCCACCTTCACTGCTCCTAACGAGACCGAGACAAAGATCGGTATCAACTGCGCCAACCTGATCGAGGACGGAGCCTGCCTGCAGATGGGTATCGGCGCCATCCCGAACGCAGTGCTCGCACAGCTCGGCAATCACAAGAACCTTGGTATCCACACTGAGATGTTTGCCGACGGCGTGCTGCCGCTCGTGGAGAAAGGCGTCATCAACGGTGCCAACAAGAAAATCGATAAATACAAGATGGTCTCTACCTTCCTCATGGGAAGCCAGGAGGTATACAACTTCATCGACGACAACCCGATGGTTGCAATGATGGACGTAGGATACACCAATGACCCGTATATAATCGCAAAGAACCCGAAGGTGACTGCCATCAACAGTGCGCTTCAGGTGGACATCACCGGCCAGGTCTGCGCTGACAGCCTCGGCACCAAGTTCTACAGCGGCGTCGGCGGCCAGATCGACTTCACTTACGGCGCAAGTCTGAGCGAGGGCGGCAAGGCCATCATCGCCATGCCTTCTGTCACCAACAAGGGTATCAGCAAGATTGCGCCCGTGCTCACCACCGGAGCCGGTGTCGTTACTACCCGCAACCACATGCACTGGCTCGTTACCGAGTTCGGCGCCGTGGATCTCTATGGCAAGAGCCTCCAGGAGCGCGCCAAGGCTATCATCAGCATCGCGCATCCGGACCACCGCGAGGAGCTCGACCGCGCAGCCTTCGAGCGCTTCGGTCCTCACTACCATTTCGTCCCGGCCGAATAGGCCTTGTGCGTAAGCGACAAAAAAAGGGAGCCTTGAGGTTCCCTTTTTTGTTAGCGTCACATCATTGGAAAGTAACCTTAGTGCACAAGGTCTGCTAAAATGCTGCAGACCTTGTGCATCTCAAAATCGCAATTTGCTAAATATCAGGTATTTGCTAAAAATTCGCGCACAAGGTCTGAACTTTTTTAGCAGACCTTGTACACTAGGAGCAGAAGATGCTTAGAAAGAAGGCATTCGGGGAGGCTGGTCACCCGTGACTTGCAAAACGGGAGGGGCCCGACGAATGCGAGTTCTGCGTAAGCAGGACGATGCAGACGTTGGGAGGGTTGGAGTGAGCGTTAAGCGAACGGAACTCCCAGAATGCCTTGCTTTCTAAAGCATCTAATCTTCATAAGATTCATTATGGCGTGTCATCCGACACATCACAGGAAGGTAATTAGGAAAATCGCTGGAAAATTGCTACTTTTGCGGGCTAATCTTGATAATATGGCGGAGAATACCTTACTGACGAAGCTGGCCGACCTTGAGGCCAAATACAATTCCCTGGAGCAACAGATTTCAAGCCCCGAAGTTATCGCTGACATGAAGAAATTCGTGCAGCTGAATAAAGAGTACAAGGAGCTTGAGCCGATCGTGGCTGCCGGAAAGAACTATTCCAGGCTGCTCAACGACCTGCAGGCCGCGAAAGACATCCTCATGAACGAGAAAGACGAGGAGCTCAAGGAGATTGCCCGCGAGGAGGTCAACGACATCGAGCCGCAGCTGCCGAAGCTCGAGGAAGAGATCAAGGTGCTGCTTATCCCCGCCGATCCCCAGGACTCCAAGAACGCCATGATCGAGATCCGCGGCGGTACCGGCGGCGACGAAGCTGCCATCTTTGCCGGCGACCTTTTCCGCATGTACAGCAAGTTCTGCGAGAAGAAAGGCTGGAAGATAGAGGTGAATAGCCAGTCGGAAGGCGCCATGGGAGGTTTCAAGGAGATAGTTGCGAAGATTTCCGGCGACAAGGTATACGGCACCATGAAATACGAGAGCGGCGTGCACCGCGTCCAGAGGGTTCCCCAGACCGAGACCCAGGGCCGCGTCCACACCTCTGCAGCCTCAGTGGTAGTTCTGCCCGAGGCCGACGAATTCGACATCGAGCTCAACATGGCCGACATCCGCAAGGATACGTTCTGCTCATCAGGTCCCGGCGGACAAGGAGTGAACACCACATACTCCGCAATCCGTCTGACACATATCCCTACAGGTATCGTAGTACAGTGCCAGGACGAGCGTTCACAGCTCAAGAACCTCGACAAGGCAATGGCCGAGCTGCGAACCAGACTCTACAACCTCGAATATGAGAAGTATCTCAACGAGGTGTCATCTACCCGTAAGACCATGGTCTCTACCGGAGACCGCTCAGCAAAGATCAGGACATACAACTATCCCCAGTCTCGCGTGACAGACCACCGCATAGGTTACACTATGTACAATCTTCCTGTATTCATGGATGGAGATATCCAGGAGCTGATAGACCAGCTGCAGATCGCAGAGAATGCAGAAAGACTGAAGGCTGCAGGCGAGTAAGCCGCTGCCCCTAATGCAATTCAAGATACAATCTCCTTACAAGCCCACTGGCGACCAGCCGGAGGCTATCGAGCAGATATGCAGTGCATTCCGCTCCGGGGTCGATTGTGCCACTCTGCTGGGAGTCACCGGCAGCGGCAAGACATTCACCATGGCCAACGTCATTGAGCGGATGCAGCGGCCGGCGCTGATCCTGAGCCATAACAAGACCCTGGCCGCCCAGCTCTACGGCGAGTTCAAGTCGTTCTTCCCAGACAATGCCGTGGAGTATTTCGTAAGCTATTACGACTATTACCAGCCGGAAGCCTACATCCCTACCACTGACACTTACATAGAGAAGGACCTAAGCATAAACGACGAGATCGACAAGCTGCGCCTGAGGGCTACTTCGGCCCTGCTGTCAGGACGCCGCGACGTGGTGGTGATATCTTCGGTGTCATGCCTCTACGGCATCGGCAACCCGGAGGACTTCCACGACAGCACGGTGACAGTGACCCGCGGCCAGACCATCAGCCGCAACAAGTTCCTGTACGCCCTGGTGGACGCCCTCTACAACCGCAACGAAACTGAGTTCAAAAGGGGTACTTTCCGCGTCAAGGGTGACAGCATCGACATATATCTGGCATACGGGGAGATGGCCTGCAGGGTGGTGTTCTTCGGCGACGAGATCGAGTCGCTGGAGTTGATCGACCCCATCAGCGGAGCCACGGTGGAATACCTGAACGAAATCACGATATATCCGGCCAACAACTTCGTCACGACGAAGGAGCGCACCCGCGACGCCATCACCCAGATCCAGGACGATATGATGGAGAGGGTGTCTTATTTCAACGAAATAGGCCGCGGCCTCGAGGCCAAGAGGCTGAAGCAGAGGGTTGAGTATGACATCGAGATGATCAAGGAGATAGGCTATTGCCCGGGCATAGAGAACTACTCCCGCTACTTCGACCGCCGCAAGCCGGGGCAGAGACCTTTCTGTCTGATTGATTATTTTCCGGACGATTTCATTACCTTTATAGACGAAAGCCACGTGACCATCCCGCAGGTGCGCGCGATGTACGGCGGCGACCGCGCCCGCAAGGAGACCCTTATAGAATACGGCTTCCGCCTTCCGGCCGCTGCGGACAACCGCCCCCTGAAGTTCGACGAGTTCGAGAACATTCTGGGACAGAAGCTTTATGTGAGCGCAACGCCGGGAGATTACGAGCTGCAGCAGTGCGGAGGTCTGGTGGTGGAGCAGGTGGTAAGACCTACGGGTCTGCTGGACCCTCCGATAGAGGTGAGGCCCACGAAGAACCAGATCGACGACCTGCTGGAAGAGATAGAGATACGCAGCGAGAAGGACGAACGGGTGCTGGTGACTACGCTGACCAAGCGCATGGCGGAGGAACTGGAGAAGTATCTGACGAAGATGGACGTGCGCAGCCGCTACATCCACTCAGACGTGGACACTCTCGAGAGGGTGGAGATAATAGAAGACTTCAAGGCCGGCCGTTTCGACGTGCTGGTGGGAGTGAACCTGCTGCGTGAAGGGCTTGACCTGCCGACAGTGAGCCTGGTGGCCATACTGGACGCTGACAAGGAGGGCTTCCTGCGCAGCGAGAGGTCGCTGACCCAGACCGCGGGCCGCGCCGCGAGGAACATAAACGGCAAGGTGATAATGTATGCCGACACAGTCACCGAGTCGATGCAGCGCACGATAGACGAGACGGAGAGGCGCCGCGCAAAACAGCAGCGCTACAACGAGGAGCACGGCATTACGCCGCAGCAGGTCGGCATCAAGGCCTACAACGCGCTCGTGAGGGCAGACGGCTATGACCGTGAGAACGAGATGCAGCGCCAGGCAAGATATCTGGAGGAGGATCCCGTCATCAGCAAGATGGATCCCGCCCAGCTCAAGACAGCCATCGCAGCTGCCCGCAAGAGGATGGAAGACGCTGCAGCTCAGCTCGACTTCCTCGCGGCAGCCAAGGCAAGGGACGAAATGAACGCACTCAAGATACTGCTCGAGAAATGAAGGATGCGATAGACAGGATATGCGGATACTACTCCGAGTCTGACGCCGCGGCTATCCGCCGTGCGTACGACCTTGCATGCACATCCCTCGAGGGTATGTTCCGCAGCAACAATCACCCCTTCATCGAGCATCCCCTGGCAGTGGCTGAGATAGTGGCGGGCGAACTGGGACTCGGCGCCGACGCTGTTTCTGCAGTGTTCCTGCACGAGGCCAGCCGCCAGGACAACACTCGCCTCGACGCAGTGCGCGATTCCTTTGACAAGGCTGTCATAGACATGGCAGTCAGCCTCAACAAGATTTCCGAGATCAAGCCGAAGGACACCCGCCTGGAGGCCGACCGCTACCGCAAGCTGATTGCCTCTTATTCCAGCGATCCCAAGGTGTTCCTCATCAAGCTGGCCGACCGTCTGGAGATAATGCGCAACCTGAGCATGCTCAGCAAGTCCGACCAGATGCGAAAGAACGCCGAGACCATCCTGCTCTACGTGCCGCTGGCCCACCAGACCGGTGTCTACAACGTAAAGAGCGAGCTGGAAGACCTCTGGCTGAAATACGCCGACCCCGTGCAGTACAGGGCCATCTCCAATCAGCTCAAGGCCGGCGAGAAGGAGCGCGAAGCCCTCGTGAGGGAGTTCGTGCGCCCGCTCGAGGACAAGCTGAAGGCCAAGGGAATCAAATACACCCTGAAGGCCCGCACCAAGAGCGCCTATTCCATCTGGCGCAAGATGCAGGTGCAGGACATCCCGTTCAGCAAGGTTTACGACGTCTTCGCCATAAGGTTCATAATAGACGCACCCCTCGACAAGGAGAAAGACCTCTGCTGGGAGGTGTATTCCCTCGTGACTGAAGAGTACGAGCCGGACACCAGCCGCCTGCGCGACTGGATCACGGTGCCCAAGCCCAACGGCTACCAGTCTCTCCAGATCACTGTCAAGAACTCCCGCGGCCAGTTCCTGGAAGTTCAGATCCGCACAGAAAGGATGGATTACGAGGCTGAACTCGGCAGTGCAGCACACTGGTCGTACAAAGGCGTGAAGAAGGAGGAGAGTCTGCGCAAATGGCTGGACATGGTTCACAGCCTCATCAGCGGCGCACCTCAGGAAAGCTACGAGCAGATAGACTCGGTCATCAACCAGGATGTGTTCGTCTTCACCCCCAACGGCGAGCTGCGTCAGCTCAAGGCCGGAGCTTCGGTGCTTGACTTCGCATTCGACATCCACTCGAACATAGGCCTGCGCTGCGCCGGAGCCAAGATCGGCGGCAAGATGGTTCCCATCAAGGAAAAACTCAAGACCGGCGATGTAGTGGAGATTCTCACCAACAAGAACCAGAAGCCGAGCCCCGGCTGGCTGGACTTCGTGGTGACTTCCAAGGCCCGCAACAAGATCAAGCAGCGCCTGAAGGAAGAGGAAAACAAGATGGCCCGCGAGGGCAAGCAGCTGCTGGAACGCAGGCTCAAGAACTGGAAGATGGAGCTTGCCGACGACGACCTGACTTATCTTGTCAAGAAATACAAATACAGGACTGCCAACGAGCTGTTTTCGGCGCTGGGTTCCGGTGCTGTCGACATCGCCGACATAAAGGCCTTCCTGCAGGACAAGGCGTCCCGCATCCAGGAGGCTGTGGAGAGCCGCGTGACCCACACCCTGCGCAAGACCGATTCTTCCGACTATCTTGTGATCGGCGGTAACAAGTCTCTCAAGAACGTGGACTACAAGATGGCCCGCTGCTGCAACCCGGTGTTCGGCGACGAGGTATTTGGCTTCGTGACCATCAATGACGGCATCAAGATCCACCGCATGTCATGCCCCAACGCCGCAAGGCTGCTGACGCTCTATCCCCACAGGGTGCAGAAGGTGCGCTGGAAAGAAGACGCCAGCACCAACAGTTTCCAGACCACCCTGCGAGTCATAGTTGAGTCGGATGCCGCTGTAAACGAAGTGATCTCGACTATAAGCAATTTCAAGGCTTCGATAAGGTCTTTCTTCGTGAAGGACGCCAAGGACGGCGACAAGGAAGTCAGTGCGACCATATTCGTGCCGGGCAACCTCGAGCTCGACAAGATCATGGCTTCACTGAAGAAGCTAAAAGACCTGAGGCAGGTGACCAGATTGTAGATGGAGCAGCCGGGCAACATATTCATCAAAGGAGCAAGGGCCAATAACCTCAAGAACTTCGACCTCGCGATACCGCGAGGCAAGTTCATAGTGATTACAGGCATCTCGGGCTCCGGCAAGTCATCGATTGCTTTCGACACCATATATGCCGAGGGTCACAGGCGCTTCGCGGAGAGCCTCTCTTCGTTCGCCCGCCAGTTCCTCGGCAGGATGACCAAGCCCGCCGTGGACTACATCACCGGAATTCCCCCTGCAATAGCAGTGGAGCAGAAGGTTAACACCACAAACCCCCGCAGTACCATAGCCACTACCACAGAGGTGTATGACTACCTGCGTCTGCTCTTCGTAAATGCCGGCCGCACCTATTCGCCCGTCAGCGGAAGGGAAGTGGTCTGCGACACTGCCAAGAGCGTGCTGGACTATCTGCTGACGCTGGGAGAAGGCGCCGTGGCTCTGATAGCTTCCAGGATAGACTGCGATGCTTCCGGAGCCGTGGAGATGCTGCTCTCCCTCAAGGAAGAGGGCTTCTCAAGGCTTGTGAATGTGGCCGACGGCTCGTTCTTCAAGATTGACGAGCTGCTGTCCTCAGGGCAGAAAAACGGCCTGGAAGGCACCGCTCTGCTCATCGACAGGGTGACGGTGGCCGACGATGACGATTTCCGCTCCAGGGTGCTCGATTCCGTGCAGACGGCGTTCGCGAAGGGCAAGGGTTACATATACGCAGGAACTGCAGCCCAGATGCGCTCCTTCTCCAATATTTTCGAGGCCGACGGCATAGTGTTCGAAGAGCCTACCGAGAATTTCTTCAGCTACAACAGCCCGCTGGGCGCCTGCCCGGTCTGCGGCGGTTATGGCAAGATACTCGGCATCGACGAGAATCTGGTGGTGCCGAATCCCACCCTGAGCGTCTACGAAGGGGCGATAGCGTGCTGGAGGGGAGACGTTATGGGACACTGCCTCGACCAGCTGGTGGAGAATGCCTACATCTTCGACTTTCCGATCCACAAGCCTTATAAAGACCTCACCCGCGAGCAGAAAGACCTCCTGTGGGAGGGCAACGAGTATTTCGACGGCATCAACACCTTCTTCGAGTGGGTGCGCAAGAACCGCTACAAGATACAGTTCAACTACATGCTGAGCCGCTACACCGGCAAGACTGTCTGCCGTGCCTGCGGAGGTACCCGCCTGCGCAAGGAAGCCCTCTACGTCCGCGTAGGCGGCAAGAACATCGCCGAGGTGATGGACATGCAGATAAGCGACCTGAAGGAATACCTCGACTCTCTCGACAGCCTGCTGACAGACTATGAGAAGGCCAAGGTCGCAGTGCCGCTGAAAGAGCTGAAGATGAGGGTAGGCTATATGCTGGAAGTGGGGCTGGGCTATCTGACCATGTCCCGCCCGTCCAACACCCTGAGCGGCGGCGAAAGCCAGCGCATCAACCTTGTCAGCTCGCTGGGCAACAATCTCGTTGGCTCCCTCTACATCCTCGACGAGCCGAGCATCGGCCTGCATTCGCGCGACACGGAGAGGCTGATCGGCGTCCTCAAGAGGCTCCGCGACCTGGGGAATACAGTGATAGTGGTGGAGCATGACGAGCAGATAATCAGGGCGGCCGACATGCTGATAGACGTCGGGCCTTACGCCGGCCTCTACGGAGGACAGATTGTGTACCAGGGCCTTCCGGACGGCAGCGGCAGCTACAACGGCGATTCTATTACAATCGACTATCTGCAGGGCCGCAGGACCAAATATATGCCTGCCGCCAAGAGGCCTTGGAAACATTATATAGAGATCTGCGGAGCTGCCGAGAACAATCTGAAAAACATATCTGTCCGCTTCCCCCTCAACTGCCTGGCCGTGGTGACCGGAGTGAGCGGCAGCGGCAAGTCGTCGCTGGTGGGGGATATCCTCTATCCGGCCGTCTACCGCCATATCAACCAGATAGGAGGCAGACCCGGGGCGTACCGTGAACTTAAGGGCGACCTGGGCAGGATCACATCGATAGAATATGTCGACCAAAACCCCATAGGCAAGAGCAGCCGCTCCAACCCCGTGACCTATCTGAAGGTCTACGATGATATCCGTAAGTTGTTCTCCGAGCAGCCGTACGCCAAGATGAACGGCTTCGGCCACTCCCATTTCTCGTTCAACATCGACGGAGGCCGCTGCCCCGACTGCCAGGGAGAGGGCGTGATCCGCATACAGATGCAGTTCATGGCCGACGTCACCATGGTGTGCGAGAGCTGCGGCGGACACCGCTTCATGCCCGAGATCCTCGAAGTCCGCTACAAGGACAAGAACATCGACGACGTGCTGAACATGAGCGTGCGAGAGGCGGTCGAGTTCTTCTCGGCCCAGGAAGATGCCGCCGCCAAGAGGATAGCCGAGAAGTTGCAGCCCCTGGTAGACGTCGGGCTGGCTTATCTCAAACTGGGACAGAGCAGCAGCACGCTGAGCGGCGGTGAGAGCCAGCGCATCAAACTGGCTTCATTCCTTGGCAAGGATGCATCGGCAAAGGAGCATATCCTTTTCATCTTCGACGAGCCCACCACAGGCCTTCATTTCTATGACATAGAGAAGCTGCTAAAGTCGTTCGACGCCCTCATAGCGAAAGGCCACTCGATAATAGTGGTAGAGCACAATTTGGATGTCATCAGGGCTGCGGACTGGATCATAGAACTGGGTCCGGATGCGGGAGACAAGGGTGGAGAGCTTATTTTCGAGGGAACGCCCGAAGATCTGGCGAAGCATCCTGAATTCCCTACCGGCAAGGCCCTGCAGGGATAACGCGCTATTCGTCGTCTTCGTCTATGACCATGTAGCGCTGGTTGCCGAAATATCCCATGGCTTTGCCCAGCAGTTCCACCATATCTTTATTCCCCTTCTGGTCGTAATAGAACGCGATGAGCTCCATGTACATGGTCAGGATGGTGGCGTCTTTCTTTATGACCATGGTCGAAGGGTCGAGGTCCAGTCCCTGCACCGACATCATGGTGGTCAGGCTGTCCTGCAGGAAGATTTCTCCCTTGTGGAAGACGTTGAGGTAGAAGAGAATCTTGCCGTTTTCTACGTATACCGGTACGAATCCGCCCTTGAAGCAGAGCGGGTAGACGGGCAGCCCGGCTGCGTGGGCCACTGCGAAGTAGAGCACGGAGATGGCGACAGGGTTGCCCTTGCGCTTTTCTATGACATTAGTGAAGAGGGAGTTGTCTTCCGAGAAAGAGAAGGGGTCGGTGGTGGCGAAATGGTATCTGTTGTAGAAGATATGGTTCAGTATGCGGGCGTTCTCCACGGCGGTCTTGTCTTCCGAGGTCTCGCTCATGATTTCGCCGATCAGGGGGATAAGGTCGTCATAGAACGCGGCCCTCTTGTAACCCGGCGTCAGCAGGGCGCTGATAAGGTAGGCCCCTTCCAGCAGGGTGGCCTCTTCCTTCTTCGCGAGAGCGGCGTACTGCTCCAGCTGGTCCAGCACCGAAGCGGCACTGTAATATATGAACTTGCGGTTGATGGCATCCCTGCGGGCCTCGTCCTTTGTGTCGACCGCCATGTTGCGGAGCGCGTCGAGGAGTTCAGGGCCGCCCTGCCGGAGCTTCTTGTCCAGCGCGGAGGCAACCTGTACGTCCGGGTCGTCGAACAGGTCGACAAGGTATTCGAGGTCTTTGGTGTCTGTCGTCATGCGGTGAGTGAATCCAGTGCGTAAACTATGAGATTTTCGATGTACGGCTTGTAGTCGGGAATGCTTTCGAGGCGGAAGCGGTTGGCAATGGCGCAGCAGATTGTGGCTGCATGGTGGCCCAGCAGGGAGGCGATGCCGACTATGGCGGAGTTCTCCATCTCGATGTTGGTCATCTTGACACCATTGTATTCGAACGTCTCGAGTTTTGCTATGAAATCGGGGATGGTGAGGCCCATGCGGACAGAGCGGCCCTGGGGACCGTAGAAGCCCGGAGCGGACATCGTTATGCCTCTGGCGCAGCCGGGGAACTTGTCAAGGATGTCCTTGCTTGACCATACGCAGTAGGGGGTGGCAAGACGGGGAGCCCAGCCCATGTGCTCCATGAAGGCTTTCTCCATGCCGCTGTCGCTGACCTTGTCGCCGCCTTCATACCAGTTGAGTAGGCCGTCGATGCCCAGGCCGACTTCCGAGAGGACGAAACCTCCGAGCGGGATGTCGGGGCGGACACAGCCGCAGGTGCCGATGCGGAGGATCTGCAGGGCCTTGTGGCTTTCCTTCTGCTGCCTGGTTGCAAAATCTATGTTGGCCAGGGCGTCCAGCTCGTTCATCACTATGTCGATGTTGTCGGTGCCGATGCCAGTCGACATCACGGTGATTGCTTTGCCGTGGTATCTGCCGGTGATAGTATGGAATTCCCTCGAAGCTTTGTCGCAGACTATGCTGCCTTCGTCGAAGTATTTGGCTATGGCAGGGACGCGGTTCTGGTCGCCCACCAGTATTACGGTGTCGGCCAGGTCTTCCGGCAGGATGTGGAGGTGGAATACAGAGCCGTCGGAATTGATTATAAGTTCAGATTCAGGAATTCTTCTCATGTTCTTGCTGGTATTTTTTAATCTTGCCGTTTTTCTTGCTCTTGCGCAGGATGTGGTACGCTATCACTTCCGACTCGTCGCGCCAGATGTATCTGATGGCGATCAGCAGCAGTATCACGCAGACGATGGGGAATAGAGTGGGGACGGTGAACTTGTACACGCTCTTGAACTGGAAGTAATACACCAGGATCCAGGCCTGATATGCGATCAGCAGCAGTATGTTTATTATGCAGATGCGTATCTGCAGTATCCTCGCCTTGTAGTAGAAGATCGCAATCACGCTCAGCACCATAGTCACGAAGGTGAAGATTATGAACTGCGAGCGGTTCACGAACTTGATGGCATAGCGGGTGAGTTCCTGGCCCCCGTCTGCGTCAGGCACCATGACATAGCACATGTCAGCGCAGAACATCGATATCAGAAGTCCCGCGCAGATGAGCAGAAGCAGGGTCTGGAAACGTTGCCACATACAGTATATCCGCTAATTCGTACAAATTTAATAAAAAAACCTTGAAGGGTGCTACTGCTGCTCGGTGCAGTACTTCTTGATGACGCTGTAGGCGTCAGCTATGCCGAGTTCGCCGGCCTTGCTCATGTCGAGACAGCCCTTCTCCTTGTCCTTGAGGAATATCAGCACCAGTCCGCGGTTGTAGTATGCTTCCGGCAGGTAAGGGTAGAGGTCGAGAGCTTTGGTGTACTGGCTGATGGCAGTCAGCATGTCTTCGCTGAGGCAGAACAGGTTGCCGAGGTTATAGTAGGTGTAGGGGAAGTCGGGGGCCACCTCGGCGGCCTTCATGAAATCGCTTATGGCTGCGGAGTAGTCGTAGGTCCTGATGGTGCTGTTGTCGGAAACCGTCACCCTGGTGGAAGCCGAGTTGTCGAGCGACAGCACGCGGATGTTGTTGTCCATAGACGATATGAAATCGGTCATGTCGGCCTGCAGGACTCCGCGGTTGATGTAGAGGAATTCATTGTCAGGCTCCTTACCTACAGCTTCGTTGTAGCAGGCCATGGCGGTGTTGAACTGGCTCTGCCCGGTTTCGAGCAGGGCTTTCGCGAACAGGTTTCCGACCGTCTTGCCTGTCAGCACTTCATGGTTCACCGCAGCTAGCTTTGCGGGAATGTTATCGACGGTGATATCCTTGTCAGTTGTCAGGACGACATCGAGGGGCACTTCGGCATAGAAGCCGTCGAGCTTCTCGTACTGGAGCTTGCGGGCCAGCGCCGTAAGGTCGGTGATGACCTTCTCGCCTGAGACTGCGAATCTGTACAGAGGCTTGAGCCCTATGTCGACGTCGCGATACTGCAGCAGTTCGTTGTCGAAATTCTTCTTGGCGAAGTCGGCGTCGAAATCGATCAGGTGGCTGTAGCTCTGGGTGGTATCGGCGAAGGCTTCATATCCTTCCTTGGTGGAAGTGTTCTGCTGGTATTCCCTTATCTTGGCCCTGGCGGTCTCGTAGTCTCTCTCCGATGCGGCCCACTGTCCGAGCATGTTCCTCGCGTAAGCCCGGTTCATATAGGCCTTGGCGAAGTCGGGATAGAGTTCGATGGCCTTGGTGTAATCGTTTATGGCACTCTCGTAACGGCGCATCTCGAGGAAGACCGAAGCTCTGTTGAAATAGGCCAGCACGTTCTCGGAGTTTATGTTGATGACGCGGTCGTAGTCGTCCAGCGCCTTCTGGAAATCTCCGATCTGGGAATAGATCAAGGCCCTGTTGTATAGGGTAAGTGCGTTGCCCGGGTCGTCCCTCAGCACTTTATCGAGGTCGTCCAGCGCTCCCTGGATGTCCTTGTTGTCATATTTCATCAGGCCGCGGTTGAAGTAAGCCAGTGTGTTGGTGCTGTCGAGCTGGATGGCGGTGTTGAGGTCGTCTATGGCATCGTCGTACTGCTCGCGGAGGGCGTAGATGCGGGCGCGGCGGACATACGATTCAGCATCATAACGGTCAAGCTTGATGGCCATGTTGTAGTTGTCGAGGGCTTTAGTGGTGTCGCCCATGAAGAGGTAGCTGGCTCCGCGGTTGAGGTAGGCGGCGCCGTCCTCGGGTTCGTTGCGGATGTAGCGGTCGAAATCTTCCACCGCCTTCTCGAACTGTTGCGACATGAAATACACTACTCCGCGGCTGAAGTAAAGGCCGGTGTAGCCCGGACGCAGGCTCACTGCGGTGGCCAGGTCTTGCAGGGCCTCGACATATTTGCCGCTCTGGCTGCGGGCGATGGCGCGGTAGTGATATCCGAGGGTGTATATGGGGTTTTTCTGAAGCGTCAGGTCGAAGTCCTTTTCAGCTCCCGTGAAATCGCCGAGGTCGTACTTGGCGACTCCGCGGAAGAAAAACGCCTCGTAGTCTGTAGTGTCGAGTCTCGAGAGCACGTTGAAGCTCGCGATGGCGTCGGCGTACTTGCCGTCGGCCAGGGCTCTGCGGCCACGCATGTAGAAGTGGTCGGGGTTGTACTGCGCCGAGGCCGTGAAGCAGGCCGCGAGGCAGCACAGGGTGAGCATTATGTGTCTTCTCAAGGACATTACAAGTTCGAATATCTGTAAATTACGTCAAAAATCAATGTGGTCCGCTTGTGCAGCATCCCGAAATCGATTATGTCAATCCTGTCGGTTGGTTTGTATGTGTGGTCGTGGAAAGCGGAGGTGAAGAGCAGGGAGGGAATCCTTTTCTGTCTGAACGAGTACTGGTCGCCTGTGCGGTACACCATGTCCGTGAAATTTTCACTGCCGTAGAACGAGTAGTCAATATCCATGCCGAAGCGTGAGTTGCTGTTGCTGCGGCGGATTATTCCCTGCATATCCCTGGGCAGGGTGCCCTCGCCAAGGACTATCAGGTAGTCGGGGCGGTTGCGGTGAATGGGGGCCAGCGTGGTACCCAGCATGTCCATGTTGATGGCGCAGACTATCTTGCCGGCGGGGAAGGGGAGATGTTTCACGAAATACTCGCTCCCTGCCATGTCCAGCTCCTTGCCGTCGTATGCCACGAAGATCAGATTCTTTCCGGGCCCGGTGCCGTTAGCGCGCATTACTGAGAAAGAGCGGGCAAGGGCCAGGAGGGCAGCCACTCCGGAGGCATTGTCGTCGGCACCGCTGTAGATCCGGCCGCCGAGCTTGCCGAGGTGGTCGTAGTGGGCTCCTATAACTATGTATTCGTCGCTCATGTGGTTGGCCGGGATAACTCCTACAACGTTACGCACTATCGTGGTGTCATCGTAGGGGAAGGACTGGGTGTAGTTCCAGTTGAAAGGCTTTAGGCCGTAGCTGCGGAAGCGCTCCCTGATGAACTGCTCCGCTTCCATCTTGCCTTCGCTGCCTGTCGCGCGGCCCTCGGTCAGCTCGTCGGCGAGGTAGTCCAGGCTCTGGCGAAGTTCTTCCGTTCCCATCAGATTCTCGTACGACACGTGGGTCTGCCCGCAGGCCAGAAGGGCCTGGATGAAGAACACCAGCGAGACGAGAAGTTTGCGCATAAAATCGATTTTACCTCGTAAAAGTACGAAATTCGTCATTTTTATGCCTAAATTAGACGCCCGAATTTGTACTTTTTATGAAACCTAACCTCAAATTAGCATATATAGCGCTGTTTATCATACTGTCAAGCCTGGTTGCAAGGGCTCAGGACCTGCCTGCCGCTTCTGACAGCATCGCCCGCCTGAGGGCTCCGATGGACACCCTCGACACCCACGACAAATACACCCGCGTAATCCTTTTCGACGACAATACTTGGGCTTTCCTCGATCTCGGTCATCCTAAGATCGACACCGCCGCCCTCTACGACGAATACTGGACCACTTCAGAGATCCATGCCTACCGTCTTTATCCCGCCGATCTCATCCCGGACGAGATAGACCTCCTGCTGGCAGACTCCCTGAACCACTACTGTCCTCCCATCCAGGGCAAGGTCTACAGCGGCTACAAGGTACGCCGCGGCTCTTCACACCAGGGCACCGACATCCCTCTTGCCGTCGGCGACACTATACGCGCCGCTTTCGACGGTGTCGTACGCTATGTCGGCACTACCAAGCAGACCGGAGGTTATGGCAACCTCGTGGTAATCAGGCACTCAAACGGCCTTGAGACTTACTACGGCCATCTGTCCAAGACTCTCTGCGAGCCGAACGAGGCTGTCAAGGCCGGCGACGTGATAGGCCTCGGCGGCAGCACCGGCCGCAGCACCGGTCCTCACCTTCATTTCGAAACCAGGTACAAAGGCCAGACCTTCGATTCCGAGAGGGTAATCGATTTCGAGACGGGCGCTCTGCGTGATTCTGTCCTGACTCTGAAAAAGCATTACTACAGCATATATTCACATTACGGCCAGACTGAAGAAGAGTCTCAGGCAGCTTCTGACCGTATCGTCCATACCATCCGCTCCGGAGACACTCTCAGCGGCCTGGCCCGTAAATACGGCACCACCGTCTCTGCAATCTGCAAGCTGAACAATATCTCAGCCAACAAGACCCTCAGGATAGGGGAGCACATCATCGTCAGGTAATTTATGGGGTTCCTGAACTTGTCTGATATCTGGGGATGGATAGAACTCGCGGCTACTATCCTCGGAATCCTCTTTGTCATTTACGAGATACGTCAGAAGGTGGCGATGTGGTATTTCGACATCTTCTGCGCCGGGCTGTATGTGGCCATCGGGATACATCAGCATCTGTGGGGCTCGATGACGCTGAATATCTACTATGTGGCCGTATCTTTCCTGGGCATCTACCGTCTTACACGCGACAAGGCCCGACTGGCAGCGGACCCCGCCGCCGAGGCCGGCCATGACGTCGTGGTGAGGCGCATGTCGAAGCGCACCCTGCTGGTCTCGGCGCTGGCGTTCCTGGCCGGAGCCGCTGCGCTGTATTTCCTTCTCCGCGCCCTCGACGACCCTCAGCCCAATCTGGACGCAGTCACCATGACGCTTAGTTTCATAGGCACCTACTGGCTTACCAGTTCTTACATAGAACAGTGGTTCGTCTGGATGTTTGCAGACACCATGCAGATAGTGATGTTCGCCCTCCAGGGCATGTACGCCCCCGCCTTCATGTTCGCCGTCTACCTCGCCGCCAGCATCTGGGGCTACATCCACTGGCGCAAGCACATGACGGTTATAGAGTAGCCTTAGGTGTACAAGGTCTGCTAAAACATCGCAGGCCTTGCGCACCCAGAAATCGCAACAGGCTGATATCCAGGCTTTACCAAAAATAAAGTGCACAAGGTCTGCGACATTTTTGCAGACCTTGTGCGCTTGTATACTATATAAGGCTGGGGATGCTGGCCGTCAGTTTCGGATTTCCACGCCGCCGAAACCGACTTTGCCGATTATGGACAGGCAGGGAGTGCCGGAGTCCACCTTTGTGCGACGGCAATCAGTGCCACTCCGAAAATGATTTTAGAAGCCTTCTTCATTTCTAATCTGTTAATGACTTTACTATATAATCTTCAAGATCATCCACATTTACATCCATAGGGTGGAAGTGTTTCTGCTTACGCATGGCAATCTGGAGCCCTTCGGGGATGGGAAACTCGCGACCGAGGGTGTCCTTGATTACCTCGCGGAACTTGGCGTTATGGGCGGTGGAGAGCCAGAAGCCCTCGATGCCGTATGCCTTTGCGGCGTTGTAGCCCACGGCACTGTGCGGGTCGCTGACGTAGCCGTAGCGGTCGTACATCTCGCGGATGCCTTCCCTGATCTCGGCGTCAGTATTGCTGAAGCCCGACAGCTCGCTTGTCAGACGGCTGAAGTCTTCGCCGTAGAGGTACATCATGCGCTCGAAATTGCTGGGCGCTCCGACATCCATGGCGTTGGCTATGGTGCGCACGCTCTCCCTCGGGTTGTAGACGCCGCTGCGGAGGTATTGCGGCACGACGTCATTGGCGTTGGAACCTGCTATGAAGCCCTTCACGGGTAGTCCCATCGCGTGAGCCAGCATGCCGGCCGTGATGTTGCCGTAATTGCCGCTGGGCACCACTATGGTGGGCAGTTCAGCTCCGGTAGCCTTCTTCCACTGGCACCAGCCGTAGAAATAATAGAATGACTGGGGAATCCAGCGAAGTATGTTTATGGAATTTGCGGAAGTGACATTTACATCGGTGCGGAAGTCAGAGTCCGCGAATACCTTCTTCACGAGGGCCTGGCAGTCGTCGAAATTGCCGTTCACCCTCACCGGACGGATGTTGCCGCCCAGGGTGGTCATCTGGCTCTCCTGGAGATCGGACACCTTGCCGTTCGGGTAGAGCACCACCACCTTTATCCCCGGCACGTTGTAGAAACCGGCGGCCACTGCGCTTCCGGTATCGCCTGAAGTTGCGGTAAGCACCACCAGGTCGTCGGCCGACTGGTTCAGCAGGCCCAACATGCCTCCCATGAAGCGCGCGCCGAAATCCTTGAATGCGAAGGTCGGTCCGTGGAACAGTTCCAGAGTATATTTGTCAGCACCCACCTTCACCAGCGGGCAGTCGAAGTTATAGGCCCGGCGGACCATCGCTTCCAGATCGGCCTGCGGCACGTCTTCTCCGAAGAACAGGCCGGCCAGATAGCAGGCCATGTCGGCATAAGACTTTTCTGCCGCGCTTTCTACAGCCGCCATGTCGACAGCCGGGATGCGCTCGGGCACGAACAGGCCTCCGTCCGGAGCAAGGCCCATGAACGCAGCATCCTTCAGGGTGTGAGGAGCAAGCCTTCCCTTGTCTCTTGTGCTGTAATATTTCATCAGATGGAAACCCTTGTAAGTTTAGCTCCCTTGTTGGAAACTTTCACGACGTACACTTCGTTCTTGATGCCGAGGGCGTCGAAATGCTCGCCCATTATCTTGCCGGCAGCATCGGCCTTGTCCTTATGGTTGCACAGGGCGAATACTGAAGGGCCGGAACCGGAGATGTTCATGGCCAGGGCGCCTGCGGCAAGCACTTTCTCGCGAAGCTCGTCGAAGCCGGGGATGAACTGCTTGCGGTAAGGCTCGGCTATGACGTCCTTCATAGAACGGCCTACCAGCTCGATGTCGGAAGTAAAGAGGCCGGCCACCAGACCGCCCACGTTGCCCCACTGGGTGATGGCGGTGTGCAGAGGAACCTGCTTGGGCAGGATCTCGCGGGCTTCCTTGGTGGTGACCACGATGCGGGGGTGGATCACGGCGCAGTAGAAGTTGCCGGGTACAGAGATCTTCACCACATCCAGCGGCTCGTATCCGCGGATGAGGATGATGCCGCCCATCACAGCGGGAGCGGCGTTGTCGGCATGGTAACCGCCAGAGGCGAGGTTCTCACCTTCCATTGCGACCTCCACCACTTCTTCCTCGGTGAGGGGACAGCCGTAGAGCTCGTTCATGCCGTATGCTGCAGCAGCGCTGGATGCGGCGCTGGAGCCGATACCGCTGCCGGGATATATCTTCTCGCAGATAGTTACGTCGATCTGGGCCTTCTTGCCGATCCTCTTGAGAAATGTGCGCACCACCGGTGTTATCACGTTCTTCTCGATGTCGTCGGGAAGCGGGACGTCGGTCTTGTTTGTTATGGTCAGGCCGTCTCCTTCACTCTGAACTATTTCAATGATGTCTCCAACCTCATCAAGGGCCAGACCGATGATGTCAAAACCGCAGCCCATATTGGCGATGGACGCCGGTGCAAAAACGCGTACTTTTCTCATGCCTTTGAAACAATTTAGCTGCAAAAATAGAAACTCATGGGCAAAAAAACAATCGAGAGTATCATTTGTGACAATGATACCCTCGATTTTGCGTACAATGTGTCAGCTGTGGCGGCTTAGAATGTGCCAAATTGCCACTTGAGGACATTGTGGTAGAGCTCGCCGGGCTCCAGCGGCTTGTAGCCGAATGAAGGCTGGTTGGGAGCATCGGGGAAGTCCTGGCACTCCAGTGCGAAGCCGTCGTAGTCCTTGTAGACATAGCCTTCCGGACCGTCCGGGCAGCCGCTGAGCCAGTTGCCGGTGTAGAGCTGGACTCCGGGCTTGTTGGTGCTCAGAGTCATCTTGCGGCCGGTCTCGGGTTCGCAGGCCTCGGCTATAGGCTTCACGTCGCCGTCGCAGTCGTCCACCACGAAGCAGGCGTCATAGCCCTTGCCGTGGTGGATTGCCGGGAAGTCGGCGTGAAGGTCGCGCCCGATCTCCTTGGGAACTCTGAAGTCCATCGGAGTGCCTTCCACAGGGTCCATCCTGCCGATGGGGATCAGATCCGGTCCGGTGGGCAGATACTTGCTGCAGTTCAGCATGAGGATATGCTTTGTGATGCCGAAGGGGGCCTTGTTGTGGGCACCGCGCAGGTCGAAGTATACGTGGTTGGTAAGATTAACGACTGTTCTCCTGTCAGTCTCTGCGAAGAGGTCAAGGGTGAGGCAGCTGTCGTCAGTCCATGTGTATACGGCCTTGACATTCACGTTGCCGGGATAGTTTGCGTCACCGTCCGGGCTGAACAGAGTGAAGGTCACCTTGTTGCCAACCTGCTCTGCATCCCAGATGCGGTTGGCGTAGCTGTCAGTGCCTTTGCCGCCGTGCAGATGGTCTTCGCCGCAGTTGATGGAAAGCTGGTAATCGATTCCGTCGAGGGTGAAGCGGCCGCGGGCGATACGATTGGAATAGCGGCCCGGAGTCTTGCCCAGATACGGACCGTCGTCGAAGTAGTCTTCTTTCCTGGCGTATGCCAGAGACACGTTGTCGATCTTGCCGGCGCGGTCAGCTACGTTGATCTCGATGATGCCTGCGCCGAAGTTGCTGAGAACTACGCTCTCGCCTTTCTTGTTGACGAGCTTGAAGTATTTGATTTCCTGTGCCATGGTTATTTGATCTTTCTAAGGTTCCACTTCTTGACTCCGTCGCTGATGACTACGTTGATCACGCGCGGATCCTTGCCGAATTTCTTGATGTAGGCTTTCTTGACATCCTCGATGTAGCCTTTGTAAGCGCCGGTCTTGACGATGCTGATGACGCAGCCGCCGAAGCCGCCGCCCATCATGCGGGCGCCGATTACACCTTCGTTCTTGCGGGCGATGTCGACTATGAAGTCAAGCTCTTCGCAGCTTACGCCGTAGTCTTTGCTCAGGCCGTCATGGGTGGCGAACATCTTCTTGCCGAAAGCTTTGAGGTCACCCTTGTTGAGGTCGCGGCAGCCGTCGAGCAAACGTTTGTCCTCATATACTACATAAGAGCATCTCTTGAACACCATCGGGTCGAGTTTGTCGCGGTAGCTCTCGAGCATCTTGGGAGTAACGTCGCGGAGGAGTTCAACGCCGGGATGGTCCTTGGCGATGGTCGCTACGCCTTCTTCGCACTGTGCGCGACGTACGTTGTACTCAGATGAGGCGAGGGTGTGTTTCACCATGGTGTCGATGAGAACGACTTTATAGCCGCGGGGATTGAAGGGGAATCTCTTGTATTTGAGGCTGCGGCAGTCGAGACGGATAACGTGGCCGTCCTTGCCGAAGAGTGATGCGAACTGGTCCATGATGCCGCAACGTACGCCTACGTAGTTGTGCTCAGTCATCTGGCCGATCTTGGCGAGGTCTTCGCGTTTGAAGCCGAGTTTGAACTGGTCGTTGATGGCATAGCCGAAGACTGACTCGAGGGCTGCGGACGATGACATGCCGGCTCCGAGGGGAACGTCGCCTCCGAACACGCAGTCGAAGCCGCCGGGCTGTGCGCCGCGCTTTTTCATCTCAGATACTACGCCGAAGATGTAGCATGCCCACTGCTCTTCGGGCTTGGGACCGTCGATGGGGATGGCAAGCCTTTGCTTGAAGTCCATTGAATAGACGTTGATGGTGTCGGTGCCGTTCTTGCAGATGGCTACTGACATGCATTTGTCAATGGCTGCGGGAAGCACGAAGCCGCCGTTGTAGTCAGTGTGTTCTCCGATTAGGTTGATGCGGCCGGGAGAGGTGTAGAGGCTGCATTTCTTGTGTCCGAACTGCTTTTCGAAGCATCTCAGGACTAATTTGTGATTGAGCATTTGGTTCTATATATTAATAGGTTTGTATCTTTCAGTCGTATCTTGTAAAATTACATCAAAAAGAGTACATTTGCAACACAACAACGCGGAAGTAGCTCAGTCGGTAGAGCGTCGGCTTCCCAAGCCGAAGGTCGCGGGTTCGAAACCCGTTTTCCGCTCAAAGAGGTCGGCTCGCTCCGGCCTCTTTTCGCGGAAAACCGCCCTTCGGGCGTTCCGCTCCCTTTTTTACTGGGGCGCTGCCCCAAACCCTGCCGCTCCGGCCTGCTATCAGCACAAGCCGCCCTCACGGCCTCCGCTAGCGCCTGCAGGCGCCTTTCCTGTCCTTCGGACACTCGCACACTCCGCCACGGCGCTGATGCGCCCTGTTATCCCACCGCACAGATTTGATTTGTCCATTCCGTGCAGAAGAGGACTGATGCGGCGGAAAGAAAGCCTGTAGGGAGGCTGGTCACCCGTGACTTGCAAAACGGGAGGGGCCCGCCGAATGCGAGTTATGCGTCAGCATGACGAAGCAGACGGTGGGAGGGTTGGAGTGAGCGTCAGCGAACGGAACTCCCCTAAGGCTTTGCTTTCCATAGCATCAGCTACAGTTTCTATTATTCAAGTGCGGTAGGTCTGCTTTATTATGGAGGACCTACCGCAAAATCGGCCTTTTTCGCGGTAGGTCGGACATTTTTTGGAGGACCTACCGCAGTGACTGCCCGAAATTGTTGTTTTTCGTCTATGGCAGACAGGCCGCTCGCCCGCATCAAAGACGTCCTTCTATGGCGAAAGTGCGGAGAAAATCTTATATTTGTAGGAAACCCTGAAACCTGAACTGCAATGAAAGTTGTTATCGACTGTGACGATGCGGCGATCGACCTCAAGAAGGTGATCGTCGGGCATCTCGAGAAGAAAGGCGTCGAGGTTGCCGACCTCGACTATCTCGGTTCCCATCCCGGAGCATATTATCCAGAAATAGGCTACAATCTAGCCCTGAAGATCCAGGACGGCAGCTTCGAGCGCGGCATCCTGATATGCGGCACCGGCCTTGGAATGGCGATGATCGCCAACAAGGTGCGCGGCGTGTACGCCGGAGTATGCCACGACGTATTCTCGGCAGAGAGGCTTCGCAAGAGCAACGACGCCCAGGTGCTCACCATGGGCGCCCGCGTCATAGGTCCAGAGCTCGCCAAGACCATAGTCAGCGCATGGCTCGAGTCAGAGTTCCAGGGAGGCGGCTCACAGCCCAAGGTAGACCAGATGCGCGCATTGGAAAAGAAATCATTCGAATCAAAATAATCATACTATGCAGAAGATCATCAACGACCCGTCATGCGTCGTAGACGAAATGCTCGTCGGCTACGTCAAGGCGCACCAGGACCTCGTATCCCCGACCGAAAACGAACGCGTATTGAAATACAAGGCAGCTCCCATCGAGGGCAAGGTCGGCATCGTCACCGGCGGAGGCTCCGGCCACAAGCCCGCCTTCATCGGCTATATAGGCAAGAACATGGTAGACGCAGTCGCCGTCGGAGAACTCTTCTCATCTCCGCCTGCACAGATGTTCTACGACGCCATTCACGAAGCTGACGCCGGCAAAGGCGTAGCAATCCTCTACGGCAACTATGCCGGCGACAACATGAATGTCGCAATGGCGATGGAACTGGCCGAGGAAGACGGCATCAAGGTCGGCAAGGTAGTCGCCAACGACGACGTACCCTCGTCTCCGAAAGAAACCCGTGAGAAAAGACGCGGAGTGGCCGGCGAAATCCTGATGTGGAAAGTCGGCGGAGCCAAGGCCGCCATGGGCGCAAGTCTCGAGGAAGTCCTCGCAGCCGCCCAGAAAGCTATCGACAACACCCGCAGCATGGGCGTAGGACTGAGCCCCTGCACCATCCCGGAAGTAGGACACCCCAACTTCACCATAGAGCCCGGCAACATGGAAGTCGGCATCGGCCACCATGGCGAGCCCGGCATCGAAGTCGCCAAGCTTGAGACCGCAGCGCAGATTGCAAAACGCATGTGCGATGTGATAATTCCCGACCTGCCTTTCGCAGCGGGCGACGAAGTCGTAGTCCTCATCTCCGGACTCGGCTCAACCCCTCTGCTCGAGCAGTACATCCTCTACGGCGAAGTCGAGAAGATCCTCACCGAGAAAGGAATCAAGGTGCACCAGGCCCTCGTAGGCAACTACTTCACATCTCTCGAGATGGCCGGCGTCACCCTGACCCTCATGAAACTCGACGACGAACTGAAAGAGTGCTTCGACATGGAATGCAACTCAGTCGGCCTCACACAATACCCTAAGGACTAGCGCTATGGAAAAGTTCACGCAGGAAGCCGGCAGCCTCGTCATAGACAGGCTCATAACAGCCATCCAGGAGAACAAACAATACCTGAGCGACATAGACGGCGCCATCGGCGACGGCGACCACGGCATCAACATGAACAAAGGCTTCACGCTCTGCCGCGAAGCCCTCGACAAGCAGCCCGGAGACTTTACCTACGGACTCAAGATTCTCGGGAAGATTCTTATGATGAAGATCGGCGGGTCTATGGGTCCGCTTTACGGCAAGTTCTTCCTGTCGATGGGGAAAGCCTTCGAAGGCCAGCCCGAAATCGGCAAAGAAGAGTTCGGAGCAGGCCTGAAAGCCGCACTGGACGCCATCCATGCGATATCTCCTGCCCAGGTGGGCGACAAGACCCTGATGGACGTACTCATTCCGGCCGAAGAAGCCTACGGCAGCGCCGCAGCAGAAGGCCGCAGCTTCCCTGAAGCCCTTGACGCAATGGATGCCGCAGCCCTCAAAGGCCTCGACAGCACCGTCGACATGGTAGCAAAGCTCGGCCGCTCCAGCAGGCTCGGCGAGCGCTCCAGAGGCGTGATGGATGCAGGATCGGCATCATGCTATCTCATCCTCCATACCATGGCGGCCACAATAAAGGAACTCCTTGCCCCATAGGCCATGCTGATAGTCCTGCTCATCCTCGCAATAGCATTCATCGTCGTCTCCACGACGAAGTTCAAGCTGCATCCCTTCCTGGCCCTGATCATAGCAGCCATAGGGTACGGCCTGTGCTCCGGTATTCCGCTAAGCGAGATAATCCAGTCCGTCAATAACGGCTTCGGCAGCACCGTCAGCTCCATAGGCATAGTAATCGTCATCGGCTGCATAATCGGCACCTTCCTCGAAGAGTCCGGCGGAGCCTACGTAATGGCCCGCAGCGTGCTCGGCCTGGTCGGCGAGAAGCGCGTGCCGCTGGCAATGCTGCTGCTGGGCTACTTCATCTCCATCCCGGTATATGCAGACTCAGGCTTCGTGATCCTTACCCCGCTGAACCGCGCCATGTCCAAGAAGGCCGGCATCACCCTGGCGGCCTCCGCCTGCGCCCTGGGTCTCGGCCTCACCATATCCCACTGCCTCGTGCCGCCCACCCCGGGTCCCATAGCCGCTGCAGGCATAATGGGAGCCGACCTCGGCCTGGTCATAATGACCGGCCTGATCGCAA
The DNA here is from genome assembly GCA_017617655.1 of Bacteroidales bacterium. Lineage (GTDB taxonomy): Bacteria > Bacteroidota > Bacteroidia > Bacteroidales > UBA932 > Equibacterium. The sequence continues at coordinate 27,894 of JAFZVU010000051.1, forward strand.
GCATCCTGCCCGTGCTGCTTACATGGCTCTACGTCTCCAAATGGGCTTCCCGCGTTTACATCGACCCGGCCCCGAACGAGACTGACGCCGAGATTGCAGAAAAAGTAAAGCAGGCCCCGTCAGCCTTCAAGTCATTCCTGCCGGTTGTGATCCCCCTAGTGCTTATAGTGCTCAGGTCAGTATCCCAGTTCCCTTCAGAACCATTTGGCAGCGGCACCTTCGCCACCATCATAGGATTCATCGGCGAGCCCGTCATGGCCCTTCTGATAGGAATGGTCCTGGCCTTCACCCTGCCAAAGAAATTCGACAAGCAGATGCTCTCATCCACCGGATGGGTGGGCAAAGGACTCAAGTCAGCAGCTATCATCATAATGATAACGGCTGCCGGAGGCTCCTTCGGCATGATACTCCGCGACTCCGGTATCGCCGACGTGCTGGGCAGCTCGCTCTCCCAGCTCAGGCTCGGCATCTGGCTGCCCTTCCTGATCGCAGCTGCACTCAAGACCGCCCAGGGCTCGTCCACCGTCGCCATAATCACCACAGCTTCGATAATCGCTCCGCTGATGGATGTGATGGGTTTTGTCGCCCCGCTCGAGAAGGCCATCCTCGTTACAGCGCTCTGCTCAGGCGCCATGGTTGTGGCCCACGTCAACGACAGTTTCTTCTGGGTAGTCACCCAGATGTCCGGTATGAGCATCAAGACCGGCTACAGGCTCCACACCCTCGGCACCCTTATGTGCGGTCTGGCCGCCATGCTCACTATGGTCCTTATGTACGCAATATTCTGTTAACAGCATACTATGAAAAAGAAATCGATACTTGAAATCAAGTCCGTCTACACTGCCAATGCGTTCATGATAGACGGAGTTCCTCACGTCGGAGCCGGTTCTGAGACTACTCCGGCCGTATACCTCATGAATCTGACAAGCGGCAAGTCCAGCCTGGTGGACGGCTGCCCAGGCGGAGTTATGAGCTTCGTCCCTGCACCGGGCCACCCCGACCTGTTCTATTCAGTTATGGGCCTTTTCCCGCCTTTCGTCGGAGCTGACGCCGGCATCTACATGCACCGCCGCACCGCCTCGGGCTGGGAGACCAAGAAGGCTATGCACCTGCCTTTCGCCCACCGTTGCGACATCCTCGAAAAGGACGGTCGCAGCTATATCTTCGCCGCATCCTGCAGCAAGTTCAAGAAAGACCCGCTGGACTGGGAGCAGAGCGGAGAGCTCTACGTCATCCCTCTCGATGAGGCTACCGGCCTGCCGGGCGAGCCCGAGCTGGTCTACAACCGCATCTGGCGCCATCACGGCATGCTGAAAGCCAAGGTGGACGGCGTGGACACCCTGCTGTTCTCCGGCGCCGAAGGCATATTCTACATGGAGCTGGCCGGTGACAACTGGATTGTCAATCAGCTCTTCGACCACGAAGTCAGCGAGTTCGGTCTGATTGACATGGACGGTGACGGACAGGACGAACTGGTGACCATCGAGCCTTTCCACGGCAACACCCTCAATGTCTATAAGTTCGTTGACGGGGCTTGGACAAAACTCTACACTGACGAGCTCTGGTTCGGGCACGGCCTGAGCTGCGGCATGTTCAAGGGTGAGCCCATTATCGTTGTCGGAAACCGACGCGGTCCGCTGACCCTCTGCCTCTACAAACGCAAGGTCGACGGAACTTTCGAGCGCCAGACACTTGAAGAGGAGGCCGGCCCGACCCAGACCCAGGTGTTCACTGCAGGGGGCACCGACTACATCCTCAGCGCCAACCAGCTGAAAAACGAAGTTGCATTATATTATTAATAACTATACCATGGACAACAAATCAAAACAGATAGGCCTCGTCGGACTTGGCGTAATGGGAAAGCCGATGGCCAAGAACCTCCTCAAGGGAGGCTTCAACCTCACAGTATTCGACATCAAGCCTGAACCCGTGCAGGAACTCGTGGCGCTCGGAGCCAAGGCAGCCGCCAGCCCCGCCGATCTGGCTGCGAAATGCGACATAATAATCACCATGCTGCCGAACTCTCCTCACGTAGAGGCAGTAGTCTGCGGACCGAAAGGCATCCTGGAGGGCGTGCGTCCCGGCACCATATATATCGACATGAGCTCCATCTCGCCGGTAGTGGCCCAGAAGCTCTGCGGCATAGTGGCTGAGAAAGGTGTGGAGATGCTCGACGCCCCCGTCAGCGGTGGCGAACCGAAGGCAATCGACGGCACCATGTCGATCATGGTCGGCGGCAAGGAAGAAGTCTTCAATGCCGTTCAGGACGTGCTCCACGCAATGGGTGGAACTGTCACCCTGCTGGGCGCCATCGGCAGCGGCAACACCTGCAAGCTAGCCAACCAGATCATGGTGGCGCTGCACCTGGCAGCCGTATCTGAGGCTATGGTCTTCGCAGAGAAGGCCGGAGTAGACCCGGAGAAGGTATATCAGGCCATCCGCGGCGGCCTTGCAGGCAGCACAGTCCTCGATGCCAAGATGAACATGATCCTCGACCGCAACTTCAAGCCCGGCGGCCCGATCTGGATGCACACCAAGGACATGCTGAACGTCCGTGACGCGGCGCTGGCCATCGACGCTCCGATTCCGCTGTCGACAATGGTTCTGGAAGCCTTCAAGGCCTGCAAGTGTGACGGTCATGTGAACGACGACCATTGCGGCGTCATCCAGTACTGGGAGAAGCTCGCCAACGTTACCGTTAAGCGCAGGAAATAGTGAAACAGATTCTCGGATATTTTCTGGGCTTTGCCATATTTATAGCAGGGGTCCCGGCGCTTATGTGGTGGGTGTCAGGAATGCCCGCGCTGGCAGAGATTCCTGTGTGGCGGTGGTGTCTGGCCGGCGTTATCGCTCTGGCCGGACTCGCACTCAGCATCTGGAGTATAGTGTATATGAAGAACGTGGGAAAGGGAAATCCTTTCGACGCCATGGGGCACGAAGTGGCTCCACGCACGAAGCATCTGATGACCGAAGGCCCGTACCGCCGTAGCCGCAACCCCATGCTCTCCGGCACATATCTTTATTATCTGGGCGTAGTGCTCGCCCTCTGGCGCTGGCCGGCAGCTGTGGTATTCATAGCGGTCGCCGTGCTGATGAGTCTGCAGGTCCGCTCTGAAGAGAAGCGCCTGGAAGCCGACTTCGGTCAGGAGTATCTGGACTATAAGAAAAGGACGGGACGGTTCTGGTAGCGCGGAAGGGCGGCTTATCCCGGTCTTGGAAGGCTGGAAGGTATAATAGTGCACAAGGTCTGCAAAAATGTCGCAGACCTTGTGCGCTTTGTTTTTGGTAAGGCTTGGATATCAGCCTGTTGCGATTTCTGGGTGCGCAAGGCCTGCGGTGTTTTTGCAGACCTTGTACACCTAAGGCGGAAACCGTTACAGTATCGGATCCAGTTCGGCGACGTTCTTGGCAATCTGCTCGTCGCTGACAGAGTAATTCACGAGGTCGCCGTTGATGAACTGCTCGTAGCTGGGCATGTCGATAAGACCGTGGCCTGAGAGGTTGAAGAGGATTACTTTCTCTTCGCCGGTTTCCTTGCACTTGAGGGCCTCGCGGATTGTAGCTGCGATGGCGTGGCTGCTCTCGGGAGCGGGGATGATGCCCTCGGTGCGGGCGAAGAGCATTCCGGCTTCGAATGATTCCAGCTGAGGGATATCAACACCATGCATGTAGCCGTCCTTTATGAGCTGGCTGACAATCATGCCGGCTCCGTGGTAGCGCAGACCTCCTGCGTGGATGTTAGACGGCTTGAACTGGTGGCCAAGGGTGAACATGGGCAGCAGCGGAGTGTAGCCGGCTTCGTCACCGAAGTCATACTGGAACTTACCGCGTGTAAGTTTCGGGCAGCTTTCGGGCTCGGCAGCGATGAACTCTGTTTTCTTTCCATCCTTGATGGTATGGCGCATGAAGGGGAAGGCCAGGCCGCCGAAGTTGGAACCGCCGCCGAAGCAGGCAATCACCATGTCAGGGTACTCGCCGGCCATAGCCATCTGTTTCTCAGCCTCAAGACCGATGATACTCTGGTGCAGGGCGACGTGGTTGAGCACGGAACCGAGGGTGTATTTGCAGCCCGGAGTGGTGGTGGCGAGCTCTACAGCCTCAGAGATGGCTGTGCCGAGTGAACCGGGATGGGTCGGGTCCTTTGTGATGATGTCCTTGCCGGCACGGGTGGACATTGAAGGCGAACCGGTAACTGCGGCGCCGAAGGTCCTCATGATGCTTGAGCGGTAGGGCTTCTGCTGCATCGTGATCTTTACCTGATAGACAGCGCATTCAAGACCATAAATCTTGGCGGCATAGGCGAGGGCTGCTCCCCACTGGCCGGCACCTGTCTCGGTGGTGACATTGGTCGTGCCTTCCTGCTTTGCATAGTAGCACTGGGGCAGGGCAGAGTTGATCTTGTGTGATCCCAAGGGGTTGGTGCTCTCATTCTTGAAATAGATGTGAGCCGGTGTTCCGAGAGCCTTCTCCAGTTCGTAGGCACGAACCAGCGGGGTGCTGCGGTAGAACTTGTACTTCTCGAGAACCTCTTCAGGAATGTCGATGAATGCGTGCTCGGTGTCCAGCTCCTGGATACAACATTCGCGGGGGAAGATATGTGCCAGGTCGTCTACGCCCAGAGGCTGATGTGTTGCCGGATGGATGGGAGGCAGCGGCTTGTTGGGCATGTCGGCCTGAATGTTATACCATTGCTTGGGAATTTCGCTTTCTTGGAGGATGAATTTTTTCTGTTTCATGGCGTTTGAATTTTTTATTTGTTGAATAATAATTTCTGGTTAAAAAGAAGAAGGCCTGTCGTGATCGACAGGCCTTCTGATATTTCTTTTACAAACTTACAGGTAAGCAGCTATCTTCTCACGATTATTTGAATCTTGAGTCGCGCCACCACCAGAAGTTTGCAGTTCTAATCATAACGGTTGTTTGTGTTTCTGGGTGCAAAGCTAAATCATATTGTCGGAAAAAACAAATAATTTTTGATTTTTATCGCTACTAATCCAAACCGCTGGTCTTTTTGCCGTTCCGGATATCTGTAGAGCTGATATCTGTCAGAGGGGCGTCAAGGAGTCTGGCCTGCAGGTCTTTGCAGAGTTCTGCGGCGTTCTCTACGCCGGGGCGGGGGTATACCCAGATTTCATAGTCTGTGACTATCTCCTGCCAGCACTTCCAGCGCTTGAAACCTTCGAGATTGTCGGCGCCCATAACTAAAATGAAGTGTGTGTCGGGCTCGGCGGCCTGGAGATGGCACAGGGTGTTGATGGTGTAGGAGGGACGCTCCAGATGATATTCCACGTCGCTCACTGTGACATCCAGACCCAGCTGTGCAATCTGGGAGCGCACGGCAGCCAGCCTTTGAGCATCGCTGGTGGAAACCTCCTCCTTGAAGGGGCTCTGCGGCGACACTATCATGCGGACCTCGTCGAGACCGCAGCCGCACAGATAGCGAAGGATGTTGACGTGGCCGATGTGGAGCGGATTGAAGGTGCCGAAATACAGCGCCACGGTCTTGTCGTTGAAAATGGGAAGATGTTCCGCCTTGCGAAGGCACATGTCCAGGTCGTCATTTATCAGCACGATATCGAACTTGTCAGCATATTCCATCTCCTCGGCAGCCTTGGCGACACGTTTTTCTATGGCTTCGGGGCTGTCGGTGCCGCGCTTTACCAGACGGCGGCGCAACTCTTCGGGAGAGGGGGCCTGGATGAATACGGACAGGGCGTCGTCGCCGAAATATTTCTTCAAACTCACTCCGCCTTTTACGTCTACGTCGAAGAGGATTATGTTACCCTTGGCCCAGATGCGCTCCACCTCGCTCTTCAGCGTGCCGTAGTATGAACCTTTATATACCTGCTCGTATTCCACAAACTCTCCGGCATCGACCCTGGCAAGGAACTCCTCCTCGCTGAGGAAGTAATAGTCGCGCCCGTCGACCTCCTGCCCGCGGGGCTGGCGAGTTGTTGCGGATACCGAAAATTCAAGGCACGGATATTTGGAAATCAGGTGTTTGACGACAGTGGTCTTGCCTGATCCTGAAGGGGCTGAAAAAATGGCGACTTTCTTTTTCATATCTGCAAATTTACCATTTTATTTAATATCTTTGCGTCGCCCCGGAAAGGACAGTTATTAAATTCATTTTTTACACAATAATATGGTTTCATACAAAGAATTAGGCCTTGTCAACACTCGCGAAATGTTCGCTAAGGCCATCAACGGCGGTTACGCCATCCCCGCTTTCAACTTTAACAACATGGAGCAGCTCCAGGCTATCGTTCAGGCAGCAGCCGAGACCAAGAGTCCGGTTATCCTGCAGGTCAGCAAAGGAGCCCGCAACTATGCTAACCAGACCCTTCTTCGCTACATGGCCCAGGGTGCTGTAGAATATGCAAAAGAACTTGGTTGGGAGAATCCCCAGATCGTTCTCCATCTTGACCACGGCGACAGCTTCGAGACTTGCAAGAGCTGCATCGAGTTCGGTTTCTCATCAGTTATGATCGACGGCAGCCACCTGCCTTATGACGAGAACGTAGCTCTGACCAGGAAGGTCGTTGACTATGCACACCAGTATGACGTTACAGTCGAGGGTGAGCTCGGTGTTCTCGCAGGTGTTGAGGATGAGGTTAGCTCAGACCACCACACATATACCCGTCCCGAGGAGGTTGTTGACTTCGTTACCAAGACTGGTTGCGACTCTCTCGCCATCTCTATCGGTACTTCACACGGCGCTTACAAGTTCAAACCCGAGCAGTGCCACAAAGATCCTGAGACCGGCCGTCTCGTTCCCCCGCCGCTGGCATTCGACGTTCTCGACGGTGTAATGAAAGAGCTCCCCGGCTTCCCGATCGTTCTCCACGGTTCATCTTCAGTTCCGCAGGAAGAAGTTGACGTTATCAACGCATACGGCGGTCAGCTTGAGGCTGCTATCGGTATTCCCGAGGATCAGCTCCGCAAGGCTGCAAAGAGCGCTGTCTGCAAGATCAACATCGACTCTGACTCTCGTCTGGCTATGACTGCTGCTGTCCGCAAGGTGCTTGCTGAGAAGAAGGGCGAATTCGACCCTCGTAAATATCTCGGCCCTGCCCGCGACAACATGAAGAAGCTTTACATCCACAAGATCATCAATGTTCTTGGCAGCGACGGCAAGGCCTAATCGTCATACAGTAATAATAGATAAGCCCTGTATCATCATGATGCAGGGCTTTTTCTTTACGGTACCAGCACCATCTCGTCGAAGAGGTAGGAGGCTCCGCCTATGCGGTCGATGATGAACA
>JAFZVU010000052.1 GCA_017617655.1 Bacteroidales bacterium
CCAGATCATATGTGGAGATTACAACCCGCTCCGGGGTAAGATTTGCAATTACGGTAACAGCGTCGCCGTTGGCTTCGCGGGTGAAGCCGAGCACACCATCAGGCAGACCTTTGATGAACTTGGCGGGAGCGCCCTTCTCGCCTGCTGCGAGGCAGGGGTGGGCGTGGCGGAAGGCCACGAGTTCGCGGATGAATGAAGTATATTCGTTCTCAGACCAGTCGGTGATGGGGTCCTTCTCGAAGAATTCGAGGCGGCGCTCCAGACCGATTTCCTGTCCTGTGTAGACCAGCGGCTGACCCTTGGGAAGAGTGAAGCAGAGCACTTCCATAACCTTGGCGGCGTCGCCCATCCTCTCGAACTCGCTGCCCGACCATGAGTTCTCGTCGTGGTTGGAAGTGAACATAAGGCGGAAGTTGGCCTTGCCCATCTTCTTGTTGTCATTTGCCACATATTTCTTTATGTCGTTGACAGTCTTTGTGCCCTGGGCCACGTCGTTCAGCATGTGATGGAGCTCCCATGCGTAAGAGGCGTCGAAGGTCTCCTTGGGGTTGGTCAGAGCGGGGCTCTCGGCCTCGGCGAGGAGATAGATGTCAGGATAGTCCCTCTTAATGCCGGGGAGGATGGCCTTCCAGAACTTGGCGGGAACCTCGGCGGCGGCGTCGCAGCGGAAGCCGTCGACACCTTTACCCAGCCAGAAGCGCATGCACTCGTCCTGGGCGGCCCATACGGCCTCGTTCTCGTAGTTGAGGCTGCGGGTGTCGGTCCAGTCATATTCCCAGATGGCGTTACCGTCGGCGTCCCTCTCGTAGAAATCAGCAGGCTTGGTGGTCATCCACACATTGTCCGGAGCGGTCTGGTTTGCCACCCAGTCGAGGATAACCTTGAAACCGGCCTTGTGGGCTGCGGCAAGCAGGTCTTCGAAGTCCTGCATGGTGCCGAACTCGGGGTTGACGGCGGTGTAGTCGGAGATCGCATAATACGAACCGAGAGAACCCTTGCGCTCCACTTCTCCAATCTGATACATGGGCATGAGCCAGAGGATGTCGACTCCCAGGTCCTTGAGGCGGGGAAGCTGGGCCTCTACGCCCTTGAAGGTGCCTTCAGGAGAGAACTGGCGGATGTTGACCTCATAGACTACGGTGTTGTAGGTCCAATCGGGGTGTTGCGGGGTCTTTGGCGAGCCCGAACAAGCTGCAAGCGAGATGACGGCAGCAATCAGCAGGAATATCTTTTTCATTGTACAGTAATTGTTCCGGTGTATTTTTTAAGTCCTTTGGAAGTGACGGTGAAGGTCGCAGTGCCGGGGTTTTCTCCGCTGCGGACTATGAAGCAGAGCGCTCCGCTGAAAAGGTGCATCTTCGGCTGGCGGAAGCTCTCCAGACAGGTGGGGTCGCCGTTAGCCACGGCTTCGAAGCTGCCCGCTCCGCTCACCTGCATGTTTATCAAGCTGGCGGCGTCAGGCACGGGGTTGCCGGCCTTGTCGACAACCGTCACCGTGACGAAAGCCATGTCGTCTCCGTCCGCTGTCAGCACTCCGCGGTCGACGCTGCACTGCAGGGCGTAGGGCTTGCCGGCCGTACGGACTATCTTTTCCTCAGCCACTCTTCCGAAGTCGTCGTATGCCACCACCTTCAGCTCTCCGGGCTGGTAAACGACGTCGTTCCACATCAGACGGTGGCGCTCCAGCAGATTCTCTTTGTTGAACCTCCGGCGGCCCTGACTCTCTCCGTTTATGAAGAGTTCGGCCTCGGGGTATGATGTATATACGAATACGGGAGTGGTTTCCCCTTCGCGTCCCGGCCAAGTCCAGTGCGGCAGCACGTGCAGAGTGCTCTCAGTCTCGTTCCATACGCTGCGGTATAAATAGAAACGATCCTTGGGCAGCCCTGCGAGATCCACTATGCCGAACATAGAAGAGTGGTTGGGCCATGCGTCGGTGTCGTAGGGAGTGGGCTCGCCGAGATAGTCGAAGCCCGTCCAGACGAACTGCCCGAGCATCCAGGGGTAGTCTTCGTCAGCTGCAAAGTCGTCGTCAGGAACGTTAGACCATATACAATATTCCAGGTCATAAGAGTCGCTCTGGTGGTCGGGATGCTTGATGTTCATGCCCGATGACAGAGGGAAATGATATACTCCGCGGCTGGAAACAGTAGATGCCGTCTCGCTTCCCAGGATGAAGCCCTGGGGGAGGAGTTCGCGGGCCTGGAGATAACGGTAAGGCTTGTAGTTGAAGCCGGGAATATCTATTGCTGCGATGAATCCGCTGTAGAACACTCCGTCGAACTGGTCCATGCCGCAGGTGACGGGGCGGGTAGGGTCTTCTCGGTGGCAGATGGAGGTGAGCCATGCGGCCACTTCAGCGCCCTGGGCGTCGCCCTGTCCGGGTACCTCGTTGCCAATGCTCCACATAATCACCGAAGGGTTGCTGCGGTAGTGTCGCAGCATGTTCACCATGTCTTTCTCAGCCCATTCGTCCCAGCGGAGGTGGTAACCGTTGGCGCATTTTGCAACATTCCATTCGTCAAAGGGCTCCACCATCAGCATTATGCCCATCTCGTCGCAGAGCTCCACCAGTTCCGGCGCCGGCATGTTGTGGGAGGTACGGATGGCGTTACAGCCCATGTCCTTCATTATGATAAGCTGGCGGCGCAGCGCGGAGCGGTTGACAGCGGAGCCCAGAGGGCCGAGGTCGTGGTGGTTGCACACTCCTTTGAGCATGGTGCGTTCGCCGTTCAGGAAAAATCCCTGCTCCGGGCGGAATTCTATAGAACGGATGCCGAAGCGGGTCTCGACAGCGTCGACAGCGTCAGCACCGTTAGTTATTTCGTAGCGGTTGCGCCACATTCCGATGCTGGTGGTCTCCATAGAAGCTCCGGTCATCACGGTAGTACGGGCAGTGTAGAGGACAGGACTGTCAGGGCTCCAGAGATCAGGATCCTTGACGGTAAAACGCTGGGTGGCGGGAACGCCCTTCCACAGCTTGCGGGTGTAAGTGTCGCGGGCCACTTCGCGGCCTGCGGCATCGAAGATGACGGTTTCGAGTGTCACCAGTGCATTCTCCTCCAGCCCTTCTATCTCTGTGCTGACACTGACAATCGCTACGTCACGGCTCACATAGGGGGTAGTAATGTATACTCCCCAGACGGGTACGTGGACCTCGGGGGTCTCAATCAAGTGGACGTTGCGGTAGAGACCGGCACCCGGATACCAGCGTGAACTCTCGGGAAGGTTGGTGAGCAGCACCTTGATGGTGTTGGCTCCGTCCTTTACATGGTCTGTTATGTCAAAGTAGAAAGAGTTATAGCCGTAGGGCCACTGTCCGGCGAACTCACCGTTTACATAAACTCGGGCGTCGCTCATGGCTCCGTCGAATAGCAGGGTCCATTTCTTTCCCGGGGCCTTTGTTATGTCTACAGTGCATTCATAACTGCCTTCGCCGATCCAGGGAAGACCTCCTGTACGGCCGGTCTTGGCAGTGGCTTCGGTCTCGCCGTTCTGAGTGACGGCCACCGTCTGGAAGTCATAACTGCCGTTGAAGGGGCCTGCTATGGCCCAGTCGTGGGGGATGCGCACCTTCTGGCTGCCGTTGAAGGTCCAGTCGCGCAGGAGCCTTTCGCTCCTGGCGGGGGTTGCGGCACTGCTGACCACACTGCAGAGCAGCGCGGCGGCCAGGGCGAGCGATATGGCTATCCTCCTTGTCATCTCTTGAACTCCACTACAAGGGCGCTCTTGGCAGGTACGGTGACGCCGTCCTGCAGGGTTATGGCCTCTCCGGTAATCACGTTGCGGCCGGTGACGGGGCCTTCGACGAACTCACGGTAGTGGTTCCAGTCGAGGGAGCGCGGCTCGAAGGTATTGTTGATGTATACGAACACAGCGTCGGTGTCGGTATAGCGGAAATAAGCGTAGGTGTTGTCGGTTATGTTGCTGGCTCCGACATTGGCGCGGGAGAGGAAGTGCAGGGTCTTGCCGTCCTGAACAGCCTTGTTGCCCTTGCGCCAGTTGAAGATGGCGGCGGTGTAGTCGTGCAGGTCGGCGGCGTAATTGTATTTGCAGGGAGCGTCCAGCCTGCCTTCCTTGTCGAAGAGGTTGATTATGTCATCCTCCCAGCCTCCCGGGAAGTCGATGCGCTTGGCACCGTCGTGGCTGGGCACGTCCTTGCGCTCGAGGAACATCATTTCGTCGCCGTAGTAAAGCTGGGGGATGCCTCGCAGCGTAGCCAGAAGGGTGATGGCAAGCTTCATGCGGGCGGGATCCTCGCGCAGCACGTCACCGGTGCGGGCGTGGTCGTGGTTGGCGAAGAAAGTCATCATGTGGCTGAGGTCCTTGTATGCGAAGTCCTGTGCGATGACGGTGTAGATGCGGGTCATGCCTTCGTCCCAGTTGACGTAGTCCTCGCAAAGGGCGGTCTTTATGGCGCTCTCCAGAGGGAAGTCCATTATGGACGGCAGGTTGGAATTGAAGCCGTCCACATTGGGGTTGTCCTTCTGCCAGTAGGCCAGCTGCGGTATGTTCCTGTCCCAGCACTCACCCACAATGTTCATGTTGGGATATTCGTCGGTTACGGCCTTGCACCACTGAGACATGGGCACGGGCTCGTTGTAAGGATAGGTGTCGACGCGAAGGCCGTCAAGCCCCGCATATTCTACCCACCATACTGCCCACTGCTGGAAATACTTCAGCACGTATGGATTGTCGAGGTTCATGTCGGGCATAGAAGGCACGAACCAGCCGCTCTCCTGGCGCTCGCGGTCGCGGATTGAGGCGTTCGGGTCCATGTAGACAGAGAACAGGGCGTTCATCTGGGTGTAGGGCTCTGCGCTGTGGTACCAGTCCTTGAAAGGAGCGTCTTCCATCCACCAGTGTGCGGTGCCGCAGTGGTTGGTGACGATGTCCATTATAATTTTGATGCCGCGCTTGTGGGCCTCATCCACGAAGGTCTTGTAGAGCTCGTTGTCGCCGAAGCGCGGGTCGATGTGATAGTAGTCTGCGCAGGCATAGCCGTGGTAAGACTCGTGATCCTGGTTGTCGAGCAGCAGGGGAGTGCACCAGATTGCGGTGGCTCCGAGCTCTGCGATGTAGTCCAGATGGTTGATGATGCCCTGGATGTCGCCGCCGTGGCGGGCTACTGCGTCGGCGCGGTTCACCTCGTCTGGAGTGTCAGGCACAACCCACGGGCGGGCGCTGCCGTCGAAATACTCGCCTCCCTGCCACTGCTCGTCATTGTCCATGAATGCAGACGAAAAGCGGTCGGGCATGATGAGGTATATCATGTCGGCGGTAGTGAAGCTTTCACGCTCGCGGCTGCCTTTTTCACGTTCGCGGATTATGTAAGGGTATTTGAAACTCTCTTCGCCGCGGGTGAACACGAGATTGTATTCGCCGGGGGCTTTCACAGCCATGTCGACGAAGATGAAATTGGGGCTGTCTGCCTTGTGGACGGCCTTCACGGCCAGGCCTTTGCCTTCCACTGCCAAGTCATATTCTGAGATGGACGGGCCCTGCACCATAAGCTGCAAGTCGGTGGTCATCCCAGCCCACCAGCTGAGGGGTTCAACCCTCTGCACCTGGTCGTATGTGGCCTCCGGCACAGCGGAGTAATCTGCCTGTGTGCAGGAAATCAGCAGGGCTGCGACGCCCGCGAGAAGAAAGAGTTTCTTTATCATATCAGGATTATCTTATTTTAAATACTACTGATGAATTGGGGCCGAGGGTGAGGGAATTACCCTTGACGGTAGCGGTGCCGAGCAGGGCTACGGGATTGTCCATTGAAACGGCCACTGATACGGTACTGGCAGATTTGGCGCAGTTGTGGATTACCAGCATCTCTTCCCAGTCAAACGACATTTCCCATGCCGCAATTGAGTTTCCTCCGCCTGTGACAGCGTTTGTCTTTTCCATGCTGCCGTGGTAAAGTTCCCTGTAGGTGTTGCGCAAGCGGCTCCATGTTCTGTAAACGTTCAGCAGAGAACTCTCGTCGGCATCCTGGCTTTCTACAGAAATGGCGGCCGTGAGCATGTTGTTGTCAACCTTGTTGTTCACGCCTTTCTTCGCGCAGTCCTTGCCGGCCTTGTCCCACATTATAGGGGTGCGGACATATTCGTCGCCGTTGTCCTTAACTCCCCAGTAGCCCAGCTCTTCACCCTGATAGATGAAGGGCTTGCCCCCTGTGGTGAGCAGCATGGCAGCTGCCTGCTTTTCTTTCGCCAGGTCTTTGCCAAGGTCGCTGGCGGCCCTGTTCTGGTCATGGTTCGTCATGTGCAGGGAGGTAGCCGATAAGGCGCCGCCCGTGCGTTCAAAAGCATGGTCCTGGAGATATCCGATTACCGTCGAAGCATAGCTGCTGGCGCTGCCGTTCAAGGCTTTCTGAAGCGCACCCCAGTACTCGAACTCGAAGCATGACGGAAGACCTTTGTAATACTGTTTCTCGGTGCCGTGGCCTTCCCAGGCTTCGCCCACCATGAAGATTTCGTTCTGATGGCCGGCAGCCTTGTAGGTGGCGTTGCAGTGGTCGTACCATTGCTGCAGGAAGCGCTGGTTGGCGGCAGTCTGGTTCTGGTAGATCCAGATCACGGCGTCGAGCCTGAAGCCGTCCACTCCGAATTCCTTTATCCAGCGGTCGGCGGTAGCTGCGATGGCCTTGAATGCGGGAGAATTCTCACAGTCGGTATATTTGCCGTAGTTGAGGTCGGGCATGCTGCCGGAGAAGCTTGAGAAATAGTATGACTTGCTGCCGCCGAAGGTGATGTCGCCGCAGCTGCTGCTGTTGTCAAGTTTGAACTTCTCGCCGAATTTGATGGGGCCGCTGCCGGCCGGAGCGCCGTACTTGGTGCCTGAAGGCCAGCTGTCGGAGTTCGAACTCCTCACGAGGAAGCCCCAGTCGGTGTTGACGTCGAGGGTTATCTCGAATATATTGGTAGCAGTTTCATACAGGCCTACGTTGCCGGAACTGCCGATCCAGAGCCATCTTGTGGCAGAAGGGTTGGATTTCTGGGCAGCCTCCGTAGTTTCGGTGACTGTGACATATTTGGTGCTGCCAGTCCAGTCTACCTTGAAGTGCAGACGGCCCTTGTAGCCGGCGTCGCCTATGGTTATCTCATGCCATTCTCCCATGCCGCCGTTGGTCTTGCCGCCGCCGTAGTTGTCGATCTTGCCGGCCGCAGCATCTGAGGTAGGGTTGTCGGAGAATACATAATAGTCACGGTAAGGACTTTCAGGGTCCGAGCAGGCTGCCTTGAACCACTCGTGGCCGCTGCCGCTGTGGTTGAGGACATAGTCCATATAGATGGCGATGCCCTTGTCGTGGGCTGCGTCTATCAGTGCCCTGAAATCGGCCTCCGTGCCGTAGAGAGGGTTCACAGTGCTGTAGTCGTTAACGTCGTAGGCGTGATAGCTGCTTGTAGGATGAGCCGGAGACAGCCAGAGCGCCGTCACTCCGAGAGCGTCAAGGTAGTCGAGCTTGTTCTGGATGCCCTTGAAATCGCCGATGCCGTCGCCGTCGCTGTCAGCGAAGCTGTAGATAAGCAGCTGGTAAGTAGTAGAAGAACGTTTCGTGCCGTCGAACTTGGCGGGGTTGGGAACTATCTCCCGGACTTCCACGCCCTGCTGGATGATGTTTACAGCGACTGTGGTGTTAGTCGCGACAAGCGTGACGTTTATTTTGCCGCTGCGCTGGTCAGTAGTGCCGTTGACGTCGGTGATAACGCTTGCAGTGCCGTTCCCGCTGCCGGCAGAAGGGCTGACGTGTATCCAGCTCTCAGTGGGAGTCATGGTCCATTCGGAGTTGCTCGAGATTATAAGGGTCTGCGCTGCGCCGCCCTCAGCCTCGAATGTCAGAGAATCATGGGAAACGGTGAGGAAGGGAAGATCTTTGGGAGTGCAGGCGAAAATGAGCATGGCTGCACCCAGCATCAGGATGAACTTTTTCATGGCAGGAAGAATTAGAAACCGGAAGCCCGGTCAGGGGCTTCCGGCCAATAGGAATAGGTTTATTTCTTTGTCATCGTTGCGCTGGCCTTGCCGTCGCACAATGCATTAAGAACGATGTCATAAGTACCAGCCTCAACCTTGATGTTGGCGCCGTCCAGAGTCAGGGCATCGAGGCTTCCGCCCCAGTTGATGTCCCAGCTGTCATTTGCGCGGAACTTCATGTCGTCGGCTTTGAGGGTAATGTCATTGATGAACCATACGCCTTTCTCTGCGTCATAGGCCATGTCGGTGTCGGTGCCCCATTCGCCTTCCTGCGCGGGACCGATGATGCCGATGGTCTTGATGAGAGTGAGCTTGTAAGTCATGTCATTGAGGTTGACCTCTACCATGTAGTATCCGGCCTCTTCGGGTGCAGGGCAGTTGCTGCCGCCGTTGTCGGCGATCTTGCCTTCACCGTCGAACTCCCAGTCACCGTCCCAGTTGTCTGCGTTCGGTTTGAACTTGAACTCGGCGCTCAGATACTGGAAGCCCTTGTAGATACCGTTGTTGGCTCCGTTGGTAACGCAGCTGCGCAGGAAGAATACGTTGCTCCAGCCTGTATCCTGGCCGATGCCATAGATATAGTCGGCGAAAGCGTGGAAGCTGTCGGGCTTGCTGCCTGCGGTCATGACGTAGATCTGGTCTTTTGCAGAGTCGAAGTATACGTCATAATCGCCGGTTTCCTTGACAGTGAGGTTCTTACCGCCCTGGATTACTGTAAGAGCAGTGTCGAGCGTTACTTCGAACGGCTCGACGTCGCCCTCGGCGCCACGGTTGAAGTCCCATTTGCTGTCACCGCGGAGTTTCCACTGCTTGCCAGCCTCGAGGTTCACTTTGAGAGCAAAGAACCAGTCGCCTTCCTTGGTCATGGCAACGTCGTCTTTCTCACCCCAGCCAGTCATCTCACCTACGATGCCCCAGGTGTCGGGAGCCGTGGGTGCCGGAGGTTCGGGCTCTACTGCGCCTTCGGGTGCTTCACCTTCAGCCATCACGTAGAGTTTCTCGTTAGCTGCGTCATACCATACGTCATACTTGCCGTCTTTGTTCACACCGAGGTTCTTACCGTTCTGGGTAGCGTCAACTACGCTGTTGGCGTCAACCTTGAAAGGCTCGACGTCGCCGGGAGCTCCGCGGTTGACGGTCCAGTCGCTGTTCTGACGGATCTTGAACTGGTGGTCGGTGGTGAACTCGATGCCCTTGTGAGTATAGAAGTCGCCTTCCTTGTACATGATGAAGTCGGGCTTTCCACCCCAGTCGGTGAGGTTGCCGACAACTCCCCAGTACTGGAGGGCCTGGCCAGCGGGCACTACGAAGAGAACTTCGTTGGCTTCGTCATACCAAACGTCATATTCGCCGTCAGCTGCAACTCCGAGGTTCTTACCGTTGGGAACTGCCTGGATAGCGTCGTCGCCCATGATGAACGGCTCAACGCTGCCGGCTGCACCGCGGTTGACATCCCAGTTGTTCTGGTAGCGGATCTTGATCTGGTCG
This sequence comes from Bacteroidales bacterium, assembly GCA_017617655.1. Classification (GTDB taxonomy): domain Bacteria; phylum Bacteroidota; class Bacteroidia; order Bacteroidales; family UBA932; genus Equibacterium. The sequence continues at coordinate 9,460 of JAFZVU010000052.1, forward strand.
CTTGCGGCCAAAGTTACATTCCTGCGGACAAGGAAGTTGCCCTCCTGACTCATGGCCAGGTCTGCGGTGCCGCCCCATCCGTTGATGGTGCCGACAACGCCCCAGGTTGCGAGTTCGGCGGGAACTTCACCTTCTGCCATTACGTAGAAGGTCATCTCGTCGGGATTAACATAGAGGTCGTACTTGCCGCTAGCGGGAACGCTGAGGTTCTTTCCGCCTGCAGCACCCACATACTTGGTGCCGAGCTCAACTACGAACGGCTCAACGTCGCCTTCAGCGCCGATGTTCACGCCCCAGTCTTCGTCCTTGCGGAACTTGAACTGGTCGTCAGCTGCGAGGCTTACGCCCTTGGCAACCCAGAAGGCGCCTACGGTGCTCATGTGGACGTCACTTTCGCTGCCCCATCCGTTGATGGTGCCGACAACGCCCCAGCCTTCCCATACGGGTTCGGGTTCATCGCCGCCTTCTCCGCCGGGTTCGTCTTTGCCGAACATTGATGAGCTGAATTCATACTGACCCTTGTTGAGGTTGAGGTAGATACGGTATGAGCCGGGTTCTACGGCGATGTTGGCGCCGCCAGCGGCTGTCTCACCGTTCTCACCGCCCCAGTTGACGTTCCAGTTGTCATCGCAGGTGAACTTCAGTTCGGTGGCCTCGCTGAAGGTCATATCGATCCAGAAGCGGCAGAGATAATCGTTGTAGGTCATCTTCATGCTGGCGTCTGCAGCGTCCCAGCCGTTGAATGCACCCACGATACCTACGTTGTCGAAGCTGAAGAGCTTGGTCAGCAGGAGTGAAGAGGTGTTGAGAGAGAATGCGTAGAAACGTTTCTCCTTGTAAACTGTAATGTTGGTGCTTGAGCCGTTCTCGAGCTGCAGGGTAGCAGGCTCTGCGGCATCCTGGTCAGCAGCAACGCCCCAGTTTCCAGTGTCATCGCCCCAGCTTGCTGCGCCGGTGAACTTGAACTGGTTGTCTGAGTGGTCCTCGCCGAAGTCGAGGAGTCCGCTGAAGGTATTGCCGGTCTTCTCGTAGTCATAGAGGAACTGGTATACCTTGTCGTGGCTCCAGTTACCCATCTTGGCGCTGTTACCGATAGCCCATACATGTTCGAACAGGTCGACATCCCTGATGAGGGTGCTGTAAGCTGTGAATTCAGCCGAAACGATGTTGGAGAGCTGCTCGGTTGATGCGATAGCTGCATTCTTGTCGTTGGCCATTGCTGCGCTCAGCTGGAAGTAGATGGTGAAAGGCACGTCCGCCTCGCCGCCGAGGTTGAATACCATAGAGTTGATATCCTTCTGCAGCAATGAGATTGTGCCGGCACCGGTCTCCTTGTCGATGCTGATGCTTGAAGACATTTTCTTCTTGTCAGCCATCGATGATGAAGCTGATGCATAGAGAGAATAGGTGCTGGCTACATCGAGTTTGAAGTCAGCAGCGTTGAAAGATGCAGTGATGGGAGAGCCCTCGGCATCCAGGACTGCGCCGGGGATGTTCCCGAGAGTCTGGGCGGTTACGGCTGCAGGGTTGAAGACTGCATCGATGTGAGACTGGTCGCAGGATACTGCAAGCAGGCCTGCCGCTATCATGATAAATGAATAAAGTATCTTTTTCATAGTACAGTCTCCTTATTAATATCCGGGGTTCTGTTTGAGATTGCCGTTGGCATTGAGCTCGCCCGGGCTGATAGGATATAGGTTGTAGTGAGAATCTACAGCCTGTCCTTTCTGGACGCCGCCCTTGAACTCCCAAAGGTAATCAGATGTGGTGAAGAGGCCGAAGCGGATAAGGTCCTGACGGCGGAAGCCTTCGAGATAGAGCTCGCGGGCGCGCTCGTCAATTATGTTGGACAGAGACAGGTCGATGTTGCCTACACCTGCGCGTGCGCGTACGGCGTTGAGGTAGTTCTGGCCTTTGCCCTTGTCAGCCTGTCCGCGGGCTGCACATTCAGCATACATCAGGTAGGCGTCTGCGCTGCGGAATACGGGGAAGTCGGTGTCTACGAAACCCTGTGCCTGAGCGGCAGTACCGTCGTGGTTGATGTTTCTGTACTTGGTAGATTTCCAGCCGTTAGACTCTCCGTTAGGGCCGCGCAGGAAGTCGATGTACTGCTCGAAGCCGCCCTTGAAGAAGTTGCCGCGGGCGTCGCCGCTCTCAAACTTGCTGGTGAAGGCGCCGGTGAGGCTGAGTCCTGACCAACCTGAAGAGATACCTACGGTGCTTACGTCCATGGTACGTGAGGGGTCGCCGGTTACTGCCCAGGTGCTTGCGAACACGAGGAAGTTGGTAGAGCCCCATGAGTGGATCTGGATACCGTCCTGAGGAGAGACGAAGATAAGTTCGTCGCCGTTATAAGTGGTGTTGGCGCTGAACAGATGGTTGTCGGCGCTGAAGAGGTCGTTGTAGTTGCTGTGGAGAGGATACTCGCTGATGATAGTTTCGCAGATGGCTGCGCACTTGTCATACATGGGGGTGCCTTTCCAAATCTCAGCGTTGAGGTACAGCTTGGCGAGGATCATCTGGACCATGCCTTTGTCGGCGCGGCCGTATTCGTTCTTGCCGGGAGCTGCGAGAGCGCTGTTGTTCAGAAGGTCTTCAGCTTCTTTTACCATCCAGTCGAAGAGGTCGGCCCTCTCGATCCTTTCGCCGCCGAGAGAACCTACAGTAGAGTTCTCGTCAGAGAAGGGAACGTTGCCGAACATGTCGATGGCGTGATACCAGCTGAGGAGTCTCAGTGCGCGGGCCTCGGCGATGTATGCGTCCTTGAGGCTGTAGCCTGAGATCTGGGTGGCCTTTGACTGGCGGATGAATTCGTTGCAGATACCTATCTGGTAGAATATCCTGTAGTACATACTGAGAACGAACTCGTTGGATGCATTCCATGACATGTTGTGGATGTCGAACAGGTTACCGTCGTTCCAGCAGCAGGTCATGACGTCGGTGGGAAGCTCTTCAGTATTGATAAGAGCCCTGATATACTGGCCGAAACCGCCGTCAATACCATACATGTCGGGGTCGCCGTTCTCACCGTGTGAAGATGAGCAGGCAAGTCCCTGATAGCATTTGGCCAGAAGGCTTGTGAAAGCTGCCTGGTCTTTCAGCACATCCTGAGGGAGTACGGTATTCGGGTCGATAGGGGTTACGTCGAGGTCACCGACACAAGAAGAAAGAGTGCAGGTCGCGATAAGCGCGAGAGATGCAATGATATATTTAATCTTTTTCATACCGTGTCAGATTTAGTAGTTGAGTTTCACACCGAGGATGAAGGTGCGGGGACGGGGATACATATTGTTGTCGATGCCGTTGAAGATTTCAGGGTCGATGCCCTTGTATCCGGTGAGGCAGGCAACATTGTTGACAGTTGCGAATACGCTGCCGGCGATAGGACGTTCGCCGAGCTTGAAGATCTGGTTGAACCTGTACTGCAGGGTGATGTTGTCAATCTTCAGGAAAGAAGCGTTGGTGACATACATGTCTGACCAGTACTGTGCGTAGTTGGAGAAGTTGTGAGCCTCGGCAGTGCTGTAGCGGTTGTTCACGAAGCCGTTGGTGGTAAGGTCGGTGAGAAGGTCACCGTCGCTCATCACGTTGTTGTATACGTAGTTGCCTACGTTGGCGTGTGCGCTGGCAGCGAGGGTCCAGTTCCTCCACGACAGCTGGGTGTTGAAACCGAAGGTCCAGTCCGGAGCTGCCTTGTGGAAGCAGTATTTATCCTTGGCATCGATTACGCCGTCCTTGTTGAGGTCAACGTATGCGCCCTCGATAGGGTTGCCGGCGGTATCATAGATCTGTTTGTAAACGTAGAACGAGCTGGGAGCCTGGCCGGTCTGGTGAACCTGCACCTGGTTGCCGCTACCGCCGGAGATTCCGCCGGTCTCGACGCCGAAGTAGTCTTCCCTCTCGTCATCGGTGGTCAGACGGGTAACGACTGTCTTGTTGTAAGAAGCGTTGACTCCGAGCGTCCAGCTCCAGTCCCTGGTCTCGATGGGAACAGCGTTGATTTCCATCTCGACACCGAAGTTCTGAAGGTCGCCGATGTTGGCGTTCAGATAGTTGGTAAGGTTGGCACCAGCTGCTACGGGAGTCCAGTTCAGCAAGTCGTAAGTGTCGCGCTTGTAAACGTCGAAGGCACCATAGAGGCGGTTTCCGAAGAAGCCCCAGTCGATACCTGCGTTGAGAGTAGTGGTGGTCTCCCATTTCAGGTCGGCGTTGTAGCCGTTAGGGGTAAGAGGAGTTACGAGCGTGTTGCCGAAGAAGAACATGCTGGCGTCTGTATTATATGTATAGGTAGCCAGTGAAGGATAGTTACCGGCATTCAAGTCCTGCTGACCGGTCTGTCCCCATGATGCACGGAGCTTCAGGGCTGACAGGACGTCGATGTCTTCCATGAACTTTTCGTTCTTGACATTCCAGCTGACAGCTACAGAGGGGAAGAGACCCCACTTGTTGTTGGCGAACCTTGAGGTACCGTCACGACGCAGGGTTGCGGTGATGAGGTAGCGGTCGTCGAAGCTGTAGTTGACACGTCCGAAGAAAGATACCAGGAAGTATTCGGTCTTGAAGGTGTTGGGCTTGCTCAGGTAGTAAGAAGGATCGCTCTTGGCAGTGCCGTCGGCCTTGTAGGTCTCGTTGTAAGTCTCGTTGTAGTAGTGAGACCATGAGTAACCTGCCATTACGTCGAGGAAGTGACGGTCGAAAGTGTGGCTGTAGTCGGCGTAGAACTCGAGGGTCTTGTCGTTCCTGGTCTGAGTGTAGTCGCTGTGGTAACCTGAAGCATGGTTGTTGGCCTGCTGTGCGGTTGAGTGCATTGACTGCTCGGTGTCAGGAGCTACGTCCACTGTTCCGTTTGACTTAGAAAGGTCGAGACCGAGGTTGAGGTTGAGCCTGAGGTCTTCGAAACCGTGGACCTTGTAGTCGAACTGGGCGTTGCCGACGAACCTCTTGGCGTTGGCCTTGTCAACCTTGTCGTTGAGAAGGGCAACAGGGTTCTGGGTTGCCATGGTGTTGCAGTTGTCTACAGTGTAGGTGCCCTTTCCGTAGTTCCACCAGGTGTAGCCGTTCAGACCGGCTTTGTCGTACACGGGCTTGGTCGGGTCGTATTTGACGGCGGCTCCGATGGCTCCGGTGTTGGCGAAGCGGTTGTCCATGTTCATTCCCTTTGCGTTGAGGTTCACGGTGAGGTGTTCGTCAAGCACGGTAGGAGTGAGGCTGACAGCCACGGTCTGGCGGTCGAGGTTGGAAGTCTTGAGGGTACCGTCCTGGTTGTGATAACCGAACGATACGCGGTAAGGCATGTAGAATGATTTGCCTTCGCCAACCTTTCCGGTTACTGAAACGTTGCCTTCGAGGGTGCGGGCGAGCTGGAAGATTTCTTTCTGCCAGTTGGTGTTCGCGTTGCCGAGCAGAGCGTATGCGTCGCTGTCAGTACCGTAGCGTTTTGCCATGAGGGCGCGCACGCCGTCGCCTGTCAGCACGTCGACATACCTTGTGTTCTGGCTTACAGAACCGGTGAAGTCGAAGTCTACGTGGACTGCATTGTCATACTTCGAGCCCTTCTTGGTGGTGATGATGATCACACCGTTGGAAGCACGGCTACCGAAGATGGCGGTTGCGGAAGCGTCCTTGAGGACGGTGAACGACTCGATATCGCTCGGGTTGATTGAAGAGAGCGGGTCGGCCACTCCGTTGATGCCGACTTCTGAGATGGGAAGTCCGTCGATCACGATCAGAGGGTCGTTGTTGGCTTTCAGTGAAGAACCACCGCGGATACGGATGGTGTTGCCGGAACCGGGGGCGCCGTCGCCTGTGGTCACAACTACACCGGCGCTCTTGCCCTGGAGCAGGGTGGTCGGTGAAGTGGCGACGCCCTTGTTGATCTGGTCGGCCTTTACGGTCGAAATAGATCCGGTCATGTCGCTCTTCTTGACAGTACCGTAACCGATGACTACTACTTCGTCGAGGAATTCTGCGTCCTCGGCGAGAGTGATGGTAGCCGGTACTTCAGAAGCCTTGAAGGTCTGGGTGGCGTAGCCGATCATCCTTATTTCAAGGATTGCATCGGGAGAGCTCGCCATCAGGGTGAAATTACCGTCGAGGTCGGTCACTGCGCCGTTGGTGGTGCCCTGCTCTACGATAGCGGCACCGGCCACGGGACCAAGCTCATCGACAATCTCTCCCTTGACCTCGTATTTGCTGCTTTGGGCAAATACGCTTACGGACATCACAGCGGAAACCGTGATGGCCGTGAGGATGGTTAGGATTCTTTTCATACGATGTTTTTTGGTTTATTTGGTTTGTTTGGTGTTGACAAGTCTTACGGCGAGGGCTCCGATGCAGAGCAGTACTCCGGCTGCGAGGAGCATCATGGCCTGGCTGCCTCCGATAGCTTTCAGCAGCAGACCGCCGAGCACTGCGGCGATAATCTGCGGCAGACAGATGGTGCAGTTGAAAAGACCGAGATAGGTGCCCATGTGGCTTGTGCCCTGCAGCGAGTTGGTGAGCAGGGTGAAGGGCAGGGCGAGCATTGCGGCCCATGCGGCGCCCACCAGCAGATAGCTGACGAAGAGGGCGTACTGGTTGTGCATGAATGCTGCGCTGGCGAAGCCGACAGCTCCGATGAGCAGGCTCACTACGTATGCGGTCTTTACATTCTTGAATTTAGGGATCACTATGGCCCAGAGTATCGAGCCCACGGCTTGCACTGCGAAGAGCACTCCCACCCAGTTGCCTGCAGCCTGGTAGCCGGCTGAGGCTGTGTCGGTGGTGCCCCAGCAGTTGTCGGCTATGGCGCCGTTGGTGTAGGTCCACATGAACAGGAAGGCCGACCAGCAGAAGAACTGCACGAGACCTACTGTCCAGAAGGTCTTGGGAGCCTTTGCAAGAAGTTTGATGAAGCCCTGCTTCTCTTCGGCCTCGGCAGCGGCGGTGCCGTTGTATTCGCGGTATTCCTCAGGGGTGAACTCTTTCACCTTTGCGAAGGTGTAGAGGACGCAGAGGATGAGGATGGCTGCGCCGGCGTAGAAGCTCCATACAACTGAAGGCGGGATGACGCCCTTCGGGGCCGTGTTGGCTATGCCCACCCATGTAAAGAAAATGGGGAGGAGGTAGCCCACCAGCGAGCCGGCGTTGCAGAGGAGGCTCTGGATGCTGTAGGCATGGGTCTTCTGCTCCTCATTCACCATGTCGCCCACCATCATCTTGAAGGGCTGCATGGCCACATTGATGGAGGTGTCGAGGAAGATGAGGGAGAAGAGGCCGAACCACATAGCTCCGTTGAGGCCCAGCATCAGTCGGGTCGAGAAGTTGAGGCTGCCGGCATTCGGCAGGAAGGCCATCACCAGCACCGCGATTATCGCGCCTACCAGAAGGTAGGGTTTGCGGCGGCCAAGGCGGCACCATGTGCGGTCGGACCATTTGCCGATGAGGGGCTGTACTATCATTCCCATCAGAGGGGGAAGTATCCAGAAAAAGCTCAGCTGGTGCGGATCGGCACCCAGCGTGGCGAAGATACGCGAGATGTTGGCGCTCTGGAGAGCGTAGGCTATCTGGACTCCGAAGAATCCGAAGCTCAGGTTCCACATCTGCGTGGTAGACATCGAAGGTTTCTTTGCCATAATTTTAACGTTTACGACAAAAACTAAGTTACAAATGATTTGCGAACCCTCGTGTGCGCGCGCGACGGATTTCGGAGAAAATATGGATGAATTTTGAGATTTGGCGGATGAATTTTTATCTTTGAGGGACAGAATTTGCCAATATGGATGCTCGCTTCAATAAAACTGCCTTCTGGCTGGTCGTTATTTTTACGATTCTGCATGTGCTGACCTGCCTTGCCTGCCGTTCGCTGGGGGCGGAGGACACCCAGGCACTCACTCTGCTCACCCTGGCGATGGTTTTCATCGTCTGCACTCAGGGCCGCTTCAAGATTTACGTCACTCTTGTGGCCCTTGTGATGGTGAATGTGATGGCCTATCTCATAGGCAATGCCCTGCCGACCCTGTTCACTCCGTGGATGGGGGAGACCATGTGGGTGCATGCTATCTCGACAGCGATTACGACCTTCGTTCTTGGAATGATCCTGATAGCGGCGATGCAACTGCTGTCAGAGAACCCTTTCTTCTTCAATACTGAAGCAAACCATCCGGCCGGCGCTGCAGCTGAAGAATTGTACCGGCAGCGCTGGGTGGTGAGGCTCGGCGACCGCATCGTGCCGGTGGCTACCGAGCGCATCGCATTCTTCTATTCCAAAGACAAGAGCAACTACCTGCTGACCTTCGACGGCGAGCGGTACATAGTCGATTCCACTATGGACAAGATAGCCGAAGAGCTCGACCCCGAGCGCTTCTTCCGCATCAACCGCAGCTGCATCCTCTCGCTCACTTCCATCGACAGCGCAGTAGTCACCGGCGGCCGCTACAACGTCGAGATCCACCCCAAATCCCCCGATGTCTCAACCCTCGTCACCCGCTCCCGCGAAGACGAATTCCTCCGCTGGCTGGAAAAACAGTAGATCTACTTGGGGTTACTTATTTTGTAATTCTTTCAGGAATAGTTCCTTCTCTTCTTCTTGCTCTAGTTGCTCGAACCGGTCAATGAAACGGCTTTTCTTGACTCTTATGGTGCCTTCCTTGACCCCGGTTATTAAACTTATGGTCGCTGGACTCATTCCGGCAAATAATCCTGCCAGTATCAGATAGTCGTTCTCAGTTATTGTGTATCCAAATATGTCTCGGACTCGGGACATAATATTTGATTTTCCGGCATTGAGGGCTTGTTCCAGTTTGGAGAGGAAAGACCAGTCGCCATTGAAGACTTCCAAAGTCTTCCTATAATTGTTATTTACTTCCCTTAAGTACTCCACCTGATCGATAATATGCATGGTTTTATTTGGAAGACTGGCCGTCTGTTTATAAAGAGACACTAATGACTGCATCAGCCGCACCCTTTCTTCAATCAGAATTGCGACTGCCTCACAGGTGCTGCGATTGCTTTGCACAAGATGCCGCATCTCTTGCATCATATCCTGGCACTGGCGGTCTTGTCTTTTTATGGTGCGAATCGCCATAAAAATGAGAATTGCGAGTAGGACTATAACGACTAATGCGGCAATCACCCAGACAAAAGATACACTCCCGGATGGCTGCACAAATATTAAATGGGCGTCTTCCCCATAGAGAGTATCAACTGGATACTGAGACAGAATCGAGTCAAGTTCAAGATCATCACGAATCGCTGATTGTCCTGAATTTACGATATAAGCAGTATCTGCCTGAATTTCTATTCTAACATGTTCCCCAAAGAGCTGCATCTATAAGATATCTAACTTATATTGAACTAACCTATCCTGCTCTTTACCTCTCTCCCAGCAGTAAAGATAATCATTCAATTTCGAATTGTTCCACCCAACTCAAATCTGGGTAAACAAATGTTGGATCAGGAATAATTTCAATCGCAGGGTTGCTACTGGAATGAGCGATATAAGCAGTACGGAAATTTTGAAGCAACTGATCCAGCATTTTTTCATACTGGTTACGGTTGACTTTTATGTAGGGATACTTTTGCCACAGGATTGGCGCACGCGCAGACGGGTCAACCAGAGTTGCATGGAAAATGAACTTTCCGTCATCAACGTCTGCATGCAGTATCAATCCTGGCAGACCGCTTAGTTTCCAAGGCCCAGCAGAAACCGGGATATCTTCAGCGTAAAAAACGTAGTAAGTCCTTCCTCGGAAAGATCCGATTGCGCTTCGGCAAAAGTGCCCACATATATTGGCCACAGAATCCTGTAATTCCCATGATATAGTCGGAAGGTTTTCTTCATACATGATGTCATCTAATACGAATCTGCAAGCAAAGCGGCATCTGTTGTCTGATATGCAATATGAATCATAAAAATGAAACAAATCCCCATCTCGACTATATCTGGCAACTTGTGCTCTCATGCTAGGGTTGATTCTCTGAACGGAATCTGCTACGTATCTTCGCTCTGGAAGGAATCTTGTGGTATTTGAGCCAACCTGCAAAAGCCATATTCCCGTTATTGTGTTTTTGCCTGTGTAGGTATAATCGTAATAAACACGTGTTAATTCAGAATCTAACGAATCTGCTGCTACTGGTTCATAATCTCCCCACAATGTGTCATTAAAACCGTAGTCTGAGTTGCTAGCATGCGCCAAGATAGGAATCTGACCCGGCGTAGAAAAGGACAGGCACAGACAAATGATTATAGACAGGACTTTTTTCATCTTTTTTATTTTTTATAGTTGCCAGCGGAGTTTAGCGATGACAGAGAGTGGGCGGACTCTGTATGATATTGTTTCTACAAGAAGCGGGGAAATGTTGCTATAGCTTATTTCCCGGAGATTAAGCAGATTGTCGGCAGACAGCGAGAGGGACAACCTGTTGCTGAACTTCCATTCGGCGCTGACAGATGGGATGAATACCCAGATATCCATTGCTGAGTTGTAGCACGCATCGGTTGTGACCGTCAAGAAGAGCAGCTTTGACGCCACTAAAGTGTTCTTCCATCTGACAGACGCGTAAGTAGACCTGTCAGATTCAGAATAGCCTTCCTGGTTCAATAATGACAGATTCCAGTTGGCATTCAAATCTGTGCTCCACCACCTTGCCAGGGACATCGAAAAATCGACTGCAGGCGTATATGCGGCCGTATTATACGATATTGTTTTGCTGTTCTGCCGAAAAGAGGACATTGCCCATACGCCGTCCAGTGTCACTTTTATTTTGCCGTTCAGGGCGAAAAGACCCTTTTCGAATTCCAGCCTGCCCGAAAGTGTATTGCTTTCGACCCGGTCGTCTGAGCTGTAACTCAAGATATATGTGCCGTAGATATTCCTGGCGCTCAGGAAATCATAAGTGTGGCCCCAGTTGGCATTTGCTGAAAGATGCCAGCCTGAGACCGGTTCCCTGTACAAGATGGACGTTGAAACGCTCTGCATGGGACGGTAAGTAGGAGCATCTATGCCTTTCCAGAGATAGTTGTATCTTGTGTTAATCACGGATGTTCCTATTGACTGCAAATCAGGACTTCTCTTCGCGACATCGAAAGATGTCCGCCATTCCCAGCGACCGGTGATATATTTCAAATTCAAGCTTGCATCGGCCAGCACTTTTCTGTAAAGGTCGCTGTTCCACCAAATAATGTTGTAGCTGACATGTCCGTCCAATGATGCGGTGAATGGAGACACTCCATATTCCAAGCCGGCCGCAATCCCGAAATCTGCTTTTCTGGATATGTCAGTCCCTTCCCTTTTCCCGGGAACGACATCATCCGGCAACCCCGCCAGAGCACTGTTCCTGGTGAAAGCGTCAAAAGTTGCGGAAGGTCTCATCGACAGTTTCCATTGTCCACGCCTCCTGCTGATTCCGGACATACTGAACTGCTGTATGAACAGTGACGATCCGATATTTTGAGTGACGCCGTAGTCTTCGAGCAGCATATTTTCGTTCGCGGATGAGTACTGCGTGTAAAAAGCGAGCGTAATTGACCGTTCAGCCGTTCTGAAGCCGATGCTGGCGTCATTCTCAATGTCAAACCTGTTTCTTTTGACATACTGACTTCCAGATACATCTCCTACCGTTTCTGAGTATCCGTCATTGATGTCCCTGTTGAAAGTGAGTTTATCGTCAAGATAAATCTTGCTCGTGTTCTTAGTGTAGGATAATGCTCCTTTCATCTCAACTGGAGAAGTGGTCCTCTGCCCTCCAGTGAATATTTCCTGGCCGGAATCCTCGTTTTTGTATAGCGACCGGTTCTCCTGTGATACCGTAGTTTGTGCGGAGGATATCTGGAACAGCACACCCATAGAGCCTTCCTTGCCGACAGGGAAGCGTTCTGTAGTCTTACCTCCCAAGGAGCGCTGGGACTCTGCGCTAAGACTCGCGAAAGGAAGGGATGCGTCAGGGAAAGAGGCCAGAAACCGCAGATTCTCATGTTTGAAACTTGTGGAAAGGTCATAGCTGGCAGTCTCTTCCTGTCGCCCGCCATCCCAATCGGCAGTCAGGTTATTCATCGAAGACATTCTGTCTTTAAGGACAAAGAGGTCTGCTCCGGCACGGCCAATCGGATATGGCTTTTCCATCTTGCCTCCGGCGCCGGCATTGAGGGTGCCTAGAAGCCTGCCGCTGGCATTGTCATCCAATTCGATATTGAGCGCGGCCCGGTCTGATTCCTTCAGCCCCTGCAGGATTTTGATTGGCTGATGATTTGTTAGCACTTCGACGGTCTTGACATCATCAACGGGAAGGCCCTTGGTGACTTGATGGTAATCTGTCTGCAGCACATCCTTGCCGTTCACATAGAATCGGTTAATCGACTTGCCGTTATAAAGGACGGCTCCTGATCTGGTGACTTCAAGGCCCGGAATACGCTGCAGCACGTCTGACAGTACCCTGTCCTGCGCATTCGTCAGAGCTTTGACGTTATAACTGATGGTGTCTCCTACCATCTGTACCTTCTGGGCAACAACAGTCGCTGCCTGCATTTTGACAGGCTTCTGCTCGAGACGGACTTCCATGCTCTGGGGGAAAGGCTTATGGAAAACAGCATCATAATACCCCAGCAGAGATACTCTCAAACTGTCGACTGCCTTATCAGACGAGATGTTGAAACTGCCGGAACTGTTGGATATGGCGAAAGAGAGTGTCTTGCCATCCTTGTCTTCAAGCTTTATGATAGCCCCGGCTATTACAGTGCTGTCCGCTGCGTCCTTCACCGTCCCGCGAATCCGGGTCTGACCCCATGTTTGGCAGCAAGCGAGCGCTAGCAACAGCACTATCGATGTCAACTTTATTTCCATGGCGAGTAAGCAATCAGTTGTCCGTGCATAACGGTGTATATCCCTATTGGAAGATCAAAGTCAGCATAAAAATGACAATTGGATTCCTTGTTACTAAAGCTTTTCTTAAAATAGTAATCAAATATATCTACATCTTTGGTTGTGGAAATGAAATCGAATGAGCAAGACTCGTCATTAGAAAACAGTGTGTCATACGCGTTGTAACAATCAAGCGCATTTGCTATACAGACTGAGCATGATGCATCCAAGATGTAAATGTAATGGGTCTCAGTTTCCGACGGCAACAGCATCTGGACTATCTTGAAAGCAGAATTAATCTGAGGCTTTATATCTCCTGAATATACCTGAGAAGTGGCTTGGAGAAAAAGCTCTGTCTTGTTTCCCTTATTATGATTGATACAGCCGCACAAAAACACAAACACGATAGATATCAATAATAGTTTTATAGTTGTACTCATTGTTTTAACGAATTGAGTTGAATATCTTGCATATTGTATTGGACTAACTTGTCCTGCTCTTCACCTTTTTCCCAACAATATAAATAATCATTGCATATAGAAACCGACCAGACTTCCCTTTCAGAGATAAAACCTCCTTGGATATTGCCTTCCCAGTCAAATACAAGGACATGAAAGTGCTCCTGCTCATCACAATACACGGCAGCGATACGTTCAGGATCAGATGAGCCAGCCACAAAGCAAAGCGGGACATAGTTCATGAATAGAAATCTCGCCGTTTCATCCCCGTTATATTCAATAATCTGGACATCATCTTCCCGTTCAATACTGCTTTTGCACAAAAGAGTTTGATTGTGGAAGGAATAGTACTCAATCTCAGGGGCATACATATGAAGAAAGGCAAGCCTGTCTCTGCTGGGTTCATACAAGAAAAACCCATCCAGAACATTCAACGATTTCCGACCGTTGCGAGAAAGCTTGCGTGGCTGTTCGTCCTGTCTGATGACATAATACCGTTTTTCTGTACTTCTGAAAGACCCTTGGTTCAAGTAAACAATGTTCTCATTTTCAATAGGTATCAACTCCTGCGTCAACAATGAGTATGGCATCAGGTCAATAGTCTGGGATGGATTTTCTTGCACTTTGTGAATATCTACAATTGCGTAATTGTGTTGAACGATATCCCTGACAAGAATCTTTGTTCCTGAAATCGAGTAATCCACCAATAGCATTTTATCTGCACCCGTCCCGTACGGAATTAGATTGACAATATGCGTTGTGTCGTCAAGCGGCCGTATCTCCAAGACATATTCACTCATGCCGCGTTCGTTGATAGAACAAATATAGCCATCTATGATATAGACATTTTCTCTTTGGCCGGGCGAGATTTCAAGAATAGTTTTACCCTTAGCAACTTCATTTGGAAGAGACGAAAAATAATTATCGACAACTTTAACATTACACGCTGTAAGCATTATCGAAACAAATATGATTGATAATAAAAGCCGTTTCATCTCTTGTTAAGTTTCAGAGTTTTTAATCCGTCCCAATTATAGTGTTGATGTACAATATGGAGGTGAGGACAATAGGAAAAAGGCGTCTCCAATAATGGGGACACCCTTTCTTCATTTTACATGTCAAATGTTAGTCCGGATCGTCTGGCTGAAATACTACAACTTCGGTTCCTTTACATTCATGAGGACCGTTGTTATACTCAGTAAAACAAATAGTTACTTGAGGACCATAGCATTCCAACGTGATATTTCCCACAGTAGAAGTACAATTTGGTTTTCTTGCAAATGCTTTCGTGGATAAGAGCGTTCCCAAAGTAATAGCAACGGTAATCGTCACAATAGCACAAATGATGGTTTTTGTTCGTTTCATTACTTTATAGATTTCACTAGTGTCCGGAGAATATAACTCAAATAGGTTTTAAACTGTTTAATTATAATAGCTTACAAGGAACAGTTTGTTTTTTGATTAGAATTCGCGAACTAAGCGGAAATAGAATGTCGCCAAACTTTTAATGATGTTTCGA
>JAFZVU010000053.1 GCA_017617655.1 Bacteroidales bacterium
CTCCTACGTCTCCACATCGCAACTCAGGTGAGTGCCGGAATTTTGACCGGCTGTCCATCGACTGCCCCTCAGGGTGCGCCTTAGGACCCGACTAACCCTGATCCGATTAGCGTTGATCAGGAAACCTTAGTCTATCGGCGGACGGGTTTCGCGCCCGTCTTGTCGTTACTCATGCCTACATTTGCTTTTCCGGAAGCTCCACGATACCTCGCGATACCGCTTCTGCGCCGCCGGAATGCTCCCCTACCACTCATACAACCGTATGAGTCCACGTCTTCGGTACCGTGCTTATGCCCGATTATTATCCACGCCCGACCGCTCGACTAGTGAGCTGTTACGCACTCTTTAAATGAATGGCTGCTTCCAAGCCAACATCCTAGCTGTCTGTGCAGTCAGACCTCGTTCGCTCAACTTAGCACGGATTTCGGGACCTTAGACGGTGGTCCGGATTCTTCTCCTCTCGGACACGGACGTTAGCACCCGTGCCCTCACTCCACGGAACCATGACGAAGCATTCGGAGTTTGTCTAGGTTTGGCAGGCGGTGAAGCCCCCTTGCCTAATCAGTAGCTCTACCTCTTCGTCACTGACCGCAGGCTGCACCAAAATGCATTTCGGGGAGTACGAGCTATTTCCCAGTTTGATTGGCCTTTCACCCCTACCCTCAGCTCATCCGAAGACTTTTCAACGTCAACCGGTTCGGCCCTCCATCTGGTTTCACCCAGACTTCAGCCTGGCCAAGGGTAGATCACAAGGTTTCGCGTCTGCCCCCACTGACTCAAGCGCCCTGTTCAGACTCGCTTTCGCTTCGGCTCCGGATCTCCGACCCTTAACCTCGCCAGTGAGGAGCAACTCGTAGGATCATTATGCAAAAGGCACGCCGTCACACATAAATGTGCTCCGACCGCTTGTAAGCGAACGGTTTCAGGTACTGTTTCACTCCGCTGTTCGCGGTGCTTTTCACCTTTCCCTCACGGTACTGGTCCTCTATCGGTCTTTTGGGAGTATTTAGCCTTGCGGGATGGTCCCCGCGAATTCAGACAGGATTCCTCGTGTCCCGCCCTACTCAGGATTCTGCTAGCGCCCATCGCTCTTACCCGTACGGGCCTGTCACCCTCTGCGGATTGACTTTCCAGACAATTCCGGTTCGATGATGTTTGCTTCTCGCAGTCCTACAACCCCGACGTTGCCGTAACAATATCGGTTTGGGCTCTTTCCGTTTCGCTCGCCACTACTCGGGAAATCGATCGTTTCTTTCTTTTCCTGCAGGTACTAAGATGTTTCAGTTCCCTGCGTTGGCTCCCCTAAAGGTAGCAACTCTTCAAGTTGCTGGGTTTCCCCATTCGGACATCCCCGGATCTATACCTGTTTGCGGTTCCCCGGGGCTTTTCGCAGCTTTCCACGTCCTTCCTCGCCTCCAAAAGCCTAGGCATCCTCCATCCGCTCTTATTCGCTTCGCTATACCTTTTGCTTACTTAACTGTTCTAGCTCTTTATTTGTAACGCTTTTGTGAACCATTTCAGACTTTCATCTTCCATGTGTTCTCTTGAAATTGTAGTCCCTAATCCTTAAAATTGAATTACAGACTTTCTAATTTCTCTACAGTAAATTTTCTTTACCTCGTTATCTCTCTCATTAAGTCAATGAACGTTTCGTGCAATCAAAAATTTTTTGAAAAACAAAAAATTTTGTGATTTCCGACAGCCGTTCGCTGTCGCTCACTCTCGCGATGAAAATTGTTTGAATTGAATAATTCAAAAATTTTCATGCTCGGTTCATCCCTTACCCTAACATCGCTGCTTTCGTAAGGGACCGCAAAGGTAATAATCTTTTCAAAAATCCAAAATTTTATTGTGAATTTTTGGAAAATATTTGCAGAATATTTAAAATAACCTGCGTAGCCTTCTCCATGCTCTCCACCGGCACGAACTCAAGCCTGCCGTGGAAATTGTGGCCGCCGGCAAAGATGTTCGGGCAAGGTAACCCCATGAAAGACAGGTTAGCACCGTCAGTACCGCCACGTATAGGCTGCACCTTCGGCATGATTCCAGCCATCTCCAGAGCCTTGATCGCATTATCCACAACCTCGAAATGAGGCTCCACCATCTCGCGCATGTTGCGATACTGGTTTTTTATATCGGCAGTAGCTACGTTGCCGTATTTTTTATTGATGAAATCCACGCACTGCTGCACCATCTCCTTCTTGCGCTCGAACAGAGCCGCATCATGGTCGCGGATGATATAGGCTATGTCAGACTCCTCGACCGTACCCTTTATAGAGATAAGGTGGATGAAGCCCTCGTAGCCTTCAGTATATTCGGGACGCTGCTCGACAGGCAGCATAGCGTTCAGCTCCATGGCCACGAGCATAGAGTTGATCATCTTGTTCTTTGCATAACCCGGGTGGATGTTGCGGCCCTGGATATGGATCTTGGCAGAAGCTGCGTTGAAATTCTCGTACTCCAGCTCTCCCACCATTCCACCGTCCATGGTATAGGCATAGTCGGCGCCGAAACGGGCCACGTCGAAGGCCACCACACCGCGGCCTATCTCCTCGTCGGGAGTGAAAGCGATCTTCACGGGGCCGTGCTTGAACTCGGGATGGTTCATTATATACTCCGCAGCGCACATTATCTCAGCCACGCCGGCCTTGTCGTCGGCTCCCAGCAACGTTGTGCCGTCGGTAGTGATCAGAGTCTGGCCCTTGTAGTTGAGCAGCTCCGGGAACTCGGCCACAGTCAGAACCCTGCCGTCGCCCAGCGGAATGTCGCTGCCGTCATAGTCAGCCACGAACTTGGGATGGATATTGGATCCCGGGGCGTCCGGGCTGGTGTCCACGTGGGCGATGAAGCCGATGGCGGGCACCTTGGCGTCCACGTTCGACTCGATAGAAGCCATCACATAGCCGTCCTTGTCGATCGATGCGTTTGCAATGCCCATGGCGTGCAGCTCATCGACCAGCTGCCTCAGCAGCACCAGCTGCTTGAAGGTAGATGGCTGGCTGGGGCTGTTCTCGTCAGACTGGGTGTCATACGAGACGTATCTCAAGAATTTATCTGTAACCTTTTCCATAACTATTCCTCAACTTTCTTTATCTGAAGACACTTTATAATCATATAAGCAATGATGCCGATGTATGCCACCAGTGCCACTGCCTGAGCGGCACCTGAGCTCTGCCATTCTATATTGAGCACGTTGACTCCGGCGAAACGGAGGATTGCGCTCACCACGCCCATCAGCGCACCGCCGGCGATGAAACCGCTGGCCAGCAGCGTACCGCGTTCCTTGCGGGCGTTGTTGAGCTTCTCATCTTTGCTGCGGGTGCTTACATACCACGAAACGGCGCCGCCCACGAGCAGCGGGAGGTTAAGCTCCATGGGGATGAACATACCGAGGGAGAATGCCAGGGCAGGCACTTTGAAGACGGTAAGGATGATGGCGATCACGGCGCCGATGCCGTAGAGCAGCCAGGGAGCGCCGCCACCAGACATCAGAGGCTCGATGACGGCAGCCATGGCGTTGGCCTGCGGAGCCACGAGGGCGTTCTCGCCGGTGAAGCCGTAGGTCTTGTTAAGCACGATAATCACACCGCCAACGGTAGCGGCAGCCACGAGGGTTCCGAGGAACTTCCAGGTTTCCTGCACCTTCGGAGTGGTACCGATCCAGTAACCGATCTTCAGGTCAGTGATGAAAGCTCCCGCAACGGAAAGCGCGGTGCAGACCACGCCGCCGATTATAAGAGCCGCCGTCATGCCCGCAGTGCCGTTAAGACCTGCAGCCACGAGGATCACAGAAGTGAGGATGAGGGTCATCAGAGTCATGCCGCTGACAGGGTTGGTGCCCACCAGGGCTATGGCCTGCGCAGCCACCGTAGTGAAGAGGAAGGCAATTACGCCGACCACCAGCAGGGCGATTATGGCATGCCAGATGTTGCTGACCACGCCAAAAGCGAAGAACAGGAAGATTACCACGAGAGCCAGCAGGATGCCGATCACTACGACCTTCATGGAGAGGTCCCTCTGGGTGCGCATAACTTCTTCGTCAGCTGAGCCCTTCTTGCTCTTTATCTCTTTGGCTGCAAGCCCGACTGCGCTCTTGATGACGCCTGCGGACTTGATGATGCCTATGATGCCGGCAGTAGCGATACCGCCGATGCCGATGTGCCTTGCATAGGTGGTGAAGATGGTCTCAGGAGACATCGAGACTACAGTCTGGCTCACGTTGCTGACAATGTTCAGCACATCCGGCCCCCAGATGAGGTTCATCAGAGGGATGATTACAAGCCATACCAGGAACGAACCGCAGCAGATAATGAATGCGTATTTCAGGCCGACAATGTAGCCCAGGCCGGCCACTGCAGCGCCCACGTTGAGCTTGAGCACCAGCTTGGCCTTGTCAGCCACCTGCGCTCCCCAGGGCAGCACCTTGGTCGAGATGGTCTCGGCCCACCAGCCGAAGGTGGAAACTATGAAGTCATAGATACCGCCGATGAGGCCGCTGACCAGTAGCAGCTTGGCATCCTTGCCGCCGTTCTGGCCGCTGACCAGCACCTGCGTGGTGGCTGTAGCTTCGGGGAAAGGATACTCGCCGTGCATGTCCTTCACGAAGTATTTGCGGAAAGGAATCAGGAACAGGATGCCCAGCACACCGCCGAGCAGAGAGCTGAAGAACACCTTTCCGAAGTCCACCGTAAGCTCAGGGAACTTGGCCTGCAGGATGTAGAGCGCAGGCAGGGTGAAGATCGCACCGGCAACTATGGAGCCGCTGCAGGCTCCTATAGACTGGATGATGACGTTCTCAGAAAGGGCGTTCTTGCGTTTGCAGGCGCTGGACAGCCCCACGGCTATGATGGCGATGGGAATCGCAGCTTCGAACACCTGACCCACCTTGAGACCAAGATAGGCCGCGGCGGCAGAGAAGATTATGGTCATCAGCACACCGATGGTCACGCTCCACACGTTGGCCTCGGGATATTTCTTTTTCGGAGACAGGACGGGCTCATAGCTCTCCCCCTCCTTGAGCTTCCGGTACGCATTCTCCGGCAAGCCCTTGGGTTGCATATCTTTTTCTTCCATATAGAGAAATATTATTCTTCCAGACCATCCGCACCGGGACCGGCATGAGAGGCGGGAGCGTCTTCTGCCCCGGCGGGAGCTTCCTCCTCAGCATCCAGGGGCTTGCTCTCGATTATCACGGCATCTTCAGCCGTAGCAGTAGCCTCCTCGAGAGCCTCCTCAGCCTGGAGAGCCTTGTAGGCCTTGCGGAACTTGAGAGCCACCACCATTTCAAAGATTGCATAGACTATCAGCGCGAGGCCGAACACTATGAAAAGGGTCTTGACAACCTCGAAGGGGTTGGTGAGCAGCACTATGCCGAGGATGAATATGAGGATGGGGACAATGTAGAATGCAAATTTGACCTTGGTGTTCTTGCCGATGGATATAAGGTTCACTATCTCACCGATGCTGAAGAAGATCATCAGCACTCCGAACAGATAAGACAGCAGCTTGACGAAGAAATCCGGGAACACCAGCAGTACTATACCGAACAGCACGGCGATTATACCGGTGATGGCATACAGGCTGCCGAGCCTCTCCTTGCCGGCGAAATTTATGACAAGAGAAACGCCGCCTACCAGCACCATGACTGCGCCGAGCGCCCTGACGGCTGCGGCAACGGCAATGTCAGGCCAGATTACGATAGCAAGGCCGAGCAGCAATGCGACTATGCTGCGGATGATGCCGTATGTGGGATTGAAAAGACTTGAAATTTTCATAGTTCAATATTTGTCGTAAGGATTCCAAATATAGCACAAAAAAGTTAATTTTGTTGAGGGTAAAATTCTAAAACGAGACAGTATGAAAAAGCTGGCAGTACTTTCAGGAGCCGGAATAAGCAAGGAAAGCGGCCTGAGCACTTTCAGGGACAGCGACGGGCTGTGGGAGAACTACTCCGCCCAGGAGGTCGCATCGATAGAGGGCTGGTACCGCAACAAGGCGCTGATGCTCAAGTTCTATAACGAGAGGCGCCGTCAGATCGAACACACCGAGCCCAACGCGGCCCACAAGATCCTGGCGCAGATGGAGAAGGACTGGGACATCGACATAATCACCCAGAACATCGACAATCTGCACGAGCGCGCAGGCAGCACCAAGGTAATCCACCTTCACGGCCTCATCACGCAGGCCCGCGGCGAGAACCACGAGAATACTATATATGATATAGGCTACAAAGACATCCACCTGGGCGACCTGGCCCCCACCGGCGACCAGCTGAGGCCCCACATAGTGTGGTTCGGAGAGGCCGTGCCGATGATAGAGCCGGCCATCAGGATAGTGGAGAAAGCCGACATACTGCTCGTGGTAGGAACCTCCCTGAACGTCTACCCTGCCGCAGGGCTCATCCAGTACATAACCCCCGGCACTCCCATCTATCTGGTAGACCCCACGGCGATGAACCTCCACTACGCCCACTACACCCAGATCCAGGACGTAGCCACAAAAGGCGTGGCGAAGTTCGCAGAAATGGTAGCCCCTCTCGCAAGTAAATCCAGCAAATGAAAAGCATAACATGTTTCATCATCCGGGGCGCTGATGCCGAAGCCACCCGTGACAATCTTCTGCAATGCCCCCTGGTGGGCGAAGTACGCATAGTCGGCAGCCTCAAGTCTTCTACAGACATACGCATGGCGGCAGAAGCGGCCGACACAGAATTCACCCTCTTCTACACCAAGACCTTCCGTCTGGACTGGGTACACTGGTCGCTGGAAAGGATGGTGCAGGTCGCAAGGGACACCGACGCGGTAATGCTCTACGCAGACCACTTCATAAAGATAGACGGAGCCGTACGTAACGCCCCCGTTATTGACTGCCAGAGCGGCTCCCTGCGCGACGATTTCGACTTTGGAAGCGTGCTGCTCTTCCGCACGGACGCCCTCAAGGCCGCCGCTGCAACCATGGTCGAGAACTACAAGTTCGCAGGCCTCTATGACCTGCGCCTGAAGGTTTCCCGCATCGGCAGGCTCGAGCACATAAACGAATACCTCTACTACGAAGTCGAGACCGACAACCGCAAGAGCGGCGAGAAGCAGTTCGACTACGTCGACCCGAAGAACCGCGAGGTCCAGATCGAGATGGAGAAGGCCTGCACGGAGCATCTCAAGGCCATCGGAGGCTATCTGGAGCCCAAGTTCAAGGACATAGACATCGACGAGGGCGAATTCGAGTACGAAGCCTCTGTCATTATCCCCTGCCGCAACAGGGTCCGCACTATAGAAGATGCAATACAGTCAGCCCTGAGCCAGAAGACCGATTTCAAATACAACGTGTTCGTAGTGGACGACAACTCCACCGACGGCACCGTGGACATAATCCGCAAATACGCCGCCGACAGCAAGCTGGTATACGTAGCCCAGGACCCCACATGGCACGCCATCGGAGGCAACTGGAACGCCGCCCTGCATCATCCCAAATGCGGCCGCTTCGCACTGCAGCTCGACAGTGACGACGTATACAGCGACGAGAACACAGTGCAGCGCTTCGTCGACGCATTCCGCCTGTTCCGCTGCGCAATGGTAATCGGCACCTACCGCATGACCGACTTCGAAGGCAACCCCCTGCCTCCCGGCGTCATCGACCACCGCGAGTGGACTGATGACAACGGCCGCAACAACGCCCTCCGCATCAACGGTCTGGGAGCCCCTCGCGGGTTCTGGACCCCGCTGGTGCGCCGGCTCAACTTCCCCACCACCAAGTACGGCGAGGACTACGCAGTCGCCCTGCGCATCAGCCGCGAATACCGCATCGGCCGCATCTACGAAGTGATGTACAACTGCCGCCGCTGGGAAGGCAACAGCGACGCCGACCTCGAAATCGAAAAAGTAAATCTCAACAATACCTACAAGGACCGCATCCGCTCCTGGGAGCTTGCCGCGAGGATAGCAGCCAACAAGAATGGATAAACCTCAGAGACACATTTCAGTCGGCATACTCACCGCCGACAAGGTTGAATTCACGCTGAACGGCGGCTACCGCTGCGAAGGCGAAGCCGCAGAAGGCGGCATGACGGCAGTCCTGGAGGACGGACAGGTCGCTTGCGGCGGCCGGAAAGCCCACAAGATAGTATTCGAATCAGCCGGCGAAGATTCCTTCTTCACCCTGAAAGACGTCACTATCGGTGTGGATTTCCATTGGCAGCGCCGCGAGAACCAGAGCTTCAAGGGCAACCTGATCCTGCTTGCGGAGAAAGACGGCATAATAGTCATAAACGATATCGGCATAGAGGATTACCTCACCTGCGTCATATCTTCCGAGATGAGCGCCGAAGCCCCGCTGGAGTTCCTCAAGGCTCACGCCGTAATCTCCCGCTCATGGCTGCTGGCTCAGATAACCGGGTGCGGCAAGGCATCCGGCGAAGGCAAGATCGACACCCCGAAGGAACTGATAACCTGGCAGGACCACGACGACCATGAATTCTTTGACGTCTGCGCCGACGACCACTGCCAGCGCTACCAGGGCATAACCAAGGTAAGCACCGCCACCGCCCGCGAAGCCATCGAAGCCACCTGGGGCGAGATCCTCGCATACGAAGGGCAGGTGTGCGACGCCCGCTTCAGCAAATGCTGCGGAGGCAAGACCGAGATCTTCTCGACCTGCTGGGAAGATGAAGACAAGCCCTACCTCAAATCGTTCAGAGACAAGTTCTGCGAAACTGAAGACGCCGCCATCCTCACCAACGTGCTCCCCAATTTCGACCAGGAGACCAAAGATTTCTACAGGTGGAAGGTGGAATATACCTACAGAGAACTGTCAAAGATAGTCCGTGAGCGCACTGGCCTCAACTACGGCAAGATTGTGGACCTGCGCCCCATCGAGAGAGGCCCTTCCGGCAGGATCAAGAAGCTCAAGATAGTGGGCAGCCGCAAGTCACGCATCATTGGCAAGGAGCTGGAGATAAGGCGCACGCTCTCGCCCAGCCATCTGTACAGCTCTGCATTCGAAGTCGAAAAGACTGAGGAAGGATTCATCCTGCGCGGAAAAGGCTGGGGCCACGGAGTCGGCATGTGCCAGATCGGGGCCGCAGTGATGGGCCATCTTGGCTATACATATAAAGATATCCTCCTTTACTATTACCGCGACGCGGAAATCGTAAAGGAGGACAGTCTTTCGATCTGATTATCTCAGAATCTCTTATTTCTTCTCAAGTTCTTCCTTGATGGCGGCCTGTGCAGCAGCGAGGCGTGCGATAGGCACCCTGAAAGGAGAGCATGATACGTAGTTCATACCGATCTTGTGGCAGAATTCCACTGAAGCGGCGTCACCACCATGCTCACCGCAGATACCGACCTTGAGGTTCTTGCGGGTTGAGCGGCCACCGTCGATACCCATCTTGATGAGACGGCCGACAGACTCCTGGTCGATGCTCTGGAACGGGTCGAACGGGAGGATCTTGTTGTTCAGGTAGTCGTTCATGAATGAACCGATGTCGTCGCGGCTGAAGCCGTAGGTCATCTGGGTAAGGTCGTTGGTACCGAATGAGAAGAACTGTGCGGTGCGGGCCATACGGTCGGCGAGAAGAGCTGCACGCGTGATCTCGATCATAGTACCGAACATGTACGTGATGTCCATGTCGAACAGCTCCTCAACTTCCTTGTGTACCCTTTCGCAGATACGCTTCTCGAAGTTCAGCTCGTTTACAGAGATGGTTACAGGGATCATAATCTCGGGATGAGGATCGAAGCCTTCGAGGATAAGCTCGGCTGCAGCCTCGAAGATAGCCTTGAACTGCATCTCGCTCAGAGTCGGGAAGGTGATGCCCAGACGTACACCGCGGTGTCCCATCATAGGGTTGATCTCGTGGAGAGCTTTACCACGCTTCTTGATCTCAGCTACAGAAACGCCAAGCTCTTTGGCCAGTTCTTCCTGTTTTGCGCGGGTCTGAGGCACGAACTCATGCAACGGCGGATCGAGCAGACGGAAGGTAACTGACTTGGCGCTCATAACGCGCATCGTGTTCTTGGCAGCTGCCTTTACGTAAGGCTCAAGCTCGTTCACGGCAGCGCGACGCTCTTTGTCGGTAGCGGTAAAGATAACCTTGCGGAGTTTTGCAAGAGGTTCTTCAGAGTTCTTTCCGTAGAACATGTGCTCGATACGGAACAGACCGATACCCTCGGCACCGAAATCGATGGCTTTCTGTGCATCCTCAGGGTTGTCGGCGTTGGTACGTACGCTGAGGCGACGGTACTTGTCGACGATCTGCATGAATTTCATATAACGTACGTTCTCAGTAGCATCGATAGTGCTTACCGGAGAGTCGTATACAAGACCCTTGGTACCGTTGAGAGAGAAGATGTCGCCTTCGTGATACTGCTTGCCTCCGATATTCAGGATCTTCTCACCCTTGGCGCCTGAAGTGAAGGTGATGGCTTCGCAACCTACGATGCAGCACTTGCCCCATCCGCGGGCTACCAGAGCGGCGTGTGAAGTCATACCACCGCGTGCGGTAAGCAGACCTACAGCTACCCTCATACCTTCAACGTCCTCAGGAGATGTATCTTCACGGACGAGGATTACGTCTTCCTTGCGGGCGGCAGCTGCAACAGCGTCGGCCGGAGTGAAGACTATCTTGCCGACAGCACCGCCGGGGCCTGCGGGCAGACCGTGTGCGATAACTGCAGCATTCTTTTCAGAGTTGGGATTCAGAATCGGGTGAAGGAGTTCTTCAAGCTGGCTGGGGCTTACGCGCAGAACAGCAGTCTTGTCGTCGATGAGACCTTCCTCAATCATATCCATAGCCATGTTCAGGGCAGCCAGACCGGTGCGTTTGCCGATACGGCACTGGAGCATCCAGAGCTTGCCTTCCTGGATTGTGAACTCGATATCCTGCATATCCTTGAAGTGGTTCTCAAGCCTCTGACGGATGTCGTCAAGTTCCTTGTAGACATCAGGCATTGCAACTTCCAAAGACTTCAGGTGTTTGTTATGAGCATTCTTGGTAGCTTCATTCAGAGGGTTGGGGGTGCGGATACCTGCCACAACATCTTCACCCTGGGCGTTGATAAGCCATTCGCCGTAGAAGTTGTTGTCGCCGGTTGCAGGGTTGCGGCTGAATGCTACGCCTGTAGCAGAAGTGTCACCCATGTTTCCGAACACCATTGACTGCACGTTCACTGCAGTACCCCAGTTGTCAGGAATACCCTCGATGCGGCGGTATGCCACGGCACGCTTACCGTTCCATGATTTGAAAACGGCTCCGATACCACCCCAGAGCTGATCGTGGGCGTTGTCGGGGAATTCAACGTGGAGGACTTCCTTTATCTTTTTCTTGAACGCCTCGCAGAGGTCGATAAGGTCTTTCTCCTTGAGGTCGGTATCGCTCTTATATCCTTTCTTCTCCTTGAGGTCGTACATCATGTTCTCGAGCTGCTCGCGGATTCCCTGTCCGTCGGCAGGCTCTATGCCTTCGGCCTTCTCCATAACGACGTCTGAGTACATCATGATCAGACGGCGGTATGCGTCATATACGAATCTCGGATTCTTGGTCTTTGCAATAAGACCGGGGATTGTGGCGGTGCACAGACCGATATTGAGGACGGTGTCCATCATACCGGGCATTGAACTTCTGGCACCTGAACGGCAAGATACGAGGAGAGGATCCTTAACGTCTCCGAACTTCTTGCCCATAGTTTTTTCAGTGGCTGCAAGGGCTGCCTTCACATCGGCCTCAAGCCCTGCGGGGAACTGACCACCCAGATTGAAATACTCGGTGCAGCACTCAGTAGTTATGGTGAAACCTGCGGGAACAGGCATTCCGAGTGTACACATTTCGGCAAGGTTAGCACCCTTACCGCCTAACAAATTCCGCATTGAGCCGTTTCCTTCGGCTTTTTTGCCACCGAACAAATAAACTCTTTTAGTTGTCATAACAGGTCAGTGATAATTTTTAATTTAAACGTCTTAGAATGGGCGCAAATGTAAGCATTTATTTATAAAATAAGCAATTATATTTACAAAACCGGGAACTCGTAGAATGTCATGTCCCCCGCAAGAAGCATTATCTGGTCGACTATGACATTATCTGTCACCGCCTCGAGCGAGATGGTCACTCCGGCGGCGCCCTGGGTTTCTATATCGAGAGAGCTCAGTGCCTGGCCGCGGAGCACATTGAGCTTCCACTGCTCGCTGCGGCCCTCCACACTGTAGTCCACCTCCGCTATCTGGCTCCCGTCGCGGCTGACCGCTATCTTCATCCCTTCCCCGTCTACATCGTGGTTGGGCAGGGTGCCGATGAACAGGGTGTATCGGCCGGCCTTCGGCACCGTGAAGTTGAATTCCATCTTCTGTCCTTTGACCAGCGGCACCGCCTCGAAGCCGTGCCCAAGCCCCGGCATTCCCTTGCCGGTGAAGCCTTCTGCATCGGCTGCATTGTAGGCCTCGGCATAGCCGGGCATAGCGGCCGGCACATATCTTTCCGGCGCACCGGGTTTTGCGAACACGGGCAGATCCCGGGGAGCAGACGACATTATCCCCTTCCACTTGCCGTTCTCCAGGGCATTATATCGTTCTGTAAGGAACTGTATCTCATCGTATGCAGCCAGACTCTCTTTCTGCCACTCAAGCGCCTGAGCCCTGCCGATGGCGGCGCTGCCTGCCATCTGGTGGCCCAGCCATTTGACATTCATCGCTGAAGCGCCCAGCACCGGATATTCCACCAGTTCGAAGAAGGCGCTGCGCCGCTGCGGAGGCATGCGGTCAGACAAGGATCTCACCTTGGCTGCCAGATTCTTATAATCGTCAACGCGGGCGCAGAGTTCCTGCTGATTGTACTCGCTCCTGAAAACGGGCGACGTGCCTCTGGTAGCAGGATAGAGCGTTCCCTCCTCCACCCTGCTCCAGCCGGTATGCTCAGGCTTGCGGAAGTTCGCCAGACGGTAGTATCCTTCCATCACTTCAGCCACCTGGCCGGCGTTGTCCCCGCCGAACTCCCGGGCAGCCCATGCGCGCAGATGCGCGAAAGGTTCGGCAGGATCCACTGAGTCTATGTTCCAGGCCATGTCCATGAAGAATTCGGTGGCATATTCCGCCGGTTTGATGTCTCCCACATTGAGGATCCACAGCTTGCGCGCATTGTAGTCGTAAGCCCGCTTCATCTCGCTGTATATCAGAGCCGGGGAAGTGGAAGACAGCCAGAGATAATCGTGAGGCCGCCCCCAGTAGGACACATGGTAATAGACTCCGCTGCCGCCGGTGCGCTGCCTCTCAGCCGCGTCGGAAAGCCTGCGTATATAGCCGTAATTGTCGTCGCACCACACCAGTGTGACATAGTCAGGGATCTCAAGACCGGCATCGTACACCTCCAGCACTTCCTTATAGGGGATGAAGGCCTGCGGGATCTTGGTGATGTCCGGGTCGATATACTGCGTCAGCAGTTTCTGCTGCGC
This sequence comes from Bacteroidales bacterium, assembly GCA_017617655.1. Taxonomy (GTDB): domain Bacteria; phylum Bacteroidota; class Bacteroidia; order Bacteroidales; family UBA932; genus Equibacterium. The sequence continues at coordinate 13,437 of JAFZVU010000053.1, forward strand.
TGGTATTATCTCCGACAGGGCCGCCATGTGCTCTTCCTGGGTGCGGACCCCCTGCATCATGCCGTCGTGCTTGCCTCGCATGCCTATGGTGAATATATTGTCGGAATTGTCGAGCTCGGCAAGGCGCTGCGACCAGTAGTCAAGCACCCCGGCGGAATTAGTGATGAAATTGTAGTCGCCAACCCCAGCCACATCCCACTCGCTGGCTGAATTGCGCATCAGCGGCTCGCAGTGGGACGTGCCTACCACTATGGCATATTTCTCGGCCATCGCCCGGTTGCCCTTCACAAAATAGAACGGCACCGTGCACTCGTGCATTGCCGGCCAGATTGCGTTGGCCCGCAGCCTCAGCAGAAGCTGGAATATTTTTTCGTACACCTGCGGCCCCAGGGCGCCTTTCCAGCGGGGGTTGTCGCTCATCGACACTCCATCCACCAGTTCATATCCATAATTGGCCTCGGCCCAGGGGTTGATGCCCCAGTCCTCGTCGTTCAGGAATATGCCCCGGTACTGCACCGAAGGACCCTGCTCCCGGCGGTCCACTTCCGAGAGCATGAAGGTCCCCCGGCGTTGCGGCGTAACGTCGGCCCACCATTCCCAGGGAGAGACTCCGATCATCCGCGAGAGCTCCAGCAGCCCGTAGGCCTTGCCGCGTGCATCGCTGCCCAGCACGACCAGCCCGTCACCGGCAGTCTTGTAGCAGAAAGTCTCCCACTTGCCCTTAAGGCCGCGGGAAGAAGCCACAATGATGTCGGCATCGCGGCGACGGTCGGTGAGTAGGAGTTTCGAGCCGAACACCCGGCTGACATCGCCGGCGAGCATATCAAACGCAGCGAAGACCACCTGGGGCTCGCCTTCATCGATATAACAATAAGTATCTTTATCCTGCTGGAACAGCGCAGCATCGTCGTGCTGCCCGCTGCAACCTGAGGCAAGGGATGCCAGTGCAGCGACGATTATCGCAAATAGTCTTTTTCTCATATACCAAAGTTACCACAAAAAAATCCAGATTTGTAAATTTGCATTGTTAATTTCACTGACGATGGATGAAGACAAGATAGCCCTTATAAATGCCGGTTTCCCCTCTCCGGCCGAGGATTTCATGGACGTGGCGCTGGACCTCAACAAGGTTCTGGTGCACAATCCGGCCTCCACGTTTTTCGCCCGGGTGCGCGGCCTTTCGATGATCGACGACGGCGTCGACGACGGCGACCTGCTGATAATCGACAAGAGCGCCGAGCCTTACGACGGCTGCCTGGCGGTATGCTTCGTGGACGGAGAGTTCACTCTCAAGAAATACAAGAGCATGGGAAACTACGCTCTGCTAATGCCGGCAAACAAGGATTTCCAGCCCATCCGTGTCGACGAGAACAACCAGTTCGCCATCTGGGGCGTAGTGAAATATCTCATTAAGAAAATGTAGCGTCTTATGGTTGGCCTCTGCGACTGCAACAATTTCTTCGCAAGCTGCGAACGCGTCTTCCGTCCCGACCTGAACGGCAGGCCGGTGGTGGTGCTGTCCAACAACGACGGCTGCATAATAGCGCGCAGCAACGAGGCCAAGGCCCTCGGCATCAAGATGGGCACTCCCCTCTTCGAGGCCAGAGATGTAATCGAGAAGAACGGCGTGGCTGTCTTCTCGTCGAACTACCAGCTATACGGCGACATGAGCAACCGGGTCATGTCCATCCTCAAAGAGACTGTCCCGGCAATAGAAGTCTATTCGATAGATGAGGCTTTTCTGAACCTTGAAGGCCTGCCGCTGGAAGATCTGCAGCAGAAAGGCCGGGATCTGTCAGCCCGCATCCGCAAAGACACCGGCATTCCGGTCAGCATAGGCATGGCTCCGACGAAGACCCTGGCCAAGATCGCCAGCAAACTCTGCAAGCAATACCCCAAACTGCAGGGCTGCTGCCTGATGTACCGACCGCAGGATGTTGAGAAGGTGCTGCGACGCTTCCCCGTCGGGGATGTCTGGGGCATCGGCCGCAAATACCGCAAGAAGCTGGAGCTTATGGGCGTGCACACCGCCTGGGATTTCTGCTCCATGCCGCGCAGCGAAGTGAGCCGCATGATGAGCGTCACCGGCGTCAAGACCTGGCTGGAGCTTCACGGCGAGCCCTGCATCGAATTCGCCGAGGTTCCGCAGGACAGACAGACTATATGCGTGTCGCGCTCCTTCGCCCATGACATGACCGACCTCAGCCAGCTGGACGCCGCGGTAGCCACCTTCACCGCCAAGGTCGCAGAGAAGCTCCGCGCCCAGAGCATGAAGGCCTATTTCCTGCACGTGTTCATCCTCACCAACCGCCACAGGGACGAGAAGCCCCAGGACTACAGCATGCGCACCACCGGCTTCGAGGTGGCCACCAACAGCACAATAGAAATGACGGAGGCAGCAGCCGCAGCCCTCAAAGCCATATACAAGAAGGGGTTCGGCTACAAGCGCGCCGGAGTCATGGTCACCGACCTGGTGGACAGCGACAAGGTGCAGGGGGTCTTCTTCGACACTGTAGACCACGAGAAGCAAGACCGCCTGATGAAAGTAATCGACAGCATCAACAGCGTCAACGGCAAATCGACCGTCCGCATAGCCTCCAACGGCGAGATGGACCAGTTCTCCACCCGCGCCCACGTCTCGAAACGCTACACCACCCGCTGGGACGAGCTGATGGAGGTTGTGGTATAGAGCTTTTTTTAGTAACTTACGGGCCGATTTTCCGCACATCTGCCATGAAGCTTTCAAAAGGTTGGAAATGGATCCCCACCCTCTATTTCGCAGAGGGCCTCCCCTACGTCGCCGTGATGACCGTGGCCGTAGTAATGTATAAGAAACTGGGCCTTTCAAACACCGAGATAGCCCTCTACACTTCGTGGCTCTACCTGCCGTGGGTCATCAAGCCCCTGTGGAGTCCCTTCGTCGACCTCATCAAGACCAAGCGCTGGTGGATAAACACCATGCAGACCCTCATGGCCGCGGCCTTCGCCGGAGTGGCCTTCTTCATCCCGGCCGACCATTACGTCCAGATAACGCTGGCGTTCTTCTGGCTGCTGGCCTTCGCCTCAGCCACCCACGACATCGCAGCCGACGGCTTCTACATGCACGGCCTCGACGAGGGCGGCCAGAGCTTCTTCGCCGGCATCCGCAACATATTCTACCGCGTGGCAATGATCTTCGGCCAGGGAGTGCTGGTGATGATTGCCGGATGGATCGAGCAGGGCAAGCTCTTCCCCAGCCTGAACGGCAACATAGCCCTGTCTTGGAGCCTGAGTTTCTATCTGCTGGCGGCCATCTTCGTAGCCCTGACGCTTTGGCACCGCTTCGTGCTGCCGAAGCCCGAGAGCGACGCGCCCCGCAGCGACATTTCCGCGAAGACAATCTGGAAGGAGTTCGCAACCACCTTCGTAACATTCTTCAAGAAGGACCACATGGGCCTTATATTCTTCTTCCTGCTGACCTACCGCCTCGGAGAGAGCCAGCTGGTAAAGATTGCCCAGCCTTTCATGCTTGACAACACGCAGGCCGGCGGCCTCGAGCTCGCCACTGCCACCGTGGGCGGCATCTACGGCACCCTCGGCGTGATAGCTCTGCTGCTGGGCGGCATGCTCAGCGGAGTGGTGATCAGCCGCAACGGCTTCCGCCGCTGGCTCATCCCCATGGCGCTGGCCATCAACCTGCCTGACCTTGTATATATAATAATGTCTCTGTCCGGCACGCAGAGCGTGGCGCTGATATCGTCTTTCGTGTTCCTCGAGCAATTCGGGTACGGTTTTGGCTTTACGGCCTACACGATGTTCCTGATATACATAGCCAGAGGAGAGCACAAGACAGCCCATTACGCCATCGGCACCGGATTCATGGCCCTCGGCATGATGCTGCCGGGCATGGTGGCCGGATGGATAGCGGACAGCATCGGCTACACTCTGTTCTTCGTATGGGTATGTATATGCACCATCCCCGGCATTGTGGCGTCCTTCCTTGTGAAGGAGAAGCTGCCGGCCGATTTCGGACAGAAAAAAGACTGATGACGATGAAGAAACTGCTTACCATAATTATATGTCTGGCTGCGGCCCTCAATGCATCTGCTACCGTCAAGACCGGCCTCGAAGTGCTGGTTGAAAGCGGTTTCGCACCTCTGCAGGGCAAGCGCGTCGGGCTTGTCACCAACCCCACCGGGGTGGACCGCGACCTGAACTCCACCGTAGACATCCTCTTCAACGCCCCCGGAGTGAAGCTGGTGGCCCTCTTCGGCCCTGAGCACGGGGTGCGCGGCGACATCCAGGCCGGCGGCTATGTGGCGCAGAGCACCGACCGCAAGACCGGGCTTCCCATCTATTCCCTCTATGGCAGCACCCGCAAGCCCACGGCGAAGATGCTGGAGGGGCTGGACGCCGTGGTCTATGACATCCAGGACAACGGCTGCCGCTCCTACACCTTCATCAGCACCCTTGGCCTCGTGATGCAGGCCTGCGCAGACCTTGGAATAGAGGTTATTGTGCTCGACAGGCCTAACCCCCTCGGAGGCCGGAAGGTTGAAGGCAGCTTCGTGGAGAGCGGTTATTTTTCATTCGTAAGCATGTACGAGATCCCTTACGTCTACGGACTGACGGTGGGCGAGCTGGCCCGAATGCTAAACGAAGAAGGCATGGTGCGCGGGCAGAACGGCCGGGAGACAGCCAGGAAGTGCCGGCTGACAGTGGTGCCGATGGAAGGCTGGTGCCGCGACATGACCTTTGAAGACACAGGCCTGCCGTGGGTGCCCACCTCCCCCAACATGCCTCACCCCAAGACCGCATTCTGCTACCCCGCCTCCGGCATCATCGGTGAGCTGGGCGGCTACCTCAACATAGGCGTGGGCTACACCCTCCCCTTCGAATGCTTCGCCGCCACATGGATCACCGACGCCGACAAGTTCGCTGCTGCGCTGAACGCGCTGGACCTGCCGGGCGTCGTATTCCGTCCCACTTATTACCAGCCCACCTCCGGTTCTTCCGCAGGCAAGACGGTGGGCGGAGTGCAGATCTTCTTCACCGACTACGCCGCCGCAAGGCTCACCGAAATCCAGTTCCATGTGATGCAGGTAGTGGCCCGCATGTATCCCACCCAGAAGCCTCTGGACAGCACCGACGCCTCCAAATACTCAATGTTCGACAAGGTGCTGGGCAGCAATAAGATACGCGAGGCGTTCCACAAAAACTACCGTTTCGACGACATAAAAGAATTCTGGCGCAAGGACGAGGACTCCTTCCGCGCAAAGTCTGCAAAATACTATCTCTACTAATACTATGAAACGCTTTTTATCGGCCGTATTGTGTCTGACCTGCCTTTCCTGCTTCCTTTCGAAGGCAGACGACAACCTCAAGCTCTGGTATGCACAGCCAGCCCAGCAATGGGTTGAAGCGCTGCCCCTGGGCAACTCCGCCATGGGTGCCATGATATTCGGAGGCACCGCCACCGAGCGCATCCAGCTCAACGAAGAAACCATCTGGGGCGGCAGCCCTCACCGCAACGACAGCGACAAAGCCCTGGCCGCGCTGCCGGCAGTCCGCGAAGCCATATTCGCGGGCGATGGCCGTCTTGCATCACAGCTCCTCGAGGAGAACTTCATGACCGGAATCCACGGTATGCCCTACCAGACCATCGGAAGCCTGATGCTCGACTTCGAAGGCCACGACCAGGCCACAGACTACTACCGCGACCTGAACATTGAGAAGGCACTGGCCACAGTGCGATATAAAGTCGGCGACGTCACCTATACGAGGGAATATTTCACCTCGTTCCGCAACAACGGAGTGTATGTGCGCCTTAGCGCCGACAAGCGCGGAGCCATCAGCTTCAAGCTGCGCTACGAGACCCCCTTCAAGGAGTACAAAGTTTTCCCGGAGGGCAAGGACCTGCTGCTCACCGCCACCGCATCGACCCACGAAGGCATCCCCGGCAAGGTGCGTTTCGCCAACCGTGCTAGAGTCAAGGCCAAGGGCGGAAAGGTTGTGGTCAATGATGACAGCATAGAAGTAAGCGGCGCCAACAGCGTTGTGATATACATAACCGCAGCCACCAACTTCGTCAACTACAACGACATAAGCGCCGACGAGATGGCGCGCAGCGCCGCTCTGATGGCCAAAGCCTCAAAACAGAATTTCAAACGCGAGTACAAAGCCAGCTACAAGAAGTTCTCTGAGCAGTTCGACCGCGTGAAACTCGACCTCGGCAAGGGCTCTGACGAGCAGACTCACCTGCGCGTTACCAACTTCAAGGATGGGAACGACCAGGCCCTCGTGGCCCTGATGTTCCAGTACGGCAGATATCTGCTCATCTGCTCTTCACAGCCCGGCGGTCAGGCCGCAGGCCTGCAGGGCATCTGGAACCAGAGCCTGCTGGCTCCCTGGGACGGCAAATACACCGTCAACATAAACGCCGAGATGAACTACTGGCCGTCTGAGGTCACCAACCTCGTGGAGACTTCCGAGCCTATGATCCACATGGTCCAGGAACTTGCCGTTACCGGACAGGGCACAGCCAGGAAGCTTTACGACTGCGACGGATGGGTTGTCCACCACAACACCGACATCTGGCGCATCACCGGTCCCGTGGACTTCGGAGACTATGTATGGCCGATGGGCGGCGCATGGCTCAGCCAGCAGCTGTGGCAGCACTACCTCTTCAGCGGCGACGAGAGTTTCATCGCCGAGAACTACGAACTGTTCAAGGGACTCTCTGATTTCTTCATCGACTACCTCATCCCCCATCCCGCATACGGATGGCTTGTCACAGCTCCTTCCACCTCTCCCGAACAGGGGCCTCCGGGCTGGGGCAGCATGATAGTCGCAGGATGCACTATGGATATACAGCTGCTCCACGACGTATTCACTAATTCCATCGCTGCCACCGAAATGGTCCATCCCGAAGACACTGAGTACATAGCCTTGCTGAAGAAAACGATGGCTCAGCTTCCTCCTATGCAGATAGGCCAGTACGGCCAGCTGCAGGAGTGGCTAGAAGATGTGGACGACCCGAAGAACGAACACCGCCATGTGTCGCACCTCTACGGCCTTTACCCCGGCAACCAGATATCTCCGTACAAGAACCCGCAGCTGTTCCAGGCCGCAAAGCAGAGCCTCATCTACCGCGGTGACATGGCCACCGGCTGGTCTATCGGCTGGAAGGTCAACCTCTGGGCCCGCCTGCTCGACGGCAACCATGCCCTTAAGATAATCAACAACATGCTCACCCTGCAGACCTCGGAAGGCTGGGGCCGCGCCTCAGGCAGGACCTATCCCAACCTCTTCGACGCCCATCCCCCGTTCCAGATCGACGGTAACTTCGGCCTGACAGCCGGCGTCGCAGAAATGCTGCTCCAGAGCCACGACGGAGCCCTCCACCTCCTCCCCGCCCTTCCCGACGCATGGGCCAAGGGCAGCGTTGAAGGCCTCAAGGCCCGCGGAGGTTATGAAGTCGCCATCAAATGGGACGGTGCGAAACTCTCCGAAGCCACCATCAAGTCGCTCATAGGCGGCAAGGTACGCATCCGCTCATACGTTCCGCTCGAGGGTGCAGGCCTGACCGAAGCCACCGGCGACAACCCCAACAAGCTCATGGAGAGCGCCGACATCGCCACACCCCTCGTAGCCCCCGGCCACACCGCCGCGATGCCCGAGCTCCAGAAAGTCTACGAATACGACCTCGACACCAAAGCCGGGAAAACGTATAAGGTGAAGGCGGCGATCTAGCCGTCACACAGTAAAAAAATAACGGTCGCATTATTCATGCGGCCGTTATTTTTAATAATGAATCTCGTGCTGTTACTCCACGAACGCGATTATTTCGTTCTTGGCTACCTTGTCGCCCTGGGCGGGGTAAACGGCTACGATCTTGCCTGAGTAGGCGGCCTTGACGGTCTCGAGGGCGTAAGGAGTCTGGATGTGGCAGATAATGCTGCCGGCCTTGACGGCTTTGCCTACGCGAGGAGCCATCGATTTGTCGACTACATCGTATTCCCAAATGACCTGGCCGTCGGCTTCTGCCTGCACGGCGTGAGCCTTCGGGTGCTCTTCCTGGAACTTGCCTGCGTCGTTCTTGGGAACTTCCACTACGGGACGTTTCACGATGATCGGGGCGCCAGCCTTTTCCTTGGCGGCCTCGAGATCCTTGGTGAAACGTGCCTCTGCGGCGCCGCTCTTGTAGTCGCGGTACTGAGTGGGGTGCATTGCCAGCTCGAAGAGTTCTTCGTCATCCTCGCCGAGCTCCCAGCCGTTGTCAGCCATTTCCTTGCGGTACTGGTCCATATCGTCGGGATAGAGAGCCTGGACGTCTCCTTCGAAGAATTCCATACCCTGCTGTTTGGCGAGTTCCTTAATTTCAGGAGCTACGGGGCCGGGCAGCACACCGCTGCGGCCGAGGATCATACCCCAGATGCTCTTGTCGGTGAGCAGGCTGTAGCGGGGTTTACCCTGAGCTTCGGCCATGATGTTCATCAGCGCGATGTTCTTCACATACTGGCTGAACGGGGTTACCAGCGGCGGATAACCAACCTTCGGCCATACGTACTCAACCTCTTCGAAGAGCTTGACAACAAGGTCGTCGAGAGCGACTTCGGGCTTGCCGTTGTTGCGCAGGTACATATTGACTGCAGGGTGGACGCCCTTGAGGTCGGCCATCATACTTCCCATCATGCCGCCGGGCAGGCCGCAGCCTACGAGCAGCGAAGTGAGATGGTGGTTGGTCGGCTCGATGAAGTAGCCCAGGAAGTCGTCGATGAACTTCTGGGTGAGGGCGCGGGCTTCCATGTAGGCCTTCATATTGATGTCCTTGACCTGGAAGCCGGCATCTTTGAGCATGGCGCGGATGGTGATTACGTCGGGATGGATCTTACCCCATGAGAGCGGCTCGATGGCAACGTCGAGCACGTCACAGCCGGCTTTGGCCACTTCGAGCATCGATGCTACTGAGAAACCGGGGCCGCTGTGGCCGTGATACTGGATCACTGTCTCGGGATGGCGCTTCTTGATGCCTGCCACGATCTGTCCTAGAGACCATGGACGGCCGATACCGGCCATGTCCTTGAGGGCGATTTCCTGTGCGCCGGCCTCGATGAGTTTCTCTGCAAGGCTGGTGTAATATTCTACGGTGTGGATGGGAGAATATGTTATACACAGGGATGCCTGGGGGATCATGCCTCCTTCGATAGCGTATTTGATAGAGGGGATGATGTTGTTGGCGTCGTTGAGTCCGTCGAAGATGCGGGTGATGTCGACACCCTGGGCATGCTTGACTTTATACATGAGCTTACGCACGTCGACCGGGCAGGGATACATACGGAGGGCGTTCAAGCCGCGGTCGAGCATGTGGGTCTGGATGCCAGCTTTGTGGAGCGGGGCCGTGAAGGCGCGCACTGCCTTGTTGGGGTTCTGTCCGTAGAGCAGCTGAACCTGCTCGAAGGCGCCGCCGTTGGTCTCGACGCGGTCGAAGCAACCCATGTCGATTATTACCGGAGCGATCTCCGCGAGCTGGTCGGCGCGGGCGGTGTATTTGCCGGACGATTGCCACATGTCTCTGTATACCAGAGAGAACTTTATTTCTCTTGCCATATTGTATTATTTGTTGTTATGATGAATACTGCGGGAAATTCGGACAAATATAAAAATAGTTTTTCCAAAACGGAAAAGATTGTTACCTTTGTCGCCGGATACGATATGTGTCCAGACATGGTGCCCGTAGTTCAGTTGGTTAGAGCGTCAGATTGTGGTTCTGAATGTCGTGGGTTCGAGTCCCACCTGGCACC
>JAFZVU010000054.1 GCA_017617655.1 Bacteroidales bacterium
GCCGGTGGTGCCGAGGAAGAGGAACGAACCGATAGGCCGCTTCTCGTTCTGCAGTCCTGTACGGCTGCGGCGCACTGCGTTTGACACTGCGCTGATGGCTTCGTCCTGGCCGATCACCCTCTTGTGGAGCTCTTCCTCCATGCGGAGCAGTTTCTCCTTCTCGCTCTCCATCATCCTGGCCACGGGGATGCCGGTCCACTTGGATACCACCTCGGCGATGTCGTCTTCGCTGACGGCCTCGTTTATGATAGGATCCTTTATGGCAGCCTTCTCGGCGGACAGTTTCTTGATGGCCTCCTGAGCGGCGCTGATCTTGCCGTAGCGGAGTTCGGCTACTTTGCCGTAATCGCCGCGGCGGTCGGCGTCGTCAGCCTCGATGCGGTATTTCTCGATGGCGTCGCGGTTGGTCTGGATGTCCTGCAGCAGCTTCTTCTCATTCTCCCAGCGGGCCATGAGGTCTTCGCGCTCCTTGCCGAGGGTGGCGAGCTGCTCCTTGATGGTCTCCAGCTTGGGCGACTCACCTTCGCGCTTGATGGCCTCGCGCTCGATCTCGAGCTGTTTGATCTTGCGGTTGAGCTCGTCGATGGGCTCGGGCACCGAATTCATCTCCAGACGCAGCTTGCTGGCCGCCTCGTCGATAAGGTCGATGGCCTTGTCGGGGAGGAAACGGTTGGTGATGTAACGGTGAGAAAGCTCCACGGCAGCTATTATGGCATCGTCCTCGATGCGGACCTTGTGGTGGTTCTCGTATTTCTCCTTCAGACCCCTGAGGATAGAGATGGACTCGGCCGGAGTAGGTTCGTCTACCATTACTATCTGGAAACGGCGTTCCAGAGCCTTGTCGCTCTCGAAGTACTTCTGATATTCGTCGAGGGTGGTGGAGCCGATGGCCCTCAGGTCACCCCTGGCCAGGGCAGGCTTCAGGATGTTGGCGGCATCCATCGCTCCGCTCGTACGGCCGGCGCCTACCAGAGTGTGGATCTCATCGATGAAAAGGATTATCTCGCCGTCGCTGCCGGATACGGCCTCGATGACTCCCTTAAGCCTTTCCTCGAATTCGCCCTGGTATTTCGCACCCGCGATAAGGGCACCCATGTCCAATGAATATATCTTCTTAGTCTTCAAGTTCTCGGGGACATCGCCGTTGACGATACGCTGCGCGATGCCTTCCGAGATCGCAGTCTTGCCGACGCCGGGCTCTCCAACGAGAATAGGGTTGTTCTTTGTCCTTCTGCTCAAGATCTGGAGAACACGACGTATTTGCTCGTCCCTGCCTATGACGGGGTCGAGTTTGCCTTGTTTAGCCCGCTCGTTAAGATTGACGGCGAACTTGTCTAGCATTTCCAAATTGTTGTTGTTCATATTGTTGATCTCCTTTCGTGGACCTGTATATCTCAATTAATGCACCAGTCGCGAAAAACTGACAATATGGCAGATGTGGAAATCCGGCGGAATTTTCTTATATTTGAAATCAAATAATACTAAAACCTTACAATTATGGCGAAAATCATCTATCTAATTGGTGTAGTCCTCGGTCTCTGGTGTGTTTACGACCTTTTCAAGAATAAAACTATAGGTCTGGGATGGAAGATATTGATCACCCTCATCCTCCTCGGATGCAGCTGGGTAGGTGTGCTCGTATATTACTTCCTGGTAAGGGACAAGATTAAATAATCCTTTCGAGACATTTCTGCAGGGAAACCTGCCACTGCGGCACGTCGAGCCCGAGCTCGGCGGCAATCTTACTTTTGTCCAGATATGAATAGCAGGGCCGGACGGCCTTCTGCGGATACTCGCTGCTGGTAACGGGGATTACCTTGCAATCCAGGCCGGCCTGACGCATTATCTCGCAGGAGAATTCATACCAGGTGCAGACGCCTTCATTGCTGTAATTGTAAATCTCTCCCTTCTTCTTTCCGGCCAGGGGGATGAGGCGCAGCACTACGTCGGCAAGGTCTTCCGAGTATGTGGGGCTGCCGGCCTGGTCGTTCACTACGGTGATGGTCTCGCGGGTGGAGCCCAGATGCAGCATGGTCTTCAAAAAGTTCCTGCCGTAGGGAGAATATAGCCATGCCGTGCGGATTATTATGCCGGAGACTCCGGATGACCTGAAGATGAATTCCGATTCGGCTTTGCTGCGGCCATAGACCGACAGCGGGGCGGGAGAGTCGGTCTCCAGATAGGGAGAGCCCTTCGAACCGTCGAACACAAAATCCGTGGAGATCTGGATCAGCGCGGCGCCGGCCTGGAGGGCTGCGTCGGCCAGGATGGCGACTCCGTCGCAGTTGATGCGGCGGCAGGCTTCCGGCTCGTCCTCGGCCTTCTCCACGTTGGTCCAGGCTGCGCAGTTTATGATGGTGCCGACGGAGTTGTCAGCTATGCAAGCGGCGACGGCTTCGGCGTCGCAGATGTCCAGAGGGAGGATGCCTTCGGCGGGGAGATAGTCGGTGAACACGAAATCTCCGCTCCCCGCAGTCATCCTGCGGATTTCGCTGCCGAGCTGCCCGCAGGCGCCGGTCACAAGAACTTTTCTCTGTTTTTGCATAACTGAGTAACAAAGATAAACTATATTTGCATATAATATCTTAACTATGGATTACAATACCCAAAGGGAACAATTGATATTGCCGGAATACGGAAGGCATGTGCAGAAGATGCTGGAGCAGGTGTGCGAGATAGAAGACCGCGAAAAACGCACCCAGCAGGCCCAGGCCGTTGTAAACGTGATGGGCACTCTCAATCCCCACATGAAGGATTATCCCGATTACAAACATAAACTCTGGGACCACGCCCACATAATCTCCGGATACCGCCTGGACGTAGACGGCCCGTACGAGGCCCCTGTGAAGGAAGAGCACGAGAGCAAGCCCGAACCTATCGGATACTCTACCGAGCCGATCCGCAAGACCTGCTACGGCCGTAACATCCAGAACATGATAGACCTCATCGTGGACTGCGACAAAGGCGAGGAAGTCCGCAGGGAGCTCATCCGTCTGCTGGCCCTCTATATGCGTCAGCAGTACCTCATCTGGAACAAGGACAGCGTCGCCGACGAGACCATCTTCCAGGATATGGAGCAGCTCTCGCGAGGAAAGCTGGAAGTGCCGAGAGACATAGTCCTCGGGCCCGTCTCAGGAGAATTCAACCGCCCCGGATTCTCGTCAGGCAACAACAATAACGGAGGCAAGAACAGAAGGTTCAACAAGAAAAAGAGGAAACAGCAGGCATAATGGCCACGAAAGCAAAAGGAAAACCCGCAGTCAGCAAGAGCAGCGGCAAGAATAAGAAGCCCGTTAAGAAAAAGAAGGCTTCAGTAAAGCGTCCGAGACTGACCGACGAGCAGAAAAGCATCGTCAGGATCGTCATGGGCGTGCTTTTCGCCATAATCTGTCTTTTCACTGCCGCGTCGCTCATCTCCTACGCCTTCAACTGGGGCGCAGACCAGAGCCTCAAGAGCAATCCCGACCTGTGGCAGTCTTACGTCAGCGCCAACAACGTCTGCGGCAAGATTGGCTTCAAGTGGGCCGACTTCCTTTTTGCAAAACTGTTCGGCATCGGCGCCTTCTTCGTGCCGGTATTCCTCGGCCTGCTGGCCGTCGCATGCTTCCGCATCCGCAAGGTCAGGGTGGTCAGGGCTTTCGTGCTGTCGCTCTTCGGCTGCATCATCTTTTCTATCATAGCTGCCTATATCTCTTCGTTCTTCAACGGTCAGGCCCTGTTCTCTACAGGCGTCGGAGGCTCTTACGGCAACCTTTCCAACACCTGGCTGTGCAGCATGATCGGTAAGCTCGGAGCGGGCGGAGTGCTGCTCTTCCTGCTGTTCGTATGGCTCATCCTTCTCACCCGCAAGGTGGCCCTCTGGTTCGACAAGTTCATCTACGGCGCGTTCCACAGGGAGAAGAAGCCCGTCGAGACTCCGGAAGAGGAGGAAGACGACGAGATGGACGACGAAGAAGACGAGGACATCGACGACGAAGACCTCTTCAAGGATGACGACGAAGAGGAAGACTCAGAGGGAGAAGACGAAGATGAAACTGAAGTCGAGGAAGCCGCCGTACCCCTCGAGGTGGAGGACGACAGCCCCATCAATGCCGACGATTTCTTTGTGTCGCCCGACGACACCCCGGTTGCCGATGCTCCTGCAGAGGACGCTCCCGCAGAGGACAAGACCGAGCCGAAGCCGGATGCCGGTCAGGATGTGGAACTGGTGGTGGAAGCCGACGAGAACGACATCTTCAAGAACCTTTCAGAGGAAGAGAAGGACCGCATCTACGATCCGCGTCTCGACCTGTCGAACTATACTTTCCCGGGCTTGAATCTGCTCGAGGACTACCGCAACCTGCAGTACGAGGTGTCCCGCGAAGAGCTCGAGAAGAACAAAGTCCGCATCGTCAACTCCCTGAGCTGCTACAAGATCAAAGTGGAGAGCGTCGTGGCCAAGCGCGGCCCGACCGTCACACTCTACCGCATCCGTCTTGCCGAAGGTATCCGCATCGCTACCGTCAAGAGGCTTGAGGAGGACATCGCCATGTCCCTTGGCGCCAAGGGTGTCAGGGTGCTCACCCTCTCCGACGCCATAGGCATCGAGGTGGCCAACGAACATCCGAGCGTAGTGCCGCTGAAGGCCGTGCTCAATTCGCCGCAGTTCATCGAGCAGCGCGAGAAGATGGAGCTTCCGGTGGCCCTCGGTATCACGGTTACCAGCGAGCCGTTCTTCATGGACCTTGCCAAGATGCCGCACCTGCTGGTCGCCGGTGCAACCGGTACCGGTAAGTCAGTCGGCCTGAACGCCATCATCACTTCGCTGCTCTTCACCAAGCATCCCAGCGAGCTGAAGTTCGTTATGGTCGATCCCAAGAAGGTCGAGCTCGACTTCTACCGCCTGCTGGAGAAGCACTATCTGGCCAAGCTGCCTGATGAGGACGAAGCCATAATCACCGATACCAACAAGGTGGTCCGCACGCTGAAATCTCTCTGCATCGAGATGGACAACCGCTACGAGCTGCTCCGCATCGCCGGTGAGAGGAAGATTACAGAGTACAACGAGAAGTTCCTGCGCCGTAAGCTCAACCCTCTCAAGGGCCATGCTTACATGCCGTACATTGTGGTAGTCATCGACGAGTTCGCCGACCTGCTGATGACCGCCGGAAGGGAGGTCGAGGAGCCTATAGCCCGTCTGGCCCAGAAGGCCCGCGCCGTCGGCATCCACCTCGTCATCGCCACCCAGAGGCCTACCACCGACGTAATCACCGGTACGATCAAGGCTAACTTCATCTCACGTATAGCCTTCAAGACATACTCTTCAGTAGACTCGAAGACCATCCTCGACCAGCCTGGCGCCAACAGGCTGATCGGCCGCGGCGACATGCTCGTTGCTTATCCTGGCATCGATATCACCCGCGTCCAGTGCGCCCTCATAGAGACTGCAGAGGTTGACCGCATTACCAAGTTCATCGACAGCCAGCAGGGCTACGACCATGCGTTCTTCCTGCCGGACGTGGACGATGAAGAAGGAGAAGCCACAGGCGGCGCCGACCTCCACAAGCGCGACAAGCTCTTCGAGGAGGCTGCCAAGCTCGTGGTCCAGAGCCAGCAGGGTTCAACTTCGCTGCTTCAGCGTAAGCTCGGCATAGGTTACAACAAGGCCGGCAGGCTGATAGACCAGCTCGAAGCTGCGGGCATAGTAG
Organism: Bacteroidales bacterium; assembly: GCA_017617655.1. GTDB lineage: Bacteria > Bacteroidota > Bacteroidia > Bacteroidales > UBA932 > Equibacterium. The sequence goes on from JAFZVU010000054.1 coordinate 5,688, forward strand.
GTCCGTTCAGCGGCAGCAAGGCTCGTACGGTGCTTGTAACCGATTTCGACACCCTCGACAGGATACTCGAGAGACTGGACAATCTTTAGCCGTTGTAAGCTTTAAGGAAAACTTCCCTGATAGAAGGGTAGGTGTTCGCCAGTTTGGGCGGAAGGTTCTGCCTTGCCACCCAGACGGCCTGTTCTATCTGTTCCTCAGCCTGGGGAACTAGCTCCTGGCCAGCCTGGCTCTTCATGCGGTACCACCAGGTGTGCTTGATGCAGGAGACGTTCTGGAAGATATAGCAGTGATGGGTGACGCAGATAAGACTCCCGGCAGTGAGGTCATCGAGGCCGGTCTCTTCGCTGACTTCCCGCAGAGCGCAGGTGACAATGTCTTCGCCGGGCTCCTGCTTGCCTTTGGGCAGGTCCCAGCAACCTCTGCGGTAGATCATGAGGCACTCTCCGGCGGGGTTCTCCACGATGCCGCCGGCGGCGACTATCTGGTGGTAGGGCTCGCAGAACATTTCAAGTTCGCGGTCGTCAGCAAGTGTGATACATTCGTTGCCGATGTATACTTTGTGCATTTGAGTGGCTTTAAAAAGTAATCAAAATTAAAAATTATTCATTATCTTTACAAAGATGCGCAAGATTGCAGATGTATAATTATGGAAAATCTGGAAAAAGAAGTAGCAGCCGCTTTGTTGGATGTTAAGGCTGTTGAATTGAATACCGAAGAGCCCTTCACCTGGGCTTCCGGTCTGAAGTCTCCCATCTATTGCGACAACCGCAAGCTGTTGTCGTACCCTACGGTGCGTACATTCATCGCCGACCGTATCGAAGAGCTTATCAGGGAGCAGTTCAAGAAAGTTGACGTAATTGCAGCAGTGGCCACGGGCGCCATCGCCATCGGTGCCATAGTAGCCGAGAAGATGGGCCTGCCGCTGATCTATATCCGTCCGAAACCTAAGGACCACGGCACCGGCTCGCAGATCGAAGGCGTCTTCGAGAGAGGAGCCAACATTGTCGTTGTCGAGGACCTTATCTCTACCGGCATGAGTTCGCTCGCCGCAGCGCAGGCTGTGTCTAAGCAGGGCGGCATGGTTGAGGGAATGGTGGCCATCTTCTCGTACAATTTCACCAAGGCCCGCAAGGCTTTCGAGGAGGCCAATATCACTCTCTACACCCTCACCGACTACGACACCCTGATCCAGGTCGCAGGCGAAAGCAGCTATATCAGCGAGTCTGAGATGAGCGTGCTCAGAGACTGGCGTTTCAAACCGGAAAACTGGGGGAAATAGCCGATGGCCGAGCACGTTGTCGGGAAGACTATCTTCATCGACCAGCAGCCGATAATGCTCTACAGCCGCTTATCGAACCTCGAGAGTCTTGCAGACAGGCTCCCGGAGGACAAGCGGCAGATGGTGGAGATGACGCACGATTCTGTCCTCGTCAAGACGCTGGGCATGGAGTTCGGCATGAGGCTGACTCAGAGCATTCCCTTCAGCACACTTGTCTTCGAGCAGATGGGGCAGTCTCCCTTCCCGTTCCAGCTGATCCTGCACTTCGATCCCGCAGTCGCCAAGGACGGGGCCACCGACTTCCATCTGGAGCTCAACACAGAGCTTAACACAATGCTCAAGATGATGTTAGGCAGCCGTCTGCAGCCTTTCATCGACAATATCACCGACATTATCTCCCAGATTGCCGCCGGCAACACGCCCGACGGGATGAGCGATTATGTCGTCTGAACTTAATCCTATATTCATCGAAAACCTCCGGGCAGCCCTCGGTGAAGAGGCGTCCGGAAGATATCTGCAGGCTCTGGAAAACGAGCCTGCTGCCGTATCTGTGCGCCGCAATCCCTTCAAGATGACGCAGGAGGAGTTCGCGGGGCACTTCGCAGGGCTGGATGCCGGGCAGGTGCCGTGGTGCGCTGACGGGCTGTATCTGAAGGAGCGGCCGCAGTTCCACCTCGACCCTCTGGTCCATGCCGGGGCTTATTATGTCCAGGACGCCGCCTCGATGGTGGTGCAGCAAGTCTTCGCCGAACTCCGCGGGCAGCAGCCCGTGAGGGTGCTGGACCTCTGCGCAGCGCCCGGCGGCAAATCCACCTGCATCGCGGCTGAATCCATGCGCGAAGGAGACATCCTGGTAAGCAACGAAGTAATCCGCAGCAGGGCTACCATACTTGCCGAGAACATGACCAAGTGGGGCAGGGTGGACGTGGTGGTGACCAACGACGAGCCGCGCCGCTTCGCCGGCCTCGAAGGTTATTTCGACCTGCTGCTGGCCGACGTTCCCTGCTCAGGCGAAGGTATGTTCCGTAAGGATGACGGCAGCATCGGCCAGTGGAGCCCGGACAATGTGGCGCTCTGTGCCGCCCGCCAGCGCAAGATCGTGGCCGAAGCCTGGCCGTCCCTCAAGACGGGAGGCATACTTATATATTCTACATGCACTTTCAACCGTTTTGAGAACGACGGCAACGTGGAGTGGATAGCTAGGGAGCTCGGCGCGGAGCTGCTGCGTCTGGAAGTTGCTCCCGAGGTTTTGGCCACCGCCTGTGGCCTGCAGTTCATCCCCGGGACCACCCGCTCGGAGGGCTTGTTCATCGCTGTTCTGCGCAAGACGGCAACGGCCTCTGCAGTCCGCCTGCGCCCTGCCAGAACGCCGGCCAGAGTGGTTTGCAATTACGCCACAGACGCCGAATGCTTCAAGGTAAGCACCGCTTCGGGCGACATGATCAAGGCCTATCCTGCCGGCCTCGCCGCAGAAATAATGGCGCTGGAGGGCAAGCTGAACGTAATCCGTTCCGGCGTCGCCGTGGCATCCGTCAAAGGCCGCGACCTTATCCCTACGGCTGCCATAGCCCTGAGCTGCAAGCTCGCAGAAAAAACATTCCCCTGCGAGATGCTGTCTGCAGGGGATGCTTTGAAATATCTGCGGCTTGAACCGCTTGTCTTTGCTGACTCTCCCAAAGGTTTCTTGCTTCTCAAGTACGAGGGCGTGCCTCTGGGTTTCGTCAAGAATCTCGGCAGCAGGACCAACAATCTGTTCCCGTCCGCCTGGCGTATCCGATCAACCGAAGTTGTCGAATAGAATGCTCTCAGGCGGCACTCCAAGGCTGTCGAGCAGGTTGCAAACTGCCTGTGACATCATTGCCGGACCGCACATGAAGTAGAGGACGTCCTCCGGAGCTTCGTGGTTCTTCAGATAGGTCTCGTACATCACGTTATGCACGAAGCCGGGGGTGTAGGCTACACCTGCCTCGTCGGCTGCGGGATCCGGACGGTCGAGTGCCAGATGGAACTTGAAGTTCGGGAATTCTTCCTCTATAGCATGGTAATCTTCGAGATAGAAGGCTTCCTTCAGGCTGCGGGCTCCGTAGAAGAAGTGTACCGTACGGGTAGTGCGCTCCGTCTTGAAGAGGTGCATGATGTGGCTGCGCATAGGAGCCATACCGGCGCCACCGCCGACGAAGATGAACTCCTGGTCCTTCGGACAGTTGTCCGGAACGAAGAATTCGCCGTAAGGGCCGCTGATGGTGACCTTGTCGCCCGGCTTGCGTGAGAACACGTATGATGAGCTGACACCCGGGTTGACGGGCAGGAGCTTGTTGCTGCCTTTAGGCGCAGTCCTGTCGAAAGGCGGGGTGGCGATGCGGACATTCAGCTTGATTATGTCGCCTTCTGCAGGATAGCTGGCCATAGAGTAGGCGCGGATGGTCGGAGTCTTGTTGACCATCTGCAGGTCGAAGAACTTGTAGAACTCCCAGTCCTTGCGGTACTGCTCGTCGATGTCCATATCCTTGAAATCCACCGTGATGGCAGGGATGTCGATCTGGATGTAACCGCCGGAGCGGAAGTTGAGGTGTTCTCCCTCGGGAAGCTTGACCACGAACTCCTTGATGAAGGTGGCCACGTTGTGGTTGGAAACCACTTCGCACTCCCACTTCTTAACGCTAAGAGCGCTTTCGGGAATGACGACCTTGAGGTTGTCCTTAACCTTCACCTGGCAGCCGAGGCGCCAGTTGTCGTTGATCTGCCTGCGGGTGAAATGCACGGTCTCGGTGGGCAGGATGCTTCCGCCGCCTTCGAGCACGCGGCATTTGCACTGGCCGCATGAACCCTTTCCGCCGCAAGCCGACGGGAGGAAGATCTTCTCGTTGGCCAGGGTTGCCAGCAGGGAGTTGCCCTGAGGCACTTCAATCACTTTCTTGCCGTCGTTGATGTCGATCTTGACGGTGCCTGAAGGAGTGAGCTTGCCTTTGATCCAGAGCAGCAGAGCCACGAGGATCAATATAAGAAGCAAGCACGCTACTATAGAAACGAATATTATTCTTAAATCCATATCCTCTGCCTCCTATAATTGAAATCCCATGAAGCTCATGAAGGCGATGCCCATCAGGCCGGTGATTATGAACGCCAGGCCGAGGCCCTTCAAAGGTTTGGGAACGTTGCTATATGCGAGTTTCTCGCGGATGGCGGCCATCGCCACGATGGCGAGGAACCATCCGATGCCGCTGCCAAGGCCGAAGGTGAAAGCTTCACCTACGTTGGAATAACCTCTTTCCTGCATGAACAGAGAGCCGCCGAGGATGGCGCAGTTCACGGCGATCAGGGGAAGGAAGATACCGAGGGATGAATAGAGGCCAGGAGAGAATTTCTCGACGAACATTTCCACGATCTGCACGAAGGTGGCGATCATGGCGATGTATACGATGTAGCTCAGGAAGCTGAGGTCTACGCTTGCCAGACTCGGAGAGAGCCATGCCAGAGCGCCGGCTTTGAGCACGTATTCGTAAAGCACATAGTTGAGGGGCAGGGTGATGCCCAGCACGAAGATCACTGCGAGTCCCAGACCCGTAGCGGTCTTGACGTTCTTCGAAACTGCGAGATAGGAGCACATTCCAAGGAAGAATGAGAACACCATGTTCTCGACGAAGATCGACTTAATGAATATGTTTATATAATCCATCATCTTAACGTCCTCCTATTGCTCTTGAAGTTCTTTGTCGATGCTCCTGTGTACCCATACCACGCATCCCAGGAGGATGAGGGCCATGGGCGGGAGGATCATCAGACCGTTGTTGGCATACCAGCCGCCGTTCTCGATGTACCAGCTGGCGGGGATGATCTGGAAGCCCAGCAGGGTGCCGCTGCCTAAGAGCTCGCGGAAGAATGCCACGATGATCAGGATCATGCCGTAGCCCAGTCCGTTGAATGCTCCGTCGACGAAGCTCGGCCAGGGTTTGTTTCCCAGTGCGAAGGCTTCGATGCGGCCCATGATTATACAGTTGGTGATGATAAGGCCGATGTACACTGAAAGCATCTTGGAAGTGTCGTAAGAGAAAGCTTTCAGGGCCTGGTCGATCAGGATTACGAACATCGCTACTACAACCAGCTGCACGATGATGCGGACACGGTTGGGAATAGTGTTCCTCAACAGGGAGATGAAGAGGCTCGAGAATGCCGTCACCAGAGTAACTGACAGAGCCATCACAAGCGCTCCTTTGAGCTGGACGGTAACTGCAAGCGAAGAGCAGATACCGAGCACCAGCACGGTTATCGGATTGCCTTTGAATAAGGGTTTCAAGTATGTTTCTTTATCCATGTCGTTAATCTCCGAGTATTAGTTTGTAGTAGTTCATCCATTGCTCGATGGTGTTCTGGAGCGAACGGGAAGTGATGGTGGCGCCGCTGATGGCGTCAACACCGTTCGGGTCGCCGTTGTCGCCGCCCTTCACGATCTTGATGGACGAGAAGGCTCCGGCTGCATCCTTGAGGATGTTGCCGTCGAACTGGTTGTAGAACCAGGGCTCAGCGATCTCGCCGCCGAGGCCGGGAGTCTCGCTGGCGTGTGAGAAATACGCGCCGTTGATGGTCTCGCCGTCAGGCTTAACAGAGATATAACCCCAGATGGCGCCCCAGAGGCCAGCACCGTAGCAGGGCAGGATAGTGAGCGTGCTGCCGTCTGCAGCTTTGCACTCATAGACGGGGAGAGTTACATCGCCTCCGTTCTTGATGGCTTCATACTGAGATTTGAGGTCAACCTTGAAAGCGTCGACGCCTTCTACGCGGTTGCCTTTACCGTCGATGACGTAAGTGTTGACGATATTCTGGTCGTAGAGCTTCTTGAAATCAGCTTTCTTGTCGGGCTGCCCGTTGGTCTCGCCGATGTTGGCGGCCAGCATGATGGATTTCATCTGCTCCAGCTCCACGTTGGCAGTCTGGCGCGGCTTCAGTGCAGAAGCAACGATGGCCAGGATAGCTGCAACGACTACGACAAGGACTGTCGTATAGATAATCGTATAAGTATTGCTGTTTGTATTCATATCCTGCCCTCCTTAAACTGTCTGTGCCCTTTTGAGGCGTTTGCGGATGTTGCTGTTTACGACTATGTGGTCGATGAGCGGAGCGAAGGTGTTCATCACGAGGATGGCGAGCATCATGCCCTCAGGATAGCCCGGGTTGAAGAGCCTCAGCAGCACTGCGAAGGCTCCGATCAGGAATCCGTAGATCCACTTGCCGGCTTCGGTCTGGGCTGAAGTCACAGGGTCGGTGGCCATGAACACGCAGCCGAATGCGAAGCCGCCCATGATGAGCTGATAGTAGCAAGGCACGTCGCCGAGCAGACCTACCAGCAGACCGCCGGCCACGCAGCTCAGCATTATCTTCCAGCTAGCCACGCCTGTCCAGATAAGGATAACCGCACCGATGAGGATGGCGAGGGTAGAGGTCTCGCCGACTGCTCCGGGGATGGAACCGAAGAACATGTCAGCTACTGAATAATCGACAGAGCCTGTAGCAGCCAGCTGGCTGAGAGGAGTGGCTCCGCTGAAGCCGTCGACTCCGGCTACCCAGACGTCGTCGCCTGTCATCTGCTTCGGATAAGCGAAGAACAGGAAGGCGCGGGCCATAAGGGCGGGGTTCCAGATGTTGTATCCGGTGCCGCCGAAGACTTCCTTGCCGATTACTACTGCGAAAGCTACTGCCAGCGCGAGCATCCACAGAGGGATGGTAACAGGCACGATCAGAGGGATGATAAGGCCGGTCACGAAATAACCTTCGCTGACTTCCTCGTTACGGATGTTGGCGAAGAGGCACTCGAAGAACAGACCTACGATGTAAGAGACGAGATACAACGGCAACAGCTTGAGGAAGCCGAACCAGATGCACTGCCAGAAGCCCCATGCGGAACCTGAAGCCAGGCTTGTCTGGACGCCGATATTGTACATACCGTAGAAGATGGCGGGCAGGAGGGCCAGCATCACTGTGGACATCGTCCTCTTGAGGTCGATGCTGTCACGGACGTGGGCGCCTTTTGCCGTCACGGTCTTCGGAACGTATACGAAAGTTTCGAAGGCTTCAAAGAATGAGCCGAATGCGCTGAGCTTGCCTCCCTTCTTGAAGGCGGGCTCCCATTTGTCAAATGTTTTCCTGAGTCCCATATCTTTAAGCCATTTCTTTTAACATTAGGTCGATGCCGTCGCTGATGATCTGCTGGATATTGTTCTTTGAAGGACATACGAACTCGCAGAGTGCGAAGTCTTCAGGAAGCACCTCGTAGATGCCGAGGTTCTCCATCTTCTCGATGTCCTTTGCCAGGCAGGCTTTCGCCAGATAGACGGGGTATATGTCCATGGGCAGCACCTTGGCGTATACGTCAGAAACCACGAAAGGTCTCGGACCGCCGTTGGTGTTGGTGTCCATGTCGTATTTCTTGCGGCCGGCCAGCCAGCTCCAGTATGTGCGGGAGAAGCTGAACTTCTTGAGGCGGAAAGGTTTGCACCATCCGAAGGTCTCGTAGTAGTCGCCTTCCTTGAGGATGGTCACCTGATTGTCGAAGAAGCCGAGGAAGCCGTCTGCTCCGACGTTCTCTCCGGTGAGGATGTCGCCGCTTACAAGACGCAGGTTCTCAGAGGCGTCGAAGAAATCGGCGAAGGCCGACATCGGAGCGCCCTGGATTGCGTTGACGTAGGCCGGATTCTTGGCTGCAGGGCCGGTGACTGCGACAAGGCGGGTGGCGTCGTAGATGCCTTCGTTGAAAGCCTTGCCGATCATGGCTACTGACAGCAGGTCGACTGTCCATACTATCTCGCCCTTGTTGATGGGGCTGATGTGGTTGATCTGGACGCCTACGTTGCCTGCGGGATGCTTGCCTTCGAACTCATGGAAGATAACTCCGCGGAGCTTCTTGAATTCTGAAGACGGGCAGGTGTAATAATTCATGCTGAAGTGAACTCCGCCCTTGGTGAATTTGCTGAGGACGTCGACACCTGTCTGCACGTCGTCGAAGCGGTTCTGGAGTACAAAGTCGTAATCCGGCGCCAGCGGGGCGGTATCCATGGCCGAAATGAAGATTGACTTGGGGCTGTCGTCCGGGTTGGCGACGATGCCGTAAGGCCTCTGGATAACCATCGGCCAGAGACCCATAGCCAGCATGCGGTCTGCTGCTTTCTCCCTGGTCATGGAAGCGGGGACTGCCGCTTTCTTGCGGCGGTATTCCATCTTGCCGTCAGCTTTAACTCTAACTGCGAGCAGCTTGCGTTTCTCACCCCTTACCACGGCTTCGACTTCGCCGCTTACGGGAGAACAGAAACATACCTGAGGACGGTTCTTGTCAACAAAAAGAGGGTCACCGGCAAGTACGCGGTCCCCCTCCTTAACTACCATCTTCGGGACGAGAGCCCTGAAGTCGGTAGGCTTTATTGCAACAACATCCGCAGAAACAGTTTTGGCGATCGTAGCAGAGGCGGCCCCGGCAACGGGAATGTCCAGTCCTTTCTTTAATCTGATCTGTTCTGACATTATTAGTTGATATAAAAATTTGATATATAATTTGTTCAGAATATCCGGCAAAGATACATATAAAAAAAGAAGAAATCACCTTTGATTTTAGCTTTTTTGAAACTTATCTTTGCATACCATGGAAAGCAGCGCAAACCACATATTCGACCAGTTGAACGAGGCTCAGGCTGAGGCCGTTCGCAACATTGACGGCCCTTGCCTCATCATTGCCGGAGCAGGGGCGGGGAAGACCCGTGTGCTCACCTGCAGGATAGCCAATGCCATAGCCTGCGGCGCCGCCCCGTCAGAGATCCTTGCGCTGACCTTCACCAAGAAGGCTGCCGGCGAGATGAAGGAGCGCATCGCCGCCCTCGTGGGGGAGAACAGGGCCCGCTGGATCTGGATGGGAACCTTCCATTCCATCTTCATCCGTTTCCTGCGCGACTATGCCGAGCAGCTGGGATATCCAAAGCAGTTCACCATCTACGACCAGTCCGACAGCCGCGCCGCGGTGAAGCAGTGCATCAAGGAGCTGGAGCTGGACGAGAAGGTCTACAAGCCCAACGAGATTGCCAACCGCATCTCATCTGCCAAGAACAACCTGATCACCGCTGCCATCTATGCCAACACTACTACGGCCATAGAGCAGGACAAGATGGCCCGGAAGGGGCGCATCAGCGACATATACAGCCTCTACGCCAAGAAATGCAAGATTGCCGGCGCCATGGATTTCGACGACATCCTCGTCAATACCAATATCCTGCTGAGGGATTTCCCCGAGGCGCTGGAGCAGATCAGCAACCGCTTCCGTTACATCCTGGTGGACGAGTATCAGGATACCAACTACGCCCAGTACGTCATCCTCCGCAGGCTGGCCGCCGGTCACCGCAACATCTGCGTGGTGGGCGACGACAGCCAGAGCATCTACGGCTTCCGCGGTGCCCGTGTCGAGAACATCCTCACCTTCCATAAAGACTATCCCGAGGCCAAGATATTCCGTCTGGAGCAGAACTACCGTTCCACCCAGACCATAGTGGACGCCGCCAACAGCCTCATCGCCCGCAATGAACACAGGCTCGAGAAGACTTGCTTCTCAGAGCAGGCGGTGGGAGAGAAGATAGAGGTGATGAACGGCTTCACGGAGCAGGAGGAAAGTTATCTGGTCGCCGCCAAGATCGTCGACCGCATCTACACCGCCAAGGCCCAGTACAGCGACTTCGCCGTCCTCTACCGCACCAACGCCCAGTCCCGCTCTATAGAGGAAGCCCTTCGCAAGCGCAACCTGCCGTATCGCATCTTCGCCGGTTTCTCGTTCTACGACCGCGCCGAGGTGAAGGACATGCTGGCATACTTCAGGCTGGCAATCAATCCTATGGACGACGAGGCTTTCCGCCGGGTGGTAAATTTCCCCGCCCGCGGCATCGGCGACACCACCCTCACATATCTTGCGGCACTGGCTTCCTCAAAGGGCCTTTCTATGCTCGACACGGTGATGCTGCCGGACCAGGAACTGACGGCTGGAGGACTTAAGTCTGCAGCCATCGGCAAGCTGAGGAGTTTTGCTGCAATGATCCTGGAAATGAACCAGAAGATGGCAGAAACGGATGCCTACGAGCTTGCGCTGGAGATAGGCAACCAGTCCGGAGCCCTGATAGCCTTCAAGGCAGACACTTCCATCGAAGGCCTTTCGAAGTTCCAGAACGTCGAGGCCCTCTTCAACAGCATCAAGGACTATGTCGACGAGGAGACTGAGAGCCGAGCCAACGGGGACGACTCGCTTATAGGCGACATTACCGTAACCCTCGCCGAATATGTGGAGAACATCACTCTGCTGACTGCGGCTGAGCGTGACAGCGGCCAGGATGACGACAATAACAATAAGATTGCGCTGATGACGGTGCATGCCTCGAAAGGTCTGGAGTTCCCGTACGTGTTCATAGTAGGCCTCGAGGAGAATCTCTTCCCGTCGTCGATCGATTTGATGCCCGCGGATGTCGAGGAGGAGCGCAGGCTCTTCTATGTGGCCCTCACCAGGGCCCAGAAAGTCGTTACCCTTTCTTACGCCAGCAACCGCATGCGCTGGGGTAAGAGCGAGAGCAACGACGTGAGCCGTTTCGTGCGTGAGATCGACAGCCGGTTCCTGACCGGTTCGATCCCCTCCCGCTCGGGTGCAAGGGCTGCCAGCAATGCCGCGATGGGTGCCGCCTTCGGCCGCCAGTTCGGTGGGGGCTCTTACGGCCGTCCTTCTTACGGTACTAACTATACTTCCGGCGGTGACCGCCCTGCCTACGGTTATCCCCGCAAGGCTGCGCAAGCTCCCGCGTTTTCCACTCCGCAGCGACCCGTGCCGCCCGCCCCGACCCGTCCCTCATCCCACACGCCGACCCCGGGATTCACCCCCGACCCCGTCGCCTCGCTGCAGGTAGGCCAGCGCGTAGAGCACGACCGTTTCGGCTTCGGCACCATCCTTTCCTTCGACGGCGACGGCGCCGGAATGAAAGCCGTCGTCAAATTCGAAGACGGCACTACCAAAACCCTCCTCCTGAAATTCGCCAAACTGCGCGTCGCCAGATAAAGTGTCGGAGACGTCCCGGACTTGGCAAGTGCTGGTGGTGGTCCAAAAATTAGCAGACCACTGTCAAAAACCCCCTCCTTTTGAAGGCGGTGGTTCATGAATTGGACCACCACGTGCACTTTTTCAGATTTTTGCGTTTCTGGAAAAGCGATTTACGAATTCAGCTTCGCCCCAGATGGAAAGAAGGGCGAAGCTGAATTGCCCGACGTGAGATGTAGGTGTAAAATCATGATAATAAGCTGCTCTTCCGGTATCTTGAGCAGGATGTCCACAACGTCCTGCGCCTTGGTGCCGCGGACCGCAGCCACAAGGGTACCCTGCTTGCAGTGCCCGTCCTTGTTGGAGAGAATCGTGAACAGGTCATCCTGCAACGAGGTCTCGTCGATGCATAGGTTCTCGCCGATGTTCTCCTCCAGCAGGACCCAGTCGGAGGCATGTTCCCGCTGTTCCCACTCAGGGAAGTCGCTCAGTGATTGTTTGTACGAACGCTCAAGGTTATCGCCGTCCGTGAAATAGAACTTACCAAGGCGACGTGCTGTCACCGGGGTCGTATCCAAGAGTCTCTTTTAAATAGCCGCAAACTCTGCGGAATAGTGGGTGCCGGAAGCGACCAGCGGATACATGTTCAGGATGACGTTCTTGCCGTCCGGAGTAAGCCACCCAATACTTGCACTATGCCTTCCGGCAGGAAGAAACTCAGATAGTGCTGGTAGAGTTGGAGTTGAGTGGTTTCTTTATCCATATAGTATCTTGTTAAAGCCGCCACCCCTTCAACTGAAGAGATGGCGGTGTAGCAGGAGTCGGTTAAAAAAATCAGTTGGCGACGCGGACGAGGCGCACGGACATCCCATAGAAAAGGTAGTTTTTGGTGCCCTCGAAGCCGTAGTTTTGTGGTCCGAACTCCATGTAGTAACCGCCACTTACGCTAAATGACCCAGACGACCAGTAGTAGCAGCGTTTTTCATTAGAAAAAGGGGCGTGGTCTATATACATGCCGTGGCGGTAGCCCGCAGCGGGAAGGAACACTGCGCCGTAGGCCTCATAGTTGGAGGCCCAGGAGGAGGCGTCGATGGTGTTGGTGTTCCATCTGCTGTTGTTGCCGGGGGTGTTGATGGCAGTGCCGGAATAGTTGTCGGGCAGGATGATAAGACCGCAGACGTCAGCCACGGTGGCCCTGCCCCAAGTGTGGTTGTAGATGAGGTATCTCCACTCATCATCGTTCAGCGTACACCACAGGTCGATTGCGTTGCCGCCGTTGTTGATGGCATTGGTACCCCAGTCGCGGAAATCGCCTTCGTAGTCGCTGCCCGTTGTTGAGTTATGGATTCCGTATGTAGTTTTTGTGGAGCTCCAGCCGAAGAGGTCCACCGAACCGGCTGTCGAGACGGTGCCGTTGCCGGTGATGGCGTTGTTGGCGGCGGCATTGCCCACGCAGCCCCACTGGTCTCCGAAGAACTGCCAAGTGAACACTCCGCTGGAGCCCATGAAAACGGCCTCCAGGTTGCCCTTCGAGAAGTAGACTTTCTTGCTTGCGCTGACGCTGAAGAGGCCGGAGAGTGCGCCTTCCACGATTGACATGCTGAGATTGACGGGATAGAGGTGTCCGGCCGTGAGGGTCTTGCTGACGCTCTTGGTGTAGAGGTACTTGCCTTTGGCGGCATAGAAGACGATGCTGCCCGAGGCGGCGGGCACAGCCACGTAGAC
>JAFZVU010000055.1 GCA_017617655.1 Bacteroidales bacterium
CAGTGACATGATTAATGAAGATTCGGGACAGTTTATTGTATTATTGATTGTCTGCGGAATTATCCTTGCAGTCGGTATCGCCTTTTTCATAGTCTATTCCGTCGGGAAGAAGACTTATGCCAAAGAACTGGCAGAACTGGAGGATAATCAGTAACCGGCTATTCTTGAGGATTTCATAGGTTTGACCCGAGAAGAGTTCATATCACTTGTTTCGGTCGAGCAGGAGCCGTTGCGGCGGTTCTTGCTCGCACTGTGCGGAGACAAGGCTGAGGCTGACGACATTGTTCAGGATGCGATGGTCAACGCCTATGTGGCTTCGGGTTCTTTCCGCGGCAAGAGTAGTTTCGGCACATGGCTGTTCCGCATAGCTTATAACTGCTACATCGACCGGCTGCGATCGCGAAAGCTGCTGACGGCGTCGCTGGACAGTCCGCAGGCGCAATCGATTGCCGGACAGGAGGCCAGCGACAGCTCTTTCCGATACGAGGAGTTATGGCGCGCCATCCTCCAGCTCCCTGAAAAAGAAAGGGCCGCCCTGCTTCTTTTCTATATGGAAGACCGTCCTGTCAAAGAGATTGCTGCTATCCTGGACATCCCTGCCGGCAGCGTGAGGGCATATCTCACACGCGGGAGATATCATATCAAATCATATTACGAAACATGGAAGACGAGATAAGACAATTAATGCATGAGGCGGCTCCGCAGCCGTCAGATCCGGCGCTGTTCCGGCTGGAATTGAATAGCAAGCTGGCTGCCGTTGAGCAGATTAAAGCATATCGTGACCGCGAGTACCGCCGCAGCCGCCATACACTACGCATCGTCTTTGCTGCAGGAATCCTGGTCGGTGCCGCCCTTGCCATCCTTATAATCCTGCATCCGTTCGATATGCCGGATATCGCGGGCATCTTTTCTGCGATAAATCCAGAAGCAACTGATGACAACTATTTGACCTATGTCCTGATACTGCTTGGCATACTGGCCACAGCCGGCGCCATCGTCCTTCCTCTTACAATATCTCGTCGCATGTCACCGTTTTCTTCATGGAAGAATCATTTTGTTTCCGAGGTATGAGAGTGCAGGGGCGATCTCACATACCAAGGAACGTTATTATATGGAAACTGCGAGAATTTGCTCCGCAATATTGGAGTTATAGCATATAGTCTCATACCATGAAACAACTTGCTGATGCGGGGGAAAGCGCTCGCCAGTAGCAAAGATATTTGCTTCTACTGATGGTAGTGGTACAATATTGAACCGACTGCCATCAAATTAGGCCGATATTGAGGGTAGTGGTCCATAAATCAGCCGACTACCATCACTTTCGCTTTCCGAAGGCTTTGCTTTCCTTAGCAGCTGTTAATCCACCGCACAGATTTGATTTTGCCATTTCATGCAAAAGTGTGCGCCGCTCACCCCCTCTGGAGAGCCCTTCAGGACCTATCGGCAGCGCACACCCCTCGTTTTAAAGGCCAGTGTGCGCCGGCAACATGCGTTATACGCTCTGTGAGGCTGGTCTGCGGCGCACACTTCTGTAAAATGGAAAGAGCAACCCCTTTCTGGCCGTGGTAGGAAAATCTCAGTGGGTTATTCTCGGACAGCAGCAAGAGCCATCTAAAGAGCTCCTGCTGCTGGACGGGAAATAACCCCATCTCCACGACCGGTTTATCTGCTGCTAATCCTCAGAGCTGCGAGCCACACAAATGCAGAACTTATCCTCGCCAGGCAAAAGGGAGCCATTAGGCAGAGCTCCCTGCCTGGCGGGAGATAAGTTCGGTGCTTTTGCTGTAGCCATAGTATCCACTCGCCACCTAGTGTACAAGGTCTGCTAAAATGTTGCATGCCTTGTACACTTCAAAAACGTAAAGGATTGTAAGTCAGGGATTTGTAAAATATAGGTGCACAAGGCCTGCGACAAATTTGCAGACCTTGTACGCATGCTGACGGCAATGGCAGATAGGCTACGCAGATTCGATGACTTTCTTGTAGGGGGCGATCATGCCGTCGGTCATCTTGGAGCCGAGCTTGCGCTTGAGCTTGGGATTGTTCATCATGCCGCCCACGAGGTACATCGACAGAGAGGTCTTCCATTGCTTCTGCGGGAAATCGTACTGGCCGTGGCTCTTGAAGAACTTGTGGTCGGCGCGCATCAAGCCGCGCATCATGTAGATCAGGTCGCGGAAGATCTTCATGCCGCCCACTCCCAGGAAGTTCTGGGGCGGAGTGTAATGCTTCTCCATCGCGTAGGCCACCGTGGCGGCGAGGGCGTCGATCTCCTTGTCGACATCATGCTCGTCGGTAGCCACTCCTGCCAGAAAATTGCCACCGACCTGGGCGCGAGCCTCCAGCAGCATACGGAGGTTCTCTTCGACAGCATAGTCGCCCTCTACCAGATAGCCGAAGGGTGTGCCCATAGTGACGGTGCGGTGACCGTTGCAGAACTGGCGGTCGTCGTAAATCTTGAAGCGCGAGCCCATCGAGTGGTCCTTGATGCGGAAGGCGTAGAGGATGGCGTCGTGCTTGTGAATTGTGTTCCGAAGGAAATCGTCGAAACCGTCCTTGTAGACGCATTTGCCGGTGGCGGCGCAGCTGAAGCAGCTAAGGCAGCCTCCCATGAACGGGAAATCCTGTATATTGATGACGTCGCAGCCATAGGGGAAGACGGCGACGAAACGGTCTATCATGGCCTTCAGCCCACTGTCCTCCGGCAGGAGGTCGGTGACTATCACAGCTTTCTTGCTCTCGTCGTGCTGCACTGGCTCCGGAACGCTAGCAGAGTGCCTGATGCCCTCGCCAGCTGCTGTCTGCGGTCTTTTGAATTCGCCGCGGGAAAGCTTCCACAGAGTGAATTCCAGCCAGTCGACGGCCTGCTTCTGTCCTTTCTCCGACAGTATATCATCCATATCTGCCGACAGACCTTCGAGGAACGGAATGCCCATGTCGGCGCAATTGTCTTCAATGAAGCGGTGGGCCGTTATGTCATAGAAATGCTTCGAAGTAGTTAGCTGGGTGGCGGCTTTCCCCGAGAAATCCAGGCCGGCAGCTTTCAGCAGTTCGATGAAGCGGTGCAGCTGGCTGGGCACAAGGAAAGTATAGACCGGGTAGCAGAATATAATCAGGTCAGCCTTCCGGACGGCCTCCAGCGCACCGGAGAAATCTTTCTCAAATGCCTTTATCTTCTGTCCGGCGTCCAGATAGCTGAAGCTGTGGCCGGCAAACTTCTTCTCAAGGAACAGCGCAGTATGCAGCGTAATCGAGTTCTTGCCCTTGGGGCTTCCGTTAATTACAAGGATGTTCATTGCACGTTTGATATGTTACTCAAAGATACAAATTACATTCAAACGGATAATTGGTATCTTTGTAGAGAAACCAAAACTAAAACTATGAGAACAGTTTTCTTCAGAATCAGCCGGACGATCGTGCTGGCGGCCATTCTGGCTGGGGCGTGGAGCGTATCCTATGCCCAGTCGAAGATTCCTGGGTATCTTTCTGTCGGCGGATGGATCGACGGACAGTATTCTTACGAGAGACAAGAAAATAATAATAAAGGTGTCGAGGCGTCCAGCACCTTCCATACAAGGCGTGCCCGTCTGGATGTGAAGGGCGGCATTACGGACAATATTGAGTTCCGTCTGCAGGCCGACGTGTCCGGCACGCCCAAGATGATCGATGCGTTTGTGAAATGCAAGATTAACAAGCAGATCAATTTCGAGCTCGGACAGTTCAAGACTCCGTTCACCCTTGAGAACCAGTACTCTCCGCTGAATCAGGAAGGCATTGACAATGCCATAGTGATCAACAAGCTGGCCGGCTTCAGCGACGTGCTCGGAGGCAAGCGCGGGGCAGGCCGTGACATGGGAATAATGCTCTATGGAACAGCGTTCGATGACAACGGCGCCAGCTTCCCCTTACTCAGCTATTACTTGGGTGTATTCAACGGCAACGGTATCAACACCAAGGATGACAACCAGTCAAAAGACCTGATCGGCAGGATAGACATCCATCCGTTTGTAAAGGAGCTGACGCTGTCGGCATCCGGAGTGCGCGGGACGTACGACAACGGAGTAGACAAGCATGCCCGCAACAACCGCTATTCTTTCGGCGGCGAATATAAGGACGATGCGCTGACCCTGCGTTCCGAATTTGTCCACGCCGATATCCAGTACGCATCTGCCTCGACCGAGTATGTAGGATTCTATGTAGTAGCCGGTTACTGGTTCCCGATAGGTGAATCAGCAAAGATGCGCCCCGTGGTCAGGTTTGATCACTACAATGAGATTGGTGTAATCCAGAAGATGAAGCAGACCAACTATATGGCCGGTCTGGATATCTGGCCCGAGAGCCACCTGCGCTTCCAGCTGAACTACACTCTGCTCAACCGCGAGCGATATGACAAGCCCGGGCATCTGTTCCAGGCGATGTTTTCTGTCAAATTCTAAAACCTGAACATATATGACTAAAACAAGAAAAGCATTAGTGAACGACGAGTGGATAGTAGTCGTTCTGGGATTTATCGTGCTGGCACTGTGCGTGATATTCCCCAGCGCAATGAACAGCCTCAAGATCCCCGGAATCCTGGCGAGCCAGAGTGCAAGCGCGCTCGGCGACTGGCAGGGATGGCTGGGCGCAGTCTATATCTTCCTATTTGTGCTGGCGCTGCTCTACCTGTCATCAGCCCTGACCGGAAAACCTTTCAAGGGCATATTCCTCTCATTCCTGGTAATATGCCTGTTGACGGTAATCTCGCTGGCGCTGGCGACAATCCCTTTCTGCAAGAAATACGGCCTTGAAGCAGTGCTGTTCGCAGTCATACTTGGCTTGATAATCAGCAACTTCTTCAAGATCCCTGAGTGGCTCAAACCGGCCATCCAGAGCGAGTTCTACATCAAGATAGGTATCGTCTGCCTCGGTGCGACAGTGCTCTATCAGGAAGTGCTGAAGTCCGGCGCATACGGCCTGGCACAGGCCCTTATCGTGGTGCTCTGCGTATGGTACTTCGGCTTCTGGGTTTCCCGCAAGGTCTTCAAGGTAGATGACGAGATGTCGACCATGCTTGCAAGCTCGGTAAGTATCTGCGGCGTTTCTGCCGCCATCGCCACCTGCGGAACCATCAAGGGCGACCAGAAGAAACTCTCATACGTCATTTCCCTCGTCATGGTAGTGGCCATCCCCATGCTCTACATCATGCCGCTGCTCTGCAACTGGCTGCTGCCGCTGTTCTTCCCCGGCAACGAGCTGGCTCAGGCCCAGGTGGCAGGAGCCTGGATCGGCGGAACCATCGACACAACAGCCGCAGTGGCCGCCTCCGGCGGAATCCTTGGAGACGAGGCCGGCCAGACAGCCGTAATCGTGAAAGCTTCTCAGAACGTGCTGATTGGCGTGGCAGCATTCCTCATCTCGCTGTTCTGGTCCCTCCGCGGCACCAAGGGTGTCGAGAAGACTTCAGGCAAAGTGATCTGGGAGCGCTTCCCCAAATTTGTTGTCGGAATGGTAGTGGCATCCATCGTGTTCAGCCTCTTCTTCGCCGGCAGCAGCCCCGAAGGCATCGCCTACAAAGGCCTGGCAAAGAACTTCCAGAACATCTTCTTCTCGATAGCATTCGTCTGCATCGGTCTGGAGACCAACTTCAAGCAGATCTTCGCCAAGGAGAACAACCAGTCCCTCAAGGCCTTCCTCACCGCCCAGGGCTTCAACATCCTGTTCACCCTGCTCGTAGCATCCCTGCTCTTCGGAGTCATCAAGAACTAGCAGCAATACGAATTTAAATAGAAAACGGGAGGCCATATGACCTCCCGTTATGCTGCTATATATTCCTGTCCAAGTTCCCTGATCTTGGACAATATCTCCTGTTCTTTCTCTTTAGACGGTTTTTTGACGCCGTTGATATAGTTCCTCAGCAGAGTTGCATTATACCCGAATTTCTGTGCGAAACCGGCTATGTTAATCTCGGGATGCGAAAGGAAGAAGACCTGCAGCGCCGTCGGCTCTGCATCGTCATAGAAGAAGCTCTCAATGCTTACGTCTTCATCTAGCTTCGGCCAATGAAAACCGATGGGACTCGTCTCATAATCGTTCCTTTGCTCATCGGTTGCAGTTCTGAGATGCTTGTACCATAATAGGGATTGGCGATAAGTCTTGCCGTCATCGCTCAGGCCGTAAAGCCAGTCACCGTCAAACCATATTTTACTGATCGTTTTCATCTCCGAATATTTCATACCAGCGGTTAACTATTATGTCTGCGTTCTCGTGGATTGTCTGTTCTATCCTGCGGAGATCGTTTGCTTTTATATTCTGCTCTTCTTCCAAGACGAAACCGTCTTCTTTCCATACAAACTTGGCGAAGCCGTTGTGCCCCCTGACATGAACGTGTACTGGCTCATGCTCTCTCGAAAAGAAGAAGAATACAAATCCGAATTGCCTGAATAACTCTGCCATAACTGTATCAGTTTCTACAAAAATAGGTATTATTTTTAATACCAACAAATACTATTATACAAACAACGCCCGGTACGCCTCGGCTTTTTTCTCGAGCGGGAGAGGGTAGGCGCGGGAGGTGGAGGGCATCCGCCAGAAGGAGAGGGTGCGGGTGCCGATCTGAAGGGGAGTACAGCCACCCATAGGCGGCTGGGCACAGCCGAAGGTCTCCACAATGACATCAGTGGCCTTCTGGCCGGTAGTAACAAGAGCGTTGCACAGCGGAATCCTCTCCAACAGCGCCGGAATATCGGTGGGCGTGACAACCTCCAGGAACTTGTCAGAAGCATTGTCCTGCAGCCGCCGCACCTCGCAGGCAGTATCATACAGCGCCAGCCTTTGCTCCCTGCAGAACGCCTTCACCTTCTCAACATCGAAACGCCTTTCCCCCACCACCGCAAACCACTCCCTGTCGCCATAGAACAGCAGCCCCATCGCCCGCCAGAAATCATTAGTCCAGTTCGGATAGTAGAACTCCATCGACCACCGCTTCTCCTGCGGCGGAAAACTCCCCAGAAAAAGGATCCGCGCAACCTCAGGCAGGAAAGGAGAAAAAGGGTGGAGTTCGGTGGGCATGGGGTCATTATTTGTTGCACAAATATAATACGGTTTCCTCAATATGAATCTGGTGCGCATTTCTTCATATTGTCGCAGAAATCGCGAGTTTTCACCGGAAAAGTGGCGACGAAATGAATCTCAGGCTTCCACATCCATATTGAGGAACAGAAATGAGTCGGAAGCGGCGTGAAAAGGAACGAAGGTTATCTCCAGCCAGCAAAGCGAACTCTCGGGAGGGCTCGCTTTGTCCGGTTAGGATAACCTTCTTTAGTGATTTGAGGCAGGGGCGATGGGAGGGTGATCGCGATGGTTTGGATATTGGGTTATCTCCAGTCCGCCAGCAGGAGCTCTTTGGATGGCTCCTGCTGCCGCCCTAGGATAACCCCGCCGGACCGCCTCACACCTGCAAATCCTCTTATGGGGTTTGCCTTGGTCAGCACATTTTGGGCAATTCTTCCGGACTAAGGCAGCGAAAGCGCCAGTATCGCCGAATATCGCGCCATGGTCAGCACATTTCGGGCGATTCTTCCGGACAAAGGCAGCAACATAGATCCTTCGCCTCGCTCAGGATGACATGATGCTCGCCGCAGCAGGAAAGAAGGGTCTGAGTGGGGCTGGCCAATCATTACTGGGACTCTGTCCCAAACCCTGCCGCTTCGGCCTGCTATCAGCACAGGCTGCCCACACGGCCTACGCTAGCGCCTGTAGGCGCTAGAAGCGAACTTGGATTGGAGTGAGTGTAGCGCCTCCAGGCGCTATTGAAGGCCGTGCGGGTGGCTTGTGCGGATGACGGGCCTAACACTCACGGAACCCCCGGAGACCCTTCTTTCCTGCGGAAGGGCGAGCTCGCCGAAGGATCCTACTCCGCAACGTAGCCTGCCATCAAGCCCTCCAGCCCGGCGGTGAGATCGCGGTAGGTGGTTTCGAAGTCGCCGGTGTACCACGGGTCGGCGACGTCGCGGTCGAGGCCGGCGTAGGACATCATCATGCGGACCTTGTGCTGCGGATCGTCGGGGATGATCCATCTCAGCATCCGGATGTTCGAGCGGTCCATGCAGATTATGACATCGAAGCGGTCATAGTCGGCCCGGGTGACCTCGCGGGCCTGCTTGCCGGGATCGAACCAGATGCCGTGGCGGTTGAGGCAGCGCTTTGCCGGAGGATAGATCGGATTGCCAATCTCTTCAGACGAGACTGCGGCAGATTCGATATAAAAACGATCCTGCAGGCCGCGGGCCTTCATCATATCTTTCAGCATGAACTCAGCCATCGGACTGCGACAGATGTTTCCATGACATAGGAAAAGTATCCTGGTGACAAGTTCGAGCCGCAAAACCCTGATTGGACGGTCCTTGCCCTGATACTGGGTCTCGTCGATGCAGGTCTCGCCGGTGGGAATGAAGCCGCACTTCTCCATAACGCGGCCGGAAGCCGGATTGTCGATGAAATGGCCGCTGACCAGCGAACGGATGTCAGTAGTGGCGCGGATATGGTCCAGCATCAGCCGCAGAGCTTCAGTGCAGATGCCGCGGTTCCAGTAGGGGCGGGCAATCCAGTAGCCCGTCAGAGGTTCACCTTCGCGCGCCGGCAGCTCGCATTCGCAGGCAGGGCCGTAGCCTATGGCGCCGATGACTTCACCGGTTGACTTGAGCACGATGGCCCAGTTGCAGTCGTTGTTGAATACGGTACGGATAATCTCCAGACTCTCCTCGACACTCTGGTGCGGCGGCCAGCCGGCCCTCGGACCAACCAGACGGTCAGAAGCCCACTTATAGAGAGTTGCGGCGTCGCTCTCCCTCCATGGCCGCAGCAGTATCCTGTCAGATTCCATCATTGTCAATATTGAGAAATGAAGTCGGTGATAAGGCGGAAGACAGGCTCGTAGCTGTCGAAGACAGCATGCTTGTAGTCGTCATAGATGGTGTGGTAATACTGAAAGGCGTCTCCTTCTTCATTTTCCAGGAAGATGCAGGGAACGTGACGTGTGGCGAAAGGGTAGTGGTCGCTGTTGGCAGCCAGCTCGCCGCGGTTCAGAGACTTGAAATAGCCCTTGCTGGCGTTGATCTGCTCCAGGAGAGCAAAGCCGCGCATGCCTTCGTCGCTGCACTCGCAGTACTGCACCGGATTATTGTCGCCGATCATGTCGATGTTGAACAGATACCTGATCTGCTCCAGCGGCACGACGGGGTGCTGCGCGAAGAACTCCGAACCGCGCAGGTTTGCATCCTCGCCAGAGAATGCGATGAAATACATATCGTATGCAGGACGATTCTTGGCATAGTATGCCGCCAGCGTCACTATTGTGGCAGTGCCGGACGCATTGTCGTTGGCCCCGGCATAAAATACCTTTCTGCCCAGATTGCCCAGATGGTCGTAGTGCGCAGTGAAAACGTAGCAGCTGTCGTGACTCGCGCCTTCGACCTTAGCTATGACATTGAAAAGACCGTAATTGTCCAGAAACTTGTTGTCGATGTTTGCACGCACTCTTTTTACCCCCTCTATAGCCTCTGGTGTCACCCATATAATGGGCTTGTCCACTACATGGTCGCCATAAGCCTTGTAGAATTTGATAGGAGAGGTCCATGTGTAGATGAGTCCGGCATTGGGACATTCGCCGGCCTTCTGAAGTTTCGAGAAAACATCGCGGTGCTTGTAAGTGAACCAGAACTCGCATACCACCATGCAGTCCGCATATTCGGGCCTGGCAAGGTCTGCATAGATACGGTCGGGGTTGAAGTCCAGGGTGTCGATGAAGTACAGCGGGAATTCGCCGCGGACGCCGGGCGAGTACTCGCGCATGGAGAAATCCACACCCGGAATGAGCTTTTTCCCGTCAGCCCACAGTCCCATCTTTCCGGAGAAAGTATTGATATCAATTGCGAAATGCTGGAGGGTCACTTTATCAACCCCGGCCTTTGTAAACTCCGTCCGCAGATACTCTCCGGCCTTGTTGGCACCGTCTCTGGCGTAGCCGCGGCCCTGATATTTAGCGGAACTGAGCTCCTTGACCACCTGTTTGTATAGGGGCATGTCCTGAGCCCCCAGCTGCATGGGGCCGATGGCCAGCAGCAGGATTATAGCGAGATGTCGTATGTGCATGATTGGTTAGAGGACTTTCCAGACGCGGAGGCAGATGCAGTCGGTGGCGGGGCCGGGCATGCATACGAAGATTGCGTCGTTGAGCCAGTTGTATTTGCTGTCCTGCGGAGCCTCGAACTTCGGCGCGGTGCGGAAATAGAAGCTGGGAGCGCCATTCGCGTCACGCCCCATGGTGATCAGACCGCAGTTGCGGATATGGATGTACACGCCGTCGTCGGTCTTGATGGAGTAGATGGCCTCCACCTCGGTGCGGCCGTGCTCCTGGTCAATCAGCTGGTAGTCGGCGCCGCCGCCGATTATCTCGCCGTTCATGTCGGGGCCGGAGAAGGTGCCGCCGACGATGGGGATGACGTTGCGGATGCCGTGGGCAGTCTTGCCAACATTGTAGCCCGGGTCGCAGTTGACGCGGAGTTCACATACGAATTCAAGGCCGGGGCCCTCGGGATACGGAGGGTCGATGGCCTGCGCGCTGAAACTGAGAGACAGCAGCGCAATGGCGATTAGCATTGACAGCTTGTTCATTGAAAACAATTGTTATTTATTCGTTATGGTCGTGAAGCCATTCCAGAGCGGCCTCGAGAGGGGTTTCGGTGGTTACGTCGGGAACGATGGGGTCATCGCAGAACGACTCGCCGGTGCGGGCGATGTCGTCGCCGATGGTGAGGACGAGCATAGCACCGTCAGGCAGGGAGAAAGACTGGTTGGAAGAAGCATAACCTGCAGTGGGTGAGCCGAAAGACTTGGCGTAGTCCAGACCGCGGAAGCATAGCAGAGTAGCCTCGCCGGAACTGCCTGTGCCCTCATCGGTAAGGAGTGCGACAGGGCAGGAGATATATGGCTGGCGGTCGACGCCGGCAGTGAGAGTGACGTAGTCCAGATTGATTGTCATAGTGCGGCGACGGGTGTGGAACCGCAGTATGTTGTCGTCAGGAAGGAAACGGTGGACGGCAGCGATCATAGGATACATGTTGCCGCCCCGGTTGCCCCGCAGGTCTACGACAACCCCTTGCGGAGTTCCTTGGATGGCGTCCAGCACAGTGTGGGCGTATTTCTCTCCTTCAGAGGAGTTCCCGGAGAAGGGGGGGAGCTTGATAAGGAGGATGCCGCCGTCGAGCTGTTCGACAGAAGGCATCTCCCATTCGGCTTTATCGTCTTCCTGCACCCTTCCTGCAGTCATGACGAAAGTATGTTTGCCGCCCGCTACCTTTCCGGCAGTCCAGACAACCTGCTGGGCCTCCTCCAGAGTCGCGGGCCTGGCTGCAAGCGCTTCTTTCTTCGCTGCATCCCACTCTGGACCCTGGGCATAGATGCCGAAGAGGCTCATAAGGCGGACAGCCTTGCGGACATACTGCGTGTTCGCATCACCACATGCCGCCACAAAGGCGGACAACAGGATTATGCTGATTAGTCTTTTCAAAGCAGACAAATTATCTTACAACTTGTGTGAATTCAGGATCCTGGCCGTCCATGTCGAGGACGTAGATCTTCATGGCGCCGGGCATTGCGGGACCGGGACCGGCGGGAGCTTCAGCTTCGAAGATGTATTCAGTGCCGCCGTTGATGGCTCTTGAGCAAACGTTCTTGGCCTTGGCCTGGATCATGGGATAAGTGCCGACTGCTGCGTCGAAGATGGCAGCTTCCTCTTCGGTTGCGGGACGTACTGCAGAAAAATCACCGGGCTTTTCGAACTCGCCCTCGAGGAAACCGTTCTCCTTGAGGAAGCGGTCGACCTCGGCAGGCATGGCGTTGATGCGGGCGGCCCTTACACCATAACCGTCAAGCACTATAGCCGCGGGCTGGGCAGCCTTGACTTCCTTGATACCGTCGAGCAGACCGCCGCTGCCGAAGGTGCAGAACGGAACTATGGTCTTGCCGCTGAAATCTACGGTCTTCAGGAAACTGATAGCCGGTAGGGCGCAGGTGCCGAACCAGATGGGATAACCAAAGAATATTACGTCGTAGTCATCGAGGTTGGCCTTGATGGGGTTGACCTCCGGAAGATTGCCGGACTCCCTTTCTTCCATGCAGCGCTGGATGGTCTCCTGATAGCTGCCGTTGTAAGGGTTGACGACGGTGATCTCTTCAATGTCGGCTCCGAGCTTGTCGGCGATCTGCAGGGCTACGGCTGCAGTCGTGCCGGTCTGGGAATAATATAGTACGAGAGCCTTCGAATCTGTTTTCTGAGAGCAAGAAACTGCCATAAGCATAACGGCTAATGATAGGATGAATTGTTTCATAATTCGGTC
Organism: Bacteroidales bacterium; assembly: GCA_017617655.1. Classification (GTDB taxonomy): domain Bacteria; phylum Bacteroidota; class Bacteroidia; order Bacteroidales; family UBA932; genus Equibacterium. The sequence continues at coordinate 12,375 of JAFZVU010000055.1, forward strand.
TTGTGTTGTAATCGAAACTCAAATTTAACAAAACGGCGGGAATTATTAAATAAAAAACTGTAACTTTGAAAGCCAATAGACCGCAAATAATCACAAATTTCCAATATGAAACGTTTTGCATCATTTTTCATGATGGTTTCCGCCCTGGCGGTAATAGCATCATGCGCCGGTGAGCCGAAGCTCACTCCTTCGCAGGTAGGGTCCAAGTGGGGCTATGTCAACCCCAAGGGCGAGCTCGTGATCGAGCCGGCATTCGAGGCCGCAGAAAACTTCAGCGGCGACCTGGCAAAGGTCGTGCTGAACGGCAAGGTGGGTTATATCGGCACCGACGGCCTGTTCAGGGTTACTGCCGACTATCTTGACGGAACTACTTTCTTCGAGGACAAGGCATACGTCATCGCCCCGGGTGAGACTCCTCTCTGCATCGACAAGACCGGCAGGGTCCTCTTCACTCTCCCCGAAGATGTTGCTGTAGCCCATGTCTTCATCGGCGACATCTCCAAGGTCGAGACTTATTCTTCCGGCGTGAGGTATGTAGACAAATCCGGCAATACTGTCGCCACTCCTGCAGTCTATCAGCCCGACAACACCCCCGGCTATACATACAGCGTCAAGTCAGATGCCTACTATGCACCCGAGTTCAAGACCACCATGCATTCTACATACGGCGACACCTACGACATGCTCTTCACTTCAGCGACCAATCTCGGCGCCGTAAGGAGCAGGTTCCCGAGCACCCAGGTGTCTGCCAACAACAGGCTGACTTATACTCCTTCAGTATCTCCGGCCCTCAACGGCGTCACTCTTAACAACATCGTCTTCACCTTCGACGGCCCCGTCATGGGTTCTGCAGGCGGCGGAAGGAACCAGGGTTATTTCGGCAAATACAAATCTGCCCCGACATCGTCCTATGTGACTTCACGTTCACTCATGAACGCAGAGTACCATTTCACCCTCGCTGACGCCAGCAAAGGCCCGTCATTCGTGCGCACCCTCGCCAAAGAGGTGTCAGACAAGACCGCCAGCCCTGTTTCAGGCCTCGGACAGACTTACACCATCCCCATGAACGCCAGCCATCCCGGCTACAACATCTCATGGACGGGTGATGAAGCAGTAGTGAAAGTCACTTACGCCGAATAGACAGCGCAAGATGCCATAAAAAAACAGCCCCCGGATTCCGGAGGCTGTTTTTTATTGTGTCAGCAACTACTAGAAGTGGTAGTAAACACCCATCTGGAAGTTCTGGTTTGTGTCGATGTTGATGCCGAAAGCACCGTTGTAATAACCGATGCGGGCGATGTGACCTACAAATGAGAAGTGGTCACCTGCCATGATGGCGATACCGGGAGCGAGACCTACACCGAACTGGGTTGTGGTTGCGCCACCTGTTGTCCATGCATTGAGCTGGAATTCACCGTCGATGAAGAGGCTTACAGGGCCGAGCTGTTTGAAGCCGTAACGATAGTAAGGTGCGAAGACGAACCTGTTGGCAGCAGTAGCGTTGCTCCAGCCGACCTGGGCGCCGATAGCAGTTGTTTTGCTGAGGTTGTAGCCGATTTCAGGAAGGATGGTAACTACGGCGTTGTTGCCGGCAGCCTGGAAGCTGAGAGCACCTCCGATATAGGCCTGAGCGTTAGCGCTGAGAGCCATAAGAGACAGTGCGAGAACTACAAAAAGTTTTTTCATAAGTTATAAAGTTTGGTTTGTGAATAGTCAGTCAAATGCAGCAGATTTCTGATGCATACTCTACAAAGATAAACAATTAATTGTAAAAACCAAAGAGTGGCAGCAAAGCCTTATATGCGTCTGCGAAGGTGGAGTCCGGCGGCAATAGTGGCCGGGTTGAAATGGAAGAGGCTGTACATCTCGCCGCCCATGGAGAATCCGCAGCGGTCGCACACGCCGTGGGTGAAGCCCATGCATTTGGGACTGCGGCTTCCGTCGGAGAAGATGAAGTTCGTCACCCAGCACCAGCGGTCTGTGCACACTGTGCGGCCGTCCTTCATGCGCATGGCCTTGAGGCCCGGCACGGTGTTCATTATGGGGTAGCCCTTGCGCTTGCGCTCGATCAGCATGTCGATTATCTCGTTGCGGCGTGCCGGGTCGAGGAAGAGGCCTTCAGTCTCCTTGAACGGGGTGTGGAAGTTGACGGAGATGTTGTCGATGTAAGGATTGTCCTTGACGTAGTCCAGAGCCACCTCGACATTGCTTTCGTTGAGGTTGTTGACCACCATGTTTACACAGACGGGAGGGAGGACCCTGCCTTCGGGGGCGTTGCGTTTGAAATCCGCGATGTTCTTCTCCAGTCTTGCGAAGGCGCCCTTGCCGCGGATCTCGTCGTGGAAGGCACCGATGCCGTCCATCGACACCCACACCTGGTCGGCGTGGCTGCCGTTAAAAGGCAGCTGGGCGTTGGTGGTGATGGTCGCGCTCCAGAAGCCGATTGCGTGAGCCAGGTCTATTACGTCGTCGATGGTCTTGTCTCCGTCCTTCCAGAGATACAATTCCCCGCCCTCGAAGTCTACGTAGCGGCTGCCGGCCTTGTAGCAGTACTCCAGCTCGCCGCGGATCTGCTCGAAGGTCTTTATGCGAGGATTGGTCAGCTCATACACCGAGCAGTGCTTGCAGCGCAGGTTACAGCGGTCCAGGATGAAGATTACGGACTGCAGGGGAGCCTTGCGGCCGCACAGCGCACGGAGGTACCACCAGCCGAGATATGGAATCTGACTTAGCATATACTGATGATGTAGAGAACAATCTTGACGGCCATCATGATAAGGCAGAAGCCGGTGTTGACATTGCGCATGGCGAACCAGCGCATGAGATAGTAGCGGTTGCCGGGCTCAACCTTGTCCCAGTTGTCCATCGGGCCCAGCCATTTGTGGGGATGGTCGGTGGGAACTTCGACGCCCTTGGCGAACATCACCATAGACCACATCACCCAGATAGCCTGCGGCAGCATCAGCAGCACGAGGCAGTAGGCGGGATGGATGTAGCGCAGCGCAGCGCAGAGGACCACTAGGATGAAAGGCACGAAGAGGAAGATGGCGTATGCTGTCAGGCCTGCGGCGTCTGTCTTTAGCAGCACCGCGAGGGTCTTCTTGTGGGACACGTCGTCGACATGGCGCTCCACGAAGGAATGCGTATAGAGGATGTTGGTGACGAACAATCCGATGGCGATGCCGAGCGCCAGGATATGCCATGCAAAACCGGTCTCGGGGGTATAGAGGGCGCCGCAGGCCGATTCATACACTCCGCAGACCAGACAGGGGCCGAAGCAGATGCCTATGGCCAGCTCGCCGAGGCCGTGGAATCCGAGCTTCAGCGGCGGAGCGGAGTAGAAGTAGCACAGGATGGCAGCAATGCCGGCTATTATGAGAAGTTTCCAGTCGAAGTCGCGGGCGATGAAGATTACCAGGCCGCCGAGAATCGCGAGGCCGAAGAATACCGCGATTGCCACTTTCAGCTGCTTCACGGTGGTGGAACCGTCCTTCAGGTATGGGTATTTGTCAGTGAAGGCCTTTTCGCCCTGCTCCCTCAGGCCGAGACGGTACTCCAGAAGTTCGTCCTGATAGTCGAAATAGTCGTCCAGAAGATTGCCTCCAAGGTGCACCAGGCACACGCAAAGCGCTGCCAGCAGGCCAAGGAAGATATTGAAACCGCTGACGCCCAGCGCCATCACCACTGCGAGAATGCTCGGCATGAGGTTCTGCGGGGCTGCAAACGAGCGGCTGTTGTAAAGCCATTTCTTTATGATGTTCATACAGACTAATTCTTATGTGCTTTGAAAAACTCGAAAACGTCAGGCAGCGCCATGGGGACCATATCGGCGTGGTTGCCGTCATATTCCTTGTATGACACGTCGAAACCGCGCTCTTTCATCCAGTCGTACAGTTCGCGGCTGGAATCGGTGGTGGCGCAGCCGAAAGAGCCTTCGGTGATGAATATGGGCTTGTCCTTGATGTTGTCCCAGGGATAGCCTTCTTCTGTCACGAACGGTCCTGAAATAGGAGCGAGAGCTTTCCAGTAGTCCGGATATTTGCCTCCGATATACCAGGTGCCTCCGCTGCCCATCGAGTGCCCCATCAGGAACATATTCTTTCTGTCAACAGGGAAGTTGGCGAGGACAAGTTCTATTACGTTGATCACATCTTTCTCACTGATGCGTTGTACTGCAATCCTTTCCTCAGTGGGTTTTTCCGAGAGAATGGCTGCATTCTCCTCGTCACGCCCGAAGCTTCCCGGCAGCTTGAGGTTTGTGCCGTAGGCTCCGTGGCCGCCGAGCGGAGAAACCAGCAACATCCCGTACTCGTCAGCCAGCTTCACCATCTGGAAGTCTTCCTGGTCGAGGTAAGAGCTTTCTGTGTTAAATGCTCCGTGGAGGAACATCACCATCGGCAGCTTGCTCTTGCCGTCCCAGTTGGAGGGAAGGCATACTCTGAAAGGAAAGGCTTCTGCAGGTTCTTCAAAGAAATATGAGTAATGCCTGTCGTTCTTTTTCGAATCGGGAAGAGGTCCGATTGTAGTGGTCCGGGCCAGTTCGCGGGAGGCTTGCATCTGAGCTACTGCCTCGATGTCAGTGCCCATGGCAAGGGGCGACCTGTCATATTGTTGTGCGGGTTTGCAGCTTATAAGGGCAAGTACGAGCACGCAGGCTGCGATGAGAGCATATAACAATGCCTTGAGAGTCGAGTTCTTTTTCATGTGGCAAATTTACATTAATAATGCTTACCTTTATAACCGTTTTGACTGCAAATACAACTAGTACTACAATAATATGAAACTAATCCGTAAATGTATCTTGTCCTCAGTGGCGCTTTTTGCAGCCTTCTTTGCGCTGGCTCAGGACAACCAGCTTCCCATCTATCTTAATACGGCGTACTCCTTCGAGGAACGCGCCGCCGACCTGGTGTCCCGCTTCACCCTAGAGGAGAAGCAGGCTCTGCTCGGCAACAACATGGCTGCAGTGCCCCGCCTCGGCATCAAAGGTTACAATGTCTGGAGCGAGGCTCTCCACGGAGTGCTTTCAGGCGCCAACCCGTCTGTAGGCATTCAGGGCCCGTCATCATTTCCCAACAGTGTGGCTATCGGTTCAGCCTGGGACCCGGCTCTCGCAGAGAGGATGGCCTCAGCCATCGCTGACGAGGCCCGCGCCATCTATGCCACCGGCACAAAGGGTCTGACCTTCTGGAGTCCTGTCGTAGAGCCCGTCCGTGACCCCCGCTGGGGCCGTACAGGCGAGTCTTACGGTGAGGATCCTTTCCTTGCCGCAGAGATTGCCCGCGGTTTCGTACGCGGCCTTATGGGCAGCGACCCTAAATATCTCAAGGCAGTGCCTACCGCAAAGCACTACTTCGCAAACAACAGTGAGTTCGACCGCCATGTCAGCAGCTCCAACATGGACAGCCGCGACATGCGCGAGTTCTACCTATATCCGTACAAGCGCCTGATTGAGGATGAGAATCTCCCTTCAATCATGTCTTCATACAACGCCGTGAACCATATCCCGACCACTGCCGGCAATTTCTATATCGACACTATTGCCCGCAGGACTTACGGTATGAAGGGATATGTTACAGGTGACTGCTCTGCCGTGCAGGATGTATGGGACGGTCATTATTACGTCGACACTCCGGAAGAGGCAGCAGCTGCCGCCCTCTCGGCCGGTGTTGACTCTGACTGCGGAAGCGTCTATCAGCGCTACGCCATCAGCGCCTACGACCAGGGCATCCTCTCAATGGCCGAGATAGACCGCGCGCTGATCAACATGTTCACCGTACGTATGCGTACCGGCGAGTTCGATCCAGAGCAGATGGTTCCTTATACCAAGTTCGAGCCCTCACGCGTGAACTCTCCCGCCAACCAGGCTCTTGCAGCTGAGCTGGCAGTCCGCACCCCCGTGCTGCTGAAGAACGAGAAGCAGGCTCTGCCTCTCGATCCCGCATCGCTGCGCAGCATAGCCCTTATCGGCCCTCAGGCCGACGATGTGGAGCTCGGTCCGTATTCAGGACGTCCCGAGCAGACTTCCATGATCTCTCCTTACGCAGGTATCACCAAATGGCTCAAGGCCAAAGGTTATGACGTAGACGTACAGGTCGCTACCGGCGGTGACATCAAGAGCAAGAGCAACCTGCTCTACATCGCATATTTCGAGATCGAGAAGACTGACGGTTCGGTAACCCGCTACGACGCTACCAAATACACCGCTTCTGCCGAAGGCATCACCGTCGGCTCAGGTATGGGTACCGAGGAGCAAGTGCGCAGCATCGACGACGGCACCTGGACTGCATACGACAATGTGGACATCACCAGCATCGAGAATATCACCGTCGGTCTGAATATCCCCACCGAGGGTGGTATAGTGGAAATCCGCGTCGGCGGTCCTGACGGCAACCTGATCGGCCGCATCGAGGCTACAAGGGCTTCAGGTGCCCGCGTAGGTGGCGTATACGGCGCCAGCATGCCTATGAAGACCAACGCCCTCAAGCTTGGCTACAACGGTCCTCAGACAGTATATCTGGTGTACAAAGCTTCCCAGGACGCTCCGATAGACGAGGCTACCATCGAGTTGGCCCGCAAGGCTGACGTGGCTGTAGTGTTTGTAGGTACTGACGAGAATACCGCCACTGAAGAGGCCGACCGTCTGACCCTCACTCTCCCCGGTAACCAGATTCCGCTCATCAAAGCTGTGGCCGCCGTCAATCCCCGCACCATCGTGGTGATGCAGACCCTCGGCTGCGTTGAGGTAGAGGAGTTCTGCCATCTGGCAAATATCCCCGCCATCCTCTGGACCGGCTACAACGGTATGGCCCAGGGCGAGGCTATCCCGCGCATTCTCTTCGGCGAAGTTTCTCCGGGCGGCAAGCTCAACGCTACCTGGTTCAAGACTGTCAAGGACCTTCCCGCAATTACCGACTACAACCTGCGCCGCAGCTCTGGTTCTGTAGGCCGCACCCTCTGGTATTTCAACCGCGAGGTGTCTTATCCGTTCGGTTATGGTCTGAGCTACACTACTTTCAAGTACAGCAATTTCCGCATCAGCAAGAGTGCAATTACTCCTAACGACGTTGTTACACTCAGCGTAGATGTCACCAATACAGGCAAATACAGCGCCGACGAGGTAGTACAGATCTATGTGGCCACTCCTGACAGCCCGGCTGCCCTCGAGCGTCCCGCCAAGCGTCTGAAAGGCTTCAAGCGCGTAACTATCCCGCGCGGCCAGACCCGCACCGTTAACATCGACATCAAGTGCTCAGACCTCTGGTTCTGGGATATGGATGCCGACCGCATGACTTATGACCAGGGCCGCTACGTATTCGAGTTCGGCTCTTCTTCTGCTGATATCCGCGGCAGCGTTACTGCCACTATGTCCGGCAAACTCGACCGCAAGGTCAAGACTGTATGGGCTAGCGTCGACGCCAATGTGCTCCGTATCGGCCAGACAGCGAAGGCCAGCTTCACCGCCTGCATGAATGACGACAGCTTCGAGCCTTCTGCCCGCGGCAGCTGGAGGAGCAACAACCCTGCAGTGGCGTCAGTTTCTGCCGACGGCACCGTCACTGCCAAGTCTATGGGTGTTGCCACTATAATCTGCACCGTTACTGCAGGTGGAGTAACCAAGGAGGATTCTTTCGCAGTGAAGGTTATGCCCGAGATGAGCCTCTCAAGCCTGAAGGTGGGCGGCAAGGCTGTCAAGCTGGGTGATGCTTCTCAGGTTAGCTACGTGCGTAAGGCAGGCAAAGCTCCGGTTGTTGAGGCCGTGGCAGTAGATCCTGCTATCTCTGTCAATGTAAAACAGGCTGCAGCCGTTCCCGGCACTGCAGTAGTTGCTCTTGTTGATGAGGTGACAGGCGACAGCCGCGAGATTACTGTGAATTTCGGTACAAAGGGCGTTTCTGACACATTCCAGAAAGCTGCTCTGGGCAGCCAGTGGAGCTGGGTTCGCGAGGATCCTGCACTCTGGTCTCTGACAGAGCGTCCGGGCTCTATCGTACTTACCGGCGGCAAGGGCGATATCACTCTGGCTAACAACAACGCTCCCAACATCCTGCTGCAGGAGGCCAATGCCGACTGGACTGTGGACACCAAGCTTACCTGCCTGTCTACTCCGGCCGCTCCGGCACAGAATGCAGGTCTTGTGGCTTATCAGGACGACGACAATTTCGTGAAGTTCATTTACGGCGCTGCTATGGGTATGCGCCGTCCCAATCCTGCAGCTGCTGCTCCCGCCGCTGGCCAGCTCCAGCTTGTAGTGGAGGAGAACGGTGCCCAGAAGGCTGCCGTCCGCGTGCCGATGCAAGATGTTGTGATAGTAGACAATACGATCTGGCTGCGCCTAGTCCGCAAGGGTGACACTTATACTGCTTACTATTCTGTCGACGGCCGCAAATATGTCGAGGCTGGTTCGGCACAGATTGTGCTTAAGGACGTAAACGCCGGCCTTATCTGCTGCGACGGTGTGATGGCGACGATGGGACGCGGCTTCGGCGGTCCTATGGGAATGCAGATGCAGACTCCGGCTGCAGCTCCCTTGAAGGCTGCATTTGACGACTTCAAGATAATAAGCAGCGGACTGAAGTAATGAATTTTCTGCGAACCATATTGACGAGCTTCCTGCTCCTGTGCGGCATTAACGCTGCCAGCGGGCAGGAAGTCCGTTTATATGCTGCGGTGGCGGATTCTGCCGGATTCGTGGCCGTGGGGAATGTGTTCGCACACCTTGATGCAGAAGGGAACGTCGTCGACACCCTTCAGCTTGAAGTTCCGATAGTGTCTCTCGCCGGGCTAGAAGGCTGGTTTTACGGCATCGACACTGTCGGCAAAGAAATACTAATGATCCATGAGACGGGTGTGATAGTTGCCCGCATAGAACCTCCTCTGAAAGGGCAGCTGCGTGCCGTCGCTTCTGACGACAAGACTATCTGGGCTGTCACGGATGCCGGCGAGATAATCTTCTCGGATAACGGCTTCATGTGGAGTCTTTTCGATTTCAACAAGCAGTACGCCGGTTTCTATCCGGATATGGATTTCCGCGCTGTTGCGGCAGGAGGGGGGAGCGTGATGGTGGCCGGTCTGACGCCTGACGGCCATCCCGCTGCTTTTACTTCTACCGGAGGCGGGACGGTGTGGAGCGAGCGTATTCTCAATTATACAAGACAGAACAGGCCCTTCTATCTGAATGAAGAGCCTGTCGGCCTGGCTTTCGATGCTGTCCAGGATTCTTTCTATATGCTGTGCAAGGATGGCACCGTGTTCCGCATGCCTTCATGCTCGCACTGCAACAGCATCGAGCGGTACCCTGTCGACATCATTTATGCCCGGGTACCGCTCGGATTCAACGTGCTGTTTCTCGGCAGCGACGGTTTCAGATTACTTGAGAAGCCTTAGAACATGCTGGGCATTTGAGCAGGTGTTTCTGCTGCAGGTGCACTCAGTCTCTTATAGACGTTCTTGTCGCGCCATGTCCAGGTGCCGTCTTCGTCAACTTCACTCTCCTCAGCTGTAATTGTGAGGGTATTGCCTGACACCTTGAAAGTCACTTCTTCGTCATCAACAACCATCTTGTTGCCATTGACGGTCACTATAAAATTGGCCAGCTGTTTCCAGTCGCCTTGCTTAGGACTCCATTCGTATGATACAAAACGGTATTCATTGCCATCGACGTGGCTGATTTCCAGCTTCATGTCGTCGTCGGTATTAGGGTCGGCAGGGTCGAGGGTGATGCTTGCTCCGTCAACGCGCACACCATCGAGATATTCTTCCCATTCGAAAAGGACAAGGCCCCATTCGCCTGCGAGGCCGGATCCACCGCCAAAGCCGGAGCATGATGCCATGAGGAATAGTGTGGCCAGAAGAGAGAGGGATAGAAGGAGTCGTTTCATAGTTTATTGTTTAATTGGTTATTGTCTTGGACGGCCCCGGAGGGATACTTCTACAAATCTACTAATAAGCAGTGAGATATACAACTTGATTGGCATAGATATGGTATTAATTCGTACCTTTAGAGGTCAGTTTATAATATGAGCATGCTCAAGTCGGTTGTTATGTGTGCCCTTCTTGCGGGCATTTCATTCTGCTCTCAGGCGGTGGAGAGGGGGGATGTGCGCTGTTCCCAGAGGGATGTGGACAAGTTCGATGAGGTGATGGCGCTGACTTCCGGCGACCGCGAGGCTCCGATGAGCGAGCTGGTCGTAAAGATTGCGAAGCATTTCCTCGGTACGCCCTACGTGGCGGGTACGCTCGAGGTGGAGCCTGAGCAGCTGACCGTCAATATGGCTGAGACTGACTGCATACTCTTCGTGGAGATGTGCGTGGCGCTGGCGCTTACGGCTAAAGATGCTGAGCCTTCATTCGACAAATATCTTGACAATCTGGCCGGTCTGCGCTATCGCGACGGTATCGTCGACGGTTATACGTCTCGGCTTCACTATACTTCGGAATGGATTGCGCAAGGGGAGAAGCGCGACATTTTCAAGGAGGTCACTCGTGAGTGCGGAGGCCGTCCCATCGCCCAGAAGTTCCATTTCATGTCGACTCATCCGGCTTCATACAAGCAGCTCAAGGACAGCCCTGACGATGTGGCGAAGATGCGCCGCATCGAGCAGGCTCTCGAGGCGAAGGATTACTGCTACATTCCCAAGGCAGACCTGCCCCGCTGCATCAAGGATATCCGCAGCGGCGATATAATCGCCTTCTGCAGCACCGTCGCCGGCCTGGACATTGCTCACATCGGCATCGCCCTGCGCGACGGCGACACCCTCACCTTCATCCACGCCTCCACCACCGCCAAGAAAGTCATCATCAATCCCCAACCCCTCGTCACCTACATCAACGGCGTCAAAAGCCAAAGCGGCCTGCGAGTAATCAGACTCACAGACCGCTAAGATTTATTTCTGAATATTAAGATGGTTTACCTGCCGGGACCTACTGGCTCATATTTGTAGCCCATCTTCTCGGTAGCCCACTGGATGAAGTACTTCATATTCGGGCCGTCGGTGTGGCCGCCAACGTGCTGGCGCCATGCAAGCTCACCGTCAAGCAGGTCTGTGAGAGGTTCAGGCATCGGAGTATTGCGGTAGTCATTGCCGACTCCGAGATCCTTTGCGCCGAGAAGCTTGAAGACTTCACCGGCAGCAACGGTAGCCTGCCAGCTGCCGTACTGGTCGAGCCACAGAGCGTCGCCCTGCTCAGGAATACCGTAGCTGATGAACACCAGACGCGGAGCGCACATTGCGATGAGCTCGTGAGAATCCACGGGCAGCATGCCGGCGTTCCATGCGCCAGTCTTAGACTCGATTGCACTGTATTTGATATAATTGCCGGCCATCCAGTGATACTCGCCGGAATTGGTAAGATTCTCCAGACCCTCGCCGAATACACGACGGTGCAGGGCAGCTCCGCCCTTTCCAGATGAACCGATCAGACCCATGTAGAAGCGGTCCTCGAACGCCAGCGTTACAAGAGCAGCCTTGCCATAGCGGGAAACACCCTCGATGCCGACATGCTTGGCATCCACGTCAGGGTCAGTCTCCAGATAATCCAGACCGCGGGCGGCACCCCATGCCCATGCACGGAGAGAACCCCAGTCGTCCGGTTTGCGCGGCTGGCCGTGGTTAGTCAGGCCGATGATGCCGCGGGTAAGGCCAGCGCCGTTGTCAGCCTGGATGCTGCTTGGATCGATCATGGCATAGCCCCAGCCTGCTGCAAGAAGCTGCTGGTTTGACGGCGGATCCTGGCCGGGAGTCTGCTGAGTGGTACGGCCGAAGTTTGCGAAAGGATTGGCAGGCTCGAAAGGCTGCCATGCAGGATATTTCTTCATCAGCTCAGCCGTCTCGGGATCGTTCTCCAGCATACGGCGCAGAGCCTTGTTGATAACAGCCATGTCAGCTCCGCCGGGCTTTACGGGATTAGGCAGATTGGCGCCGCCGAACATCATCAGTACCGGCACCGGACCCTTGGCGTTGGCAGGAGTCACGACAACCATCTTGATATCGACATTGATAGAAGGGCAGGCTGAATTGTCGACATGGCCGCGGAGCTGTTTAGCCTTGGCGCGGATCATGCCCACAGTCTCGATCTCTTCTGCCTCTACAATCCATGTTACAGAGGGGACATTGTCCGGAACGCGGCCGTAAACCTCGCTCTCGAAACCCTCTTTTATCTCGGGCCTGCGGACATCCCACCACTGCTTTGCGGTAGTCACCTTCTTGCCTGCATTGGTCTTCAGAATCTCGGGCAGGACAGGGAAGGGGTTGGCCTTGCTCTCGTCGTAGTTGGCAGCCCGGGGACTGCTCTGGTCAGCGTCGTAAGCGGGACGGATAGATTTGATACCCAGCTGGTCAAGCATATTCTGGTGGTCCTGTTGAGTCGTGAAAGTAACCGGCTCCTGTGCGAATGAAGCTGCGCAGAACAAACAGCCGGCTAGCAAAAGGAATATCTTTTTCATGTCAAATGATTTAAAAACTCCTACTAAGTTAGGCTATTATTGTTAAATTTGTCACTGTCCTAATCAAAAACATTATGAAAATCCAGTCTCCTTTCATGCTATGCGCCGCATTGGCAGCGTCGTTAGCCATCCTTGTGTCCTGCCAGCAGGCAGGCTCCCAGGAACCTTTCAGTTATCAGAACGCAGTGCATTATACCAACACGCACCCCGGCAACCCTTACCTTCCTCTCTGGGAGCACACCCCTGACGGAGAACCCAGAGTATTCGAGGATCCCGACAATCCTGGTAAATACCGCGCATACATAATCACATCACATGACGTCTTCGCAAGAGGATACTGCGGACCCGATATCAGGATCTGGTCGGCGCCCGTCGAGGACCTCACCGCATGGCGTGATGAAGGAGCTGCATTCACATACGAAATTGGCGGTCAGTGGGACACCATGTACGCCCCCGACGTTGCCGAGATTGTCGGCAAGGACGGCAAGAAGACATACTACCTCTATCCGAACGACCAGACAGGCGGACGTAACGGCCTCGTTGCAGTCAGTGACCGCCCTGCAGGCCCCTACAAAGCTATCAACACCCTGCCGGACGACCCGTCTAAGCTCCAGCCCGGCAGCCTTATCGGCTTCGACCCCGGAGTTTTCGTAGAATATGTGACCGACAAGAACGACCCTGATTACGAGACCGGCTTCAGGGCATACGCCTTCTACGGCTTCCAGGGCTCTTCAGCCATCCAGCTCGACCAGAACACCATGTACACTCTGCGTCCCGACACCGAGGTCAGCTATCCGTTCATCCCTGCACGCGCGGCCTTCATGCCGCGTCCTCCGCGTCCCGGCCAGCAGGCAAGGCCTACGCCTCCTCCGATGGAGTACAAACACCTCTTCCCCGGCGAGGATCCGAAGGTGTTTGCATTCTTCGAGGCCTCTTCAATCCGCCAGGTCGGCAACAAATATGTCGTCGTATACAGCGGCTATTCAGGTGAAGAATACGGCCTGCCCATGAGCAACTCTACTCTCCGTTATGCATACGCCGACCACCCGCTCGGACCGTACAAGAGCGGCGGCGTGATAGTAGATGCAAGGTCTATCTGCCTCAATGAGGACGGCTCGGCTCTCCAGACCCGCTACAGCGGCCACAACACCCACGGCAGCTTGCTGGAGATCAACGGCCTGTGGTACATCTTCTATCACAGGGCACCCCGCGGCAACATGAACTCGCGCCAGGCAATGGTAGAGCCCGTCAAGGTTGAATGGGACGAGGCTTCAGTTGCCGACGGCGGCAAGGTGACCATCACCGGTTTCGATCCCTACGCTCCCGACCAGAAATGGACTGTCAAGGCTCTCAACGGCATGGAATACACCGGAGCAGAAGTTACCTCTCAGGGCTTCCACTTCTACGGCCTCGACCCTTACGCATACTATTCTGCAGGATATGCCTGCTACCTCAGCAATGAGGCTTCACAGCAGGACTGCTATGACATCTGGGACAACAACATGCCTATTGCAGGCGTCAATTCAGGCGATGTAATCGGCTATAAATACTTCGGCTTCGGAGGTCTCGGCAAAGACCAGTTCGGTCTGAAGGCATTCGACGGAACAGTCAAGGGCAACAACACCGCTTTCAATCTCTGGCTGACCCCTAAGACTGAACAAAGCTTCAAGATCCAGATATGGATGGACTCACCCTGGGCTCTTACAGGCGGCAAGGTTATCGGCACCATCGATGTTCCGGCCGGTGCAAAACAGAAAGTCACCCGCTTCACAGCCGATGTATCAGCTTCAGTTGACGGCATCGGTGGCAGACATGCCATCTTCCTGATTGCAGAAGGTGCCGGTGAAAACCTCTGTGATATAGTCGGCCTCGGCTTCAGCTCAGACAAGAAGCGTATCGAAATGCCTGTGGCTCCGGTGATCTCTATCTTCGCCGACAATACTCCGCTCGAGGTTCCGTTTCTCGCTACCCGCTCTAACCGTGACAACGGCATCATAGACATGAACATCTACGAAGTTGAATGCCCCGTGGCTGCTGATGCCACCAAGGCTCCGAAGATCAAGGCTGTCTCAAGCGACAAGAAAGTGAAGATCAAAGTGGCGCAGGCTGCAGGCGTCGACCAGGATGCTGTAGTTACCTGCAATTACAACGGGACGATTAAATACTACGTAGTAAAATTCGCTAAAGCTGAATAATTCATAATGAAGTCAGTCAGACTCAGGATCTGGGGCTTGATAGCAGCCTTCACGCTGCTGGCGTCGGTGCCGTTCCTGGTGCCTCACTCAGCAATAGTTGGCGTCGTGGCTTTCGTGCCGCTGTTCGCTCTGGCAGATCTGCTGGAAGAGCACAAGGTCAAGCACCAGAACTGGCTGACTTATTTTCCTTTCCTTTTCTTCAATCTTGCCACGACCTTCTGGATCTGCTGGATTTCTATAGCTGGGGCGATAGCTGCGATTGCGCTGAACGCCCTGCAGATGTTCTTCATCTTCTGGCTGTTCCGCAAGTTCAAGAAGCGTTTCAGCGGCGCGCTGCCGTACATCTTTTTCATTGCTGCATGGATTGCGTGGGAGAGGGTATACCAGGATGTTGAGATATCGTGGCCGTGGCTGATCCTCGGCGAGTCCTTCGCTACCAGTCCGCATCTGGTGCAGTGGTATGAATATACCGGATTCCTCGGCGGTTCGCTTTGGGTGCTGGTAACAAGCACCGTGGTTTATCATTTCCTCCGCGGATGTTTCAAATGGGTCTATACGCGCCGCATACGCGGGGCGCTGGCCTTCGCAACGGCTTTGCTGCTTATCGTGCCTGTGGTGATTTCTTCTGTCATTTATGATAAAGTAGAGGAGAAAGGGGAGCCGGTGGAGGTGGTGGCCATCCAGCCTAATATAGACGCATATTACGAGAAGCACGGAGGCCTGGACCAGGACATCCAGGACAGCATCATGGTGGCTCTTGCGGAGCCTCTGATGACCGAGCGGACGCGATATGTTGTCACACCGGAGACCTTCACCTTCGATTTCGACCTCGACAGGCCGGCTACCAACGGCACGTATATGCACGTCCTTGAGTTTCTGAAGCGCCACCCGGGAGCAGATTTTCTGTTAGGCTCGGTGACATACCGCTTCTATGCTGCCAAATCGCAGGGCACTTCTGCAGTCAAGTCGATCGGCAATATCTGGTATGACAGTTTCAATACTGCCATGATGATCGACACTACAGGCATTATTAATCTCTATCACAAGAGCAAGCTGGTGCCCGGCACGGAGATCATCCCTTACCAGAGATTCATTCCTTTCCTGGGCAAGATAATGTCGGCGTTCGGCGGCTCGGCGGGAAGCTACGGCCGTCAGGACAAGTTGTCGATCCTGCATGGCAGGGACGGTCTGGGCGTTGGTGCGATGATTTGCTATGAATCGGTCTACGGCGACTATTACCGCCAGACGGCGAAGCTGGGTGCCGGATTCGTGGCGGTCATTACCAATGATGGCTGGTGGGGCGATACGCCCGGCTATAAGCAGCATTTCCGCTATGCGCAGTTGAGGGCCATAGAAACGCGCCGTGATGTTGTGCATGTGGCGAATACCGGCATCACCGGCTTCATCGACCAGCGGGGCGATGTGACGCAGCATACGGGTTGGTGGGAGCCTGTGGCCATCAAGGGTGATGTCCACATCAACAAGGATTTGACTTTCTACTCTGTCAATGGCGATATAATAGGCCGCATCTGCTGCTTCCTCTTCCTGCTTCTTCTCGCCGCCTGGATCGTACGGTTAATCGTTAAAAAGTGACAGGTATTTTTCGGCGTAGCGCTGGCCGAGGAGCATCTGGCCGTCGCGGCTGAAATGCAGGCTGTCCGCATTGCCGGCGCAGCCTTCGGCGCTTACCCATGCGCTGTTAGGGATATGCTCTTCGATAGTCCTGATCATCGGATTGAAAAGCCTTGAGCCTGAGAAGAAATATCCGACCTCACCGGCGATGAAAGGCACCTCTTCGCCAACACCGAGGTCAGCGCGCAGATCGGCCACGAATTGCTCCAGCCTGTCCAAATAACTGTTCACAAGAACAGGATTGGAATCGCTGCATCCCTGATGCCACAGGATAGCCTTTAGCTGGCCATGCTCCATCGCAATCTTAGCCCTTCTTACAGCCTCGTCATAGAACGACGGCATAGGCTTCCCGTCGAGCTCAGGATCGTCGGTGCCGCGGATGCTGAAAGTGCCTGTCGGAGCGCCCTTGAGCCACTCGTTGAGAGCCGAGCCGCCACGCGCGTTGACAACCATCAGCATATCCTTTCCCGAATTGCCGGCTATGGTCTTTGCGAAATTGTAAGCCGGATTGATCTTCTGCATGCCGACCCTCTTGCGGATTGTGGAGTAGAGATTGAGCGGAGCCTTTGCCGGGACTATCTGGTCGTTGTCGTCGAGAATGAAAGCGTGGGGGATGACGGTGGTGTCTTCCGGCAGCATGTCGCCGCGGCCTGCCATATTGGACTGGCCTATGAAAAGATACACGTTATACTGTTGCTCGCGGCTGCAGGCAGCTATGACAAGCAGCGAAGCGAGGATGATAAGAATATGTTTTGACATCCTAATGTAGTTTGAACACGTAAGTGATTGTGCCCTCCTGCTGCTCCGGAGCGTTGCGGGACACATTGAACTTGGCCTTCTTGGCAGCAGCTACGGCATTGTCCCACAGGGTCTTGTCGGTCACGGTGGTGCCGGTCTCCCCGGCGATGGCGTTGATCACAGTGCCTTCGCGGTTGACGTAGATCCTTACTACCACGGTGCCGGATTTCTGGATATTGTCCTTGACAGGCAGAGGAAGACTTCCCATGACGCTTCGGCCCTGTAGCTTGGCAGTAGGCTCGCCCTCAGGATTGCCCACGCGCGTGTTGCCCTGAGCATTGCCAGGTGTCAGCGCATCGGTAATCTTGTCAGCCACCTGGGCGGTTGTAAGGGTATCTTTGTTGCTGTTGTCGGCAGTGGGGAAGAGAGCCCTTGTGTCTATTTCGTGGTCCCTTTCGGGCTCTGCTATTTCCACGTCGCCCTCAGTGCCTGTGGTGGCCTCTGCAGCCTCGTTGGGCCGGTTGCCTTCCAGCGGAGCCTCGGAGTTCTGTACAAGGCGTATGTCCTGGGTCGGGTCTGCATCTTCGCTGCGAGGCTGAACGTCGGCTCCGACCTCGATAATCTGTTCTTCCAGCGTCATGTCCGTATCAAACTCGATCAGGGTGGCGATCTCCTCCGGTGGCGGATCGAGATACGTCAGGCCGTTCAGGGCACAGGTAATAGCAACAATCCCGTTGAAAACGAGAGAGGTCACTATTCCTATCGGTCTTGATCTGGCTTGAAGATTCATCGCTGGAAACTGTTGCTGAGGCCTACTCCGGTGAAGTGGCCATTATGACTTTGTAGTTGTGTCTCTTTGCTATGTTCATGAGCGCCACTACCTCCTTGACGGGGACGGTCTCGTCGGCATAGATCGAGAACGTAGGCTCGTCCTGGTCTTCGAGCAGCGGTACTATCATGCTTTCTACCTGGTCGAAAGGCACTGCCTGAGGGTCGCCGTTGATGTGGAAGGTAACGGTGTTCAGTTCAGGGTAGTGCTTTATCGAAACGCTAACGGTGGCTTTGGCTGACACCTGCCCGGTGCTCTTCGGAAGCAGGAGCTTGAGAGCGTTGGGGTTGATCAGCGTCGATGTCACAAGGAAGAAAATGAGCAGCAGGAACACGATGTCGGTCATCGACGACATCGAGAAAGAGCTGTCTACCTTGGTTTTGCGTTTGATTGCCATGGCTGTCTATTCTTCAATTTCCAGGGTGGGGGCAGCAGTCTCGGCGGGAGATTCTCCCCTCTGACTGAGGGCATCCATGAATTCGATGGTGGTGTTCTCCATCTTGAAAACGACGTCAGACACGCGTGAGGTGAGGAAGTTGTATCCGAAGTATGCGAGGATACCTACGAACAGACCTCCTACGGTGGTGATCATAGCGGTATAGATACCTCCCGAGAGCAGAGTGATGTCGATGTTGTTGCCTGCAGTGGACATGTTGAAGAACGCCTGGACCATACCCATTACGGTGCCGAGGAAACCGATCATCGGAGCGCCGCCGGCTATGGTGGCCAGCAGGGGCAGACCTTTCTCGAGCTTGGCAACTTCGAGGTTACCGACGTTCTCTACGGCTGTCTGGATGTCACCCAGCGGTTTGCCGATCCTCTCGATGCCTTTCTCCACCATGCGAGCGATGGGGGAGTCGGTCTTCTTGCAGAGGGCGAGAGCTGATTTCTTCTTGCCTTCGAGGATGTAGTCGGTGATGTCCTTTGTGAAGTTCTTGTCGATCTTGCCGGCATAGTTGATGGCGAACAGGCGCTCGGCGAAGATGTAGATGGCAATGATTGAAAGCGCGGCGAGCACGATCATCAGCCAGCCTCCTTTTGTGGCCAGCGAGAGGAGGGAGTACTGATACTCTTGGGATGTAGTTTGGAGTAAGGTAGTCAGAAACATATTGTGTTATTATTTGATTATTTCAGTGGTATCAAAGGGTAGGGGTATGTTATGTCTGTCAGCGTCAGTCCGACTGCCGGGGCGCTCTGTCCTGCGGCACAGCGGTCGCGGCCGGCCAGCACATCTGCCACCCACTCTGGCTGCTGACGATGCCTGCCCACCTCCAAAAGTGTGCCAACAGCAGCCCTCACCATGTTTCGCAGGAAGCGGTTGGCAGTTATATTGAAGACATAATGGCAGGGTGAGGTGCACTGCCATGCCGCGCGGGTGACATGACAGATTGAGGTGGCATTGCCGCCGCCGGTCTTTTCCAGCGCCGAGAAGTCCTGCTCGCCGATGAGATAAGCAGCCGCCTGGTTCATGGCATCCATGTCCAGAGGGAACTTGCAGAAGGC
The DNA here is from genome assembly GCA_017617655.1 of Bacteroidales bacterium. Classification (GTDB taxonomy): domain Bacteria; phylum Bacteroidota; class Bacteroidia; order Bacteroidales; family UBA932; genus Equibacterium. The sequence continues at coordinate 31,717 of JAFZVU010000055.1, forward strand.
TGAGAAGCGTGCGAAAGGGTCTTTTACGGTGTGGATGCGGTAGCTGTAGCTGCGGCTGACGGCGTCGAAGCGGGCGTGGGCGTCGTCTGCGACTTTGTATAGGCAATATATGACTATGTCAGCCGGCAAGATGGCATTTAATTTGTATAAAAGGCGCGTTGGCTCTTTGATTTCAATGTCAGTGTCAAAATGGGCGACGTAACAGCTTGCGCTGACTCCCGTATCGGTGCGTCCGGCGCCGGTTACTGAGATCTTTTCCCCGAGCACAGTAGAGAACGCATCTTCCAGCACTTGCTGCACGCTTGATGCATTGTCCTGCCGCTGCCAGCCGGAGTATCCGGCCCCGTCATATCCGAGGGAAACGAAAAGCCTCATCTGGAACTTACATTGAAAGAAAAGTAGTAAATTTGATGCCTTGACAAATCACACAAAAATACAAACATTTTTACAATATGGACAGTGTAAATATCAAAGAACTTAACGACCGTATCCAGCAGGAGAGCGCCTTTGTGGATGTAATCCGGATGGAGATGGGCAAAGTGATAGTAGGCCAGAAGAACCTGGTCGAGAATCTGCTCATCGGACTGCTGGCAGACGGCCACATCCTTCTCGAAGGAGTTCCCGGTCTGGCGAAGACTTTGGCCATCAATACCTTGTCACAGATTATCGATGCCCGCTTCAGCCGTATCCAGTTCACCCCCGACCTGCTCCCCGCCGACGTCATCGGTACTCTGATCTACAGTCAGAAAACAGAGCAGTTCCAGATAAAGAAAGGTCCCGTGTTCGCGAACTTCGTTCTCGCGGATGAGATCAACCGTAGTCCCGCGAAGGTTCAGAGCGCGCTTCTCGAGGCTATGCAGGAGCGTCAGGTGACCATAGGCGAAGAGACTTTCCGCCTCCCTGAACCCTTCCTCGTAATGGCTACCCAGAACCCCATCGAGCAGGAAGGTACATATCCTCTGCCCGAGGCCCAGGTCGACCGTTTCATGCTCAAGGTGGTCGTAGGCTATCCCGGCAAGGACGAGGAGAAGCAGATCATACGTATGAACAACAGCGGCACTTTCCCGCGTCCTTCGACTGTCCTCAAACCTGAGGACATCATGCGTGCAAGGCAGGTTGTCCGCGACGTATATATGGACGAAAAGATCGAGAAATACATTGTCGACATAGTATTCGCCACCCGTGTTCCCGGCGACTACGGCCTCAAGAAGCTCGAGAGCATGATTTCGTTCGGCGGCTCGCCGAGGGCCAGCATCAGCCTGGCGCTCGCTTCAAAGGCATACGCCTTCATCCACCGCCGCGGATATGTCATCCCCGAGGATGTCAGGGCAGTATGCTACGATGTGCTCCGCCACCGTATCGGCCTGACCTACGAGGCTGAGGCTGAAAATATCACCTCAGAACAGATTATCACAGATATCCTTAACGCAGTAGAAGTTCCGTAATGGACAGCACCGAATTACTCAAGAAGGTCCGGAAGATAGAGATCAAGACGAAATCCCTGTCCCACCAGATATTTGCGGGCGAGTACCACAGCGCCTTCAAGGGACGCGGTATGGCCTTCAGCGAGGTTCGCGAGTATCAGTACGGCGACGACGTGCGCAATATGGACTGGAATGTGACAGCCCGCTACAACGCGCCGTACGTCAAGATATTCGAAGAAGAGCGTGAACTGACGGTGGTGCTGCTCATAGATGTGAGCGGCTCCCGTTTCTTCGGTTCCACAAACCAGCTCAAGAGGGATCTGATGGCCGAGGTGGCCGCAGTGCTGTCGTTCTCCGCCTCCATCAACAACGATAAGGTAGGAGCGCTGTTCTTCAGCAGCAAGGTTGAGAAGTTCATCCCTCCCAAGAAAGGCCGCAGCCATCTGCTCCATATAATCCGCGAGCTGGTGGAGTTCGAGCCGGAGGAGAAAGGGACCGACATAGCCGCCGCGCTGCAGTTCCTCACCAACGCCATGAAGAAGAAATGCACTGCGTTCCTTCTGTCCGACATGATAGATGTCGACGGCAACTGCAATCCCCGCTACGAGGATGCCCTGAAGGTGGCTGCCGACAGGCATGACATCTCCGTCATCAATATTTATGACAAGCGAGAGCGCGAGATCCCGTCAGTCGGGCTGATCAACGTGCTGGACGCCGAGACCGGCCGCCACATGTGGGTGGACACCTCTTCCAAGGCCATGCGCAGCTCCTACGCCAAATGGAATGCCGACGTGCAGGACAAGACCCGCCAGCTGCTGCTGCGCTACCGTGTGGATTCAGTAGATATAGCTACCGACCAGGATTATGTGAAAGGATTGATATCGTTATTCAAACACAGAGCGTAAGATGAAGAAAGGATTGCTGTTTATTGCGATATTGCTCATAAGCACCGTGGCGTCGGCGCAGATAGACACTACGCATGTCAGCCGCCTGTCCAGGGATTCCATCCTGATAGGCGACCAGATAGACCTTATAATCGACCTGCAGATGCAGGAAGGCGACGCACTGATGATCGCCACCCCGAAAGGTGAACTCACCCCCGGCGTGGAAACCATCAAAGGCATGAGCTTCGACACCCTTTCGCTGAAGAAAGGGAAGATGGACATACAGGCCCGTATGACGCTCACCAGCTTTGACAGCGGCAGCTACGCGCTGCCTCCGCTGCTGGCGCTCATCCAGAACTCCCGCGGTGAAATCGACTCTCTGCTGATCAGAGGGCCGGAGCTGTACGTCAATACAGTTCCCATCGACACCGCTACCTATGTCATCAAGGACATCAAGGGGCAGATCCGCTACCCGGTAACTTTCAAGGAACTGCTGCCGTGGCTGCTGCTGGCCCTGCTGCTCGCCGCCCTCATATATCTGCTCGTCAGGTTCATCAAGGCCCGCCGCAACAACACCACGCTGTTCGGCAAGCCTGTCCAGAAGGATCCGGCACACATTGTGGCTCTGCGCAATCTCGAGAAGATACGCCGCCAGAAACTCTGGCAGAACAACAAGCAGAAGCAGTTCTATACTGCAGTAACAGACACATTGAGATACTATATCTCTGAAAGGTTCGGCATCGTGACCATGGAGCGTCCTTCCGGCGAAATGCTGGAAGACCTCAAGAAGCAGGATGTCAGTGCGGCAGAATTTGAAAGCATGTCGAAGCTGTTCTCCCGCGCCGACCTCGTGAAGTTCGCCAAGTACGAACCCAGCGCCGAAGAGAATGAAGAGACGATTCCTGCCGCTGTGCAGTTCGTCAATTCTACATACGTGTCTCAATTAGAAGATGAGGGAGGGGACGAGTGATGTTTTTTGAATATCCGCATCTGCTCTGGCTGGAATTCCTGCGTCTGCCGCTGATCGCGCTCTACGTGTATCGCGAGCTGAAGGGCAGGGCCCCGTCCATGACAGTGTCGAACTTCGACGGCTGGCAGATAAAGGGGCAGAGCCCCAAGCGTTTCCTGAGGCACGTGCCGTTCATCCTGCGGACCATCGCCCTGGCGCTTATAATCCTTGCCATCGCAAGGCCCCGCTCATCCGAGTCGTTTGAGCAGACTGACACCGAAGGCATCGACATAGTGCTCGACATGGACGTTTCGACCTCCATGCTCGCCCGCGACTTCAAGCCCGACAGGATAGGCGCAGCCAAGGATATAGCCATGGAGTTCATTGCTTCCCGTCCTGCCGACCGTATAGGTATCGTGGTCTTTGCCGGAGAGAGCTACACCCAGTGCCCAGTCACATCTGACCGTGCCGCCCTTATCAACCTTATGAAGGATATCGAGACCGGCCTCATCGACGACGGAACCGCCATCGGCAACGGCCTTGCCACCGCAGTGGCCCGCCTCAAGGATTCCGACGCCAAGAGCAAAGTGGTCATCCTGCTCACCGACGGTGTGAACAACACCGGCGAGATCACTCCCGCCATGGCTGCCGAGATTGCCAAGACCTACGGCATCAGGGTGTACACCATAGGCGTGGGTGCTATGGGCAAGGCTCCGTATCCTATGATGACTCCCATGGGCGTAAGGCTTGTGGATGTTGATGTAGAGATTGACGAGCCGCTGCTCCGCAACATTGCCGAGCAGACAGGCGGCAAGTATTTCCGCGCTACCGACAACACCAAGCTGCTCGAGATTTACAATGAGATTAACCAGATGGAAAAGAGCCGCGTGACTGTGGACAGCTTCCCGGTTTACACCGAGCTGTTCATGAAGTTCGCTATATGGGCCCTGGTAGCCCTGCTGCTGGAGGTTCTTTTCAAATTCTTCATAATCAGGAGGCTGCCGTAATGATATATGTAGCTCAAAGCCAATATCTGTTGTTGCTGCTGCTGATCCCGCTGTTCTTCGTGGCTTACAAAGCCTACCTGAACTTCAAGCGCAGACGCATCGCCCGTTTCGGCGACCCCGAGGTCGTGGACAAGCTGATGCCCGCCGTTTCGAACGGCCGTGGCTGGCTCAAGGTTACCTTCTTCTCGTTAGCCTTCCTGTTCTTCGTGATCGGCCTGGCCCGCGTCCAGATGGGCGCAAGGCTCAAAGAGAGGCAGAGCAAGGGAGTGGAGATAATGATAGCCCTCGACGTGTCCAATTCGATGCTTGCCGAGGATTATTCTCCGAACCGTCTGGAAAGGGCCAAGCTGGCCATCTCCAGGATTGTCGACAAGATGCAGGGCGACCGCATCGGCCTGGTCATCTTCGCCGGTGAAAGCTTCATCCAGCTGCCTATAACCACCGACTACGTGTCGGCCAAGGTCTTCCTCAACAGCATCACTACCGAGTCTGTCCCTATCCAGGGCACCGATCTCGCGGATGCTATAATGATGGCCGCGCAGAGCTTCAGTTCGCAGAGCGGCAACAGCCGTGCTATAATTATAATCTCTGACGGCGAGGACCACGAAGGTGATGCCGTGGAGGCCGCCAAGGCCGTCGCCGAGGAGGGCATCAAGATATATACAATCGGCGTGGGCTCGACTGCCGGCCAGCCGATTACGGTTAACGGCAGCCTGCTGCGCGACAAGGAGGGCAACATAGTCGTTACCAGACTCAACGAGCAGATTCTTAGAGATATCGCTTCTGTCGGAAACGGCGAATACGTGAAAGCCGGCAACAGTGAGTTCGGCCTGAATCCCATCCTGGAAGACATCAAGCGGATTGACAAGCAGGAGTTCAGCAGCGTTGTGTTCGAGGATTTCAACGAGCAGTACATGTACTTCTTCGCTATCGCGCTGTTCTTCTTCATCATCGAGATGCTGATTGGCGACCGCAAGACCTCTAAAAACATTTTCAAATCATGAAACGTAGTCTGACCATATTGATATTGTTGCTGACAGCGGCTGTTTCCGCCTATGGACAGACAGACCGCAAGGAGGTTCGTCACGGCAACCGCGAGTTCAGGAAGGAGAACTTCCAGAATGCCGAGATAGACTATAAGAAGGCTCTGCTGAAGGATTCCCTCTCGAACGCCGCCAATTTCAACCTAGGCAACACATACTACCGGATGGAGAACTATCAGGAAGCTGACCGGTACTATGCGGCTGTCAGCGATTCGCTGGACCGTGCGGGCCACGGGGCCGAGAGCTATTTCAACCAGGGCGATTCGTTCCTGAAGCAGCGCAACTGGCAGGCGGCAGTGGAGGCTTTCAAGAACTCTCTGCGCCGCAATCCTGACGATATGGATGCCAAGAGCAACCTGGCATACGCCCAGAAGATGCTGGAGAACCAGCAGGGTGGCGGTGGCGGCCAGAACGACCAGAACCAGGATCAGAACCAGCAGAATCAGGACCAGCAGAACAACGATCAGAATCAGGACCAGCAGGACCAGAACCAAGATCAGCAGAACAACGATCAGAATCAGGACCAGCAGGACCAGAACCAGGACCAGCAGAACAACGATCAGAATCAGGATCAGCAGGATCAGCAGAATCAGAGCGGCGAACAGCCGAAGATAAGCCCGCAGGCTGCCCAGCAGATGCTGCAGGCTATACAAGATCAGGAAAAACAGACCCAGGACAAGGTAAACAAGGAAAAGGCTGCAAAGCTGAAGAGCAAACAAAAAGAAAAAAACTGGTAGAGAAATGAGAAGACATATTGTTGAATTGCTTTGCGTGTTGTTCTGCGGCAGCCTTGCTGCGCAGAACCTTACTTTGGATGCGCCGGGCGTAGTGTCGATGAACGAGACATTCAGGATCGTCTTTACGGCCGACGGCAACATGAGCGACTTCCAGTGGCCCGGAACCAGCGATTTCGACGTCGTCTGGGGTCCCCAGAAGGGTTCCATGAGCAGCACCAACATAATCAACGGCAAGCGCGAGTCAAGCCATACCGAGACATATACCTACCTTCTGCAGCCAAAGGCAGAGGGTAAGTTCACCATCCCGGCAGCGACCGCCAAGGTCGACAAGAAGGAGTGCTCCACTTCGCCGTTCACCATCGAAGTAGTCAAGGCTCAGCAGCAGTCTTCGTCTTCTTCATCTTCGTCCCAGCAAGGTTCTTCCGGCGCCGTTCAGTCCGGTACCGTGTCGAATGACGATATCTTCCTGAGGCTGTCCCTGAGCAAGACCAATGTTGTCAAGGGCGAGCCGATTACCGCAACGCTGAAGTTATATTACCGTTCTGACATCTCCGGCCTGGAGGACATCACTTTCCCTTCATTCAACGGTTTCTGGAACAAGGAGACTTTCACTGCCCAGACCATCGAGTCTAACCGCGAAAATGTGGACGGCACTATCTACAACGTGGCTCTGCTGAAGCGCTATATGCTGATTCCGCAGCAGGAGGGGAGACTGACCATCGACCCGGCCGAGATGGTTTGTCTGGTCCGTGTCAGGACTTCTTCCGGTTTCGGCCGTTCGATCTTCGACGATTTCTTCGACAACTACCAGACTATCCGCAAGAGGGTGTCTTCGGGCTCCATGGCTGTCAATGTTTCGCCGCTGCCAGGCGGTGCTCCTTCGTCTTTCGAAGGCGGTGTGGGCCAGTTCAAGATCAGCGCTTCGCTCAGCAGCGATTCGCTAAAGACCAATGATGCCGGCTCTCTGAAGGTGACTATTTCCGGCAATGGCAACATCTCTATGCTGGGCGCTCCCAAGGTGTCTTTCCCTTCAGATTTCGAGGTCTATGACGTCAAGAGCACAGAGAACATCGCCAATGACGGTGCTTCGGGCTCCAAGACTTTCGAGTATCCCTACATTCCCCGCAGCTACGGCCAGTACGAGATAGGTCCGATCAATTATTCTTACTATGATGTTTCATTGGGCCGTTATGTGACCATCACCGCTCCTGTGATGAGCGTGCGTGTGGCTGCCAGCGCTGAGGACGCCGCAGCCGGAACCATAGTTCCCGGTGTGGCAAGGCAGGGCGTGCGCAGCATAGGGGAGGACATCCGCTATATCGCCACGGGCAGGGACAATCTCCGCAAGCAGGGCCGTTTCTTTGTCAGCTCGCCTGCATTCTATATCCTGCTGGCTCTGCTGGCTGCCCTGTTCTTCATAATCGACAAGGTTACTGCGGTTCAGAGGGCCCGTCGTGCCGATGTGGCCGGCAGCAAGAACCGCAAGGCCAACAAGGTCGCCAAGGCAAGGCTGCGTCTGGCCGGCGACTATCTGTCAAAGGGCCTCGACACTGCGTTTTACGAGGAGCTTCACAAGGCTGTCACGGGCTATGTCTGCGACAAGCTGATGATGTCTCCTGCCGATTATAACAAGGAGAATGCCCGCCAGAGGCTGGTTGAGGACGGTGTGGCCGAGGATCTCGCAGACAGCTTCGTTGAGATTCTTGACGGCTGCGAGATGGCCCGTTACGCTCCGGAAAGCAATCCTGACGCCATGGAAAATATTTACAAGAATGCCATGTCTGTTATTTCACGTATCGAAAGTTCAATCCGTTCTGGCCGCAAGGGTGCCGCTGCCAAGGCTGCTACATCGCTGCTGCTTCTGCTGTCGCTGGGCCTGACGGCTGCCGCCCAGGACTGGACAATTGCCAACGAGCTTTATTCCCAGGGCGACTATACCACGGCTCTCGATAATTATCTGGCTATCGAGCAGTCTGACATGGTAAGCGCGGACCTCTACTACAACATAGGCAACTGTTATTACAAACTTGCGGATATCCCGCATGCCGTGCTGTATTATGAGAGGGCTTTGAAACTCAATCCTCATCATGCCGACGCCCGCAACAATCTTGAGATTGCGCAGGCTTCCGTGCAGGACCGAATCGACAGCGTGCCGCGCTTCATCCTGGCCGAGTGGATGGACAATCTGAAGTACTCCATGTCGTCTGACGGCTGGGCCTGGCTGACTGTCGCGCTCTTCGCTCTGGTGGTCCTTCTGATGACCGGATTCCGCCAGTTAGGGTCTGTTTCTGCAAGAAAGGCTTCATTTGTGTTGGCATGTGTTCTTTTTGTATTAACTTTATGTACGTTTAGCCTTTCTCTGAGCCAGAGGGCTGATGCGCTTAGTGACAAGGGGGCGGTTGTGATGTCGCCTGTATCTTCGGTGAAAAGCAGTCCCGGCACGTCCGGAACGTCGCTTTTCATAATCCACGAGGGTACGGTGCTGGAGGTTAAGGATGTGGTTGGCGACTGGTATCGTGTCACTATCGCGGATGGCCGTGAGGGCTGGATACCGGCTGCAGACATTGAAATAATCTGATAAACTATCATAGCTATGAAAAAACTATTATGGATAGCCCTGACGGTCGTTCTGGCGATGCTCATCTACGCGTGCAGCAGCGTGGCTCTCACCGGACGCAGGCAGGTTCTGCTGTATTCTGAAAGTGACATAATGGCGTTGAGTCAGGAGTCTTACAATGAGTTCGCCCAGACAGCCAAAGCTTCTAAAAATACTGTCATGACCCAGAAGGTGAGGGTTGTCTGCAGCAAGCTGCTCAATGCGATGAACAATTATTTCATTGCCAATGAGCTGGACAATCCCATGCAGGGGCTGAACTGGCATATCGATCTTGTTCAGTCTGAGGAGATCAATGCGTTCTGTCTGCCCAGCGGCAATATCGTGGTATATGAGGGCCTTGCCAATTTCGTGGACAATGATGACCAGCTGGCTGCCGTGGTGGGTCACGAGATCGCTCATGCTATCGCTAACCACAGCAATGAAAGGATGAGCCGCGCTATGCTGACTGAGAATCTGCACAAGACTATCCTGGCGGCTGCCCAGGCTTCTGGCAAGGTGACTGATTCGCAGCTGGCTGTGTTCAATACTGCTCTCGGTCTCGGCGGTCAGTATGGTGTGATCCTGCCGTTCTCCCGCAAGCAGGAGCTGGAGGCTGACCACATCGGTCTGATTATGATGGCTGTCGCCGGCTACAATGTGGAGGAGGCTCCTAAGCTCTGGGTCAAGATGTCTCAGAACGGACAGCAGGTGCCGGAGTTCATGAGCACCCACCCGAGCGATGTCAACCGTATCAAGAACCTCGAAAAATACATGGAAGAAGCCAAAGCCTACGCAGCGAAGTAGCTTCTTATATCAGTTATACAAACTGCCCTCCTTACGGCTCTCGGGCAAATTGCTCGGCGAATAGACTACGATATTCGCTACGCAATTTCCCTCCGCCAGGAGGGCAGTTGGATATAAAAGCCGGCTGATACAGTCGGCTTTTCTTGTGCTGGGGAGCGAGCGGATGCGACGGAAAGCAAAGCCTTTGAGGAGTTCCGTTCGCTTCGCTCACTCCAACCCTCCCACCGTATACTTTACTGGGGCTCCGCCCCAAACC
>JAFZVU010000056.1 GCA_017617655.1 Bacteroidales bacterium
GCAGCCCGTCGAGGAACTCTTCGACCAGTTCGGCCTTGATGACGGCCCTCAGGGAGTCGGGATCTATCCTTTCAGGTACAGGGGCTGCGGCTCCGCCGGCCTGGGCGGCAGAAGAGCAGAAATTGACGGAGGCCAGTACGGCCAGCAGCAGAATAGCTTTCATTGTTGCCGTGAAATCAGTTTACCAGTTCTTTCTTTCGAATGTCCATTCGGGATAGAAGGCCTTCTCATATTCATCGTTCATGAACAGAGCCGAGCTGGCCACATTCCCTTTGAGCTGCCAGTCCATCCATGTCCTGGCCACTACTGCGAATGCTCCAGCGTGAGTCTCATAGTATGTGCCGTGGTGACCGTCGAGAGTAGAAATCTTCACTACGGGGATGTCGTCTGCAATCCTGCTCCAATCGCCGTTGGCGTTGTTGAAAGCTACGTCAGCGACACCTCCGTTTATATAGAGCATAGGTGTATGGAGATTTGCCAGAGATTCCTTGGAAGCACCGCTCATTGCCATCTCACCCATGCCGGAATTGAATATCATGCAGGTCTTGATCCTGGGGTCGTGAGCTACTGCAAGCACCTGGGCGCCGCCGCAGGACTGTCCCATAGCAGCTACTTTTTCCAGATCTATAAGATGATAATATTCACTCTCTTTGTTGGCATTCTGGTCGGTTATCCAGTCCAGCGCCTCCAGGAGCTGCCTTGCGTAGGTGCGGAAAGGTGCCGGTGCGGGCTCAGCTTTCTTGTTCCTGTTCTTCTTCGCCGCAGCTGCAGCTGCCTTTTCGGCGGCTTCTCTCTCGGCGGCCTGAGCTGCAAGTTCTTCCTCAGTGTAAGGGGTAAGCCTTTCGCCATTACCCATAATGGCATATTCCTTAGTCTCGGGATACCATCCCCTGACTACGCCTTTCCATTGGTTGTAGAACGCATCGTCGGGCATGTCCTCATAGGGGCCGATAGCTATCACAATATAGCCGTATGACGCAACCTCGCTGAGCAGACGGCTCATCTCCAAGCTGTTGTTAGCACATGCTCCATTTGCGTACAGAAGCACAGGAATCTTGCCGTTATCTTCGACGTAGCCTTTTATATTAATAGGACGATAAATCATGTGGGTAGGAAGACTTGCGTCGCCCACAGCTATCGACTTGTAAGGTCCGGTTCCACCGTTTTCTATAACTTGTGAGAACTGGGTCTGTGCCATGCTTGTCGTGCAGACTGCAGCTATCGCGGCAGTGAATGCAATTAATTTCCTTATGATCATAGTTTATTAAAGTATTAGTCTTCTGTCTGGAATGCTGAAGCCGGAACGGCGACATTCTCTTTGAATTCGGTGGCGTATGTTACAACGTCGCGTCTGCGGACCTTGGCCTCGGACTTCAGGAGTATTCCCTTGTATACCCACCCGGTATAGGTAATCGTGTTGCGGCCCTGTATGATGTCGTAGTTATACTTCTTGCATTTGCGGCCGAGGAACTCTTCCTCGCCGAGTTCCTTGATGTTATACTTGGTGACAACCTCGGGGGAAGGGTTGAGGAATGTCAGATCAGGAGTAGGGTTCGCGTTCTCGGTGACTTTGCTGCGCTTGCCTTCAGTGATGTTGAACCCGTACATCTTGTCACCTTTGGTGACGATCCATGTGTCGTATTTCACCAGGCCTGGGATTTCCATGGTGTAGGTTATGCTTTCCTTGGCACCATAGTCGTCGAAATACTGTGTCTCAACGGTCTCGGCACCGCCTGAAGATGCGATGAGCTTGATGATGCCGGATTTGACGCCGTAACGGCGGGCGCTGTTCTGGGCGGTTGCCGGCACTGTTGCCACCAGAACGAGGGTTGCAAGGAGGATGTAGGATATGCGTTTCATATAATAGATAAGTGTGCGGAGCCTGCTGGCTCACGATTATTGTCATAAAGTTACAAAAAACTCCGGGCACAGGTGCGGTAGGTCTACAAATAATTGGATGACCTACCGCAAAAAAGGTCGTTTTCGCGGTAGGTCTGCCAGAATCTGTCCGACCTACCGCAGTCGCTGCTGACGGAAAGCAAAGCCTTAGGGGAGTTCCGTTCGCTGATGCTCACTCCAACCCTCCCAACGCCTGCTTCGTCCTGCTGCGCAGAACTCGCTTTCGTCGGGTCCCTCCCGTTTTGCAAGTCACGGGTGACCAGCCTCCCTACAGGCTTTCTTTCCGTCAGCAGCTGATGATCTCCAGTGCGGTTATGCTGCAGTTTTATGGACCTATAGAAGCAAATATGGCCGAATTTGCGGCTATACTGCAAGTTTTTGGACCTATAACCGCACGGGGAGCGAGAGTTTTTTGTACCTTCATATTCATGAAACGATTTTTCCTGACAATGATACTTGCAGCGATGGCTGCAACTGCTATGGCGCAGGAGGCTGGCGGTGAAGGCGATGAGGGCTCTGAAAGCAGGCTCGGCGGCATAGACAAACTCTACATCGACACGCGAGGCATCTTCCACCTGCAGGCGGAGAACGGACAGGTGGGCACGCAATTCCTGGCCGACCATCTCAATCTGAACATCCGCGGCCACATCAACGACCGCATCGACTACCGTCTGAGGCAGAGGCTCAACAAGAAAGTCTTCGACGAGAATTACGTCTTCAACGCCACCGACTTCCTCTACATAAACTGGCAGGCCACCGACCGCTGGAGCTTCAGGATGGGCAAGGACGCCGTCCTGATCGGCGGCTACGAATACGACGCTGTGCCCATCGACGTGTATTTCTACAGCAAATTCTGCAACAGCATCAACCAAGGCTTCACCTTCGGTGCAAGCACATCCTTCAAGGCTTCAGACAACCAGACTCTGTCCTTCCAGGTGTGCACCTCTCCCCTTTCCTACGGCTACCAGGGCGTCTACGCATACAACCTTGCCTGGATGGGCCGCATCACTCCTGTCTGGAACACCATCTGGACTTTCAACATGGTGCAGGATATGGACGGGCGCTTCATCAACTACATCGCCCTCGGCAACCATTTCCAGTGGGACAATTTCCTCTTCGACTTCGATTTCATGAACAGGGCTGCCTTCGCCCAGAAGCAGTTCTTCCTTTCAGACTATACCTTTATCGTCAAGACCATCTGGACAGTCGGCAAATGGAACATCTGCTTCAAGGGCGGCTACGAGCGCAACTCTTCGAAGAATGTGGACAGCAGCGGCCGGGCATTCGACGAGGTGATAGCTCCGGGGACCAAATACCTCTATGCCGGAGCGGGCCTGGAATACTTCCCGCTGGGCGACGACAAAGTCCGTCTGCACGCGGTCTACTACCGCGACAACTTCATAAGCAGGGATAATTTCGATGTCGGCATCACCTGGAGGATAGACATCATAAAACCTCAATAGATTTCCTGGGATACTATCTGCATCGCAATCTCAAGCATGCGGCGGTCCGTGTCGTCGAAGGTAGCGAGACGGTCGCTGTCTATGTCCAGCACGGCTGCAACCTTGTTTTCAGGATCGAACAGCGGTACTACGATCTCGGAACGTGAGGCGCTGCTGCAGGCGATATGCCCCGGGAAGGCCTCGACATCTTCCACAACCACACTCTCGGCACGCTTCCACGCCGTGCCGCAGACACCCTTTCCGTAGCCAATGCTGTAGCAAGCTACCGGCCCCTGGAAGGGCCCGAGAGCCAGCTTCTCTCCTACCACCCGATAGAATCCCGTCCAGAAGAAGCGCATAGTCTCGTGGAGCAGGGCGGCGGTGTTGGCCATGACGGCAACCTCGTCCTTCACATCTTCCACCAGGCTGGCAAGTTCCTTCAGCAGGTCGGCGTAGCGAAGAGCCTTCAGGTCGACATGGCAGTAGCCGTCCGCATGTTTTATAAGGTAATCCTGGTGCTCTTCCTCTGCGGGATAAAAGTTGCGCAGCGGCTCGACCTCGACGGCCAGGGGGCGCCCCTGCCACTCTTCTTCGCGGCTGTATGCCTCTTCTATGGCAGCCACGTCGGCAGCGTCTTCCCAGTAGATGCCGGTGCGGTAGCGCGTTCCCTCGTCCTCTCCCTGCCGGTTGAGACTCAGCGGGTCGATAATAACGAAAAAGGCCTCCACAAGTCTGCGGAGAGGCATCTTGGAAGGGTCATAAGCCACTTCTACAGTCTCGGCATAGCCGGTTGTATCGGTATAGACTTCCCTGTAAGAAGGGGCCGGCGTGCTGCCGTTGGCAAAGCCCACGCGGGTGGCTGTCACTCCCGGAAGCTTGCGGAAGAAATGCTCCCCGCCCCAGAAGCAGCCTGCTGCAAAGTATATTTTCTTGGAATGCATGGTAAACTTGTTATGCGTAAAGATAATGTTTTTGTATTTTTGCAGCCCTACAAATCTTGTTTTTGACTATTCAAATCCAAAAATATTAAGATGAAAAGATTTTCCACTTTGCTAATTGTCTTTGCAGCAGCTCTGTTCCTTTTCTCATGCAACGGAAAGTACGAGACTGTCAAAGGCGACCCTCTCAAGACCAAGATCTACACTATGGACAACGGTCTTAAGATCTACATGACCGTCAACAAAGACGAGCCGAGGCTCCAGACCATGATAGCAGTCCGCAGCGGCGGAAAGAACGACCCCGCCGACAACACCGGTCTGGCCCACTATCTCGAGCACATCATGTTCAAGGGCACCGAGCATTTCGGCACCTCTGACTATGCAGCCGAGAAGCCTTTGCTCGACCAGATAGAGCAGTTGTACGAGGTCTACAAGAACACCACCGACCCCGTGGAGAGGAAGATGATCTACCATCAGATCGACTCAATCAGCTACGCTGCCTCACAGATCTCAATTCCCAACGAATACGACAAGCTGATGGCTCTCATCGGCTCGCAGGGCACCAACGCCTTCACTTCAGAGGATGTCACCTGCTACGTCGAGGACATCCCTTCAAACCAGATCGACAACTGGGCCAAGGTTCAGGCCGACCGTTTCAAATATATGGTCATCCGCGGCTTCCACACTGAGCTCGAGGCTGTTTACGAGGAGTACAACATGTATCTCAACGAGGACATGGAGAAGGCTATGAACAAGATTTCAGCCGAACTCTTCAAGAACCACCCTTACGGCACTCAGACCGTAATCGGCACCCAGGACCACCTGAAGAACCCGTCTATCAGCGCCATCAAGAAGCAGAAAGCCACTTATTACGTTCCTAACAACATCGCCATCTGCGTTTCAGGCGATTTCAATCCTGACGAGTTCGTGAAGACCATCGAGAAATATTTCGGAGACTGGGAGCCTACCGACGGCGTTCCTGAGCTGAAGTATGCTCCTGAGGCTGACATCACCGCTCCCGTGGAGCTGGACGTTTACGGCACCGAGGCTGAATTCGTGATGCTGGGCTGGCGCTATCCGGGCCAGAAAGACCTTGAAAGCGATGTTGCCGACGTTGTCTCAGCCGTTCTATACAACGGCATGGCCGGTCTTATCGACCTCGACATCAACCAGCAGCAGAAGGTGCTTGACGCAGCTGCTTTCGCATACGGCAGGACTGATTACGGCACTTTCCTTCTCGAAGGTTATCCCAAGCAGGGCCAGACTCTCCAGGAGGTTCGCCAGCTTCTTCTCGACGAAGTTGCCAAGCTACGCAGCGGCGATTTTGACGAGGATCTCGTTGAGGCTTCTATCGCCAACTTCAAGCTCAGCCAGATGCGCAGCCTGGAGAACAACCGCAGCAGGGCTATGCAGTATGTCAATTCCTTCATCGCCGGCCGCGACTGGAAGGATGATGTCAATCTCCTTGACAGGCTCGCCAAGGTTACCAAGCAGGATATCGTCGACTGGGCCAACAAGTACCTCGGTGAGAACAGTCATGTTACAGCCTATAAATATATAGGCGTCGACCCTGACATCCACAAGATCGAGGCTCCGGCCATCACTCCTATCGCCACTAACCGCGACAAACAGAGCGAGTATCTGGTCGAGATGCAGAATTCTGTGGTTAAGCCCATCGAGCCCGTCTTCGTCGATTTCTCCAAGGACCTGTCGGTCTTCAAGGGCAAATCTGACCTCGAGGTTGTATACAAGCAGAACGAAACCAACGACATCGCTCAGCTCATTTTCCTCTTCGACGAGGGTCTGCTGAAGGATCCGGCTCTGAGCTTTGCTCTCAGCTATGTAAGCTATCTCGGCACCGAGACCCGCAGCGCAGAGGAGATCGCCATGGAGATGTACAAACTGGCCTGCAGCTTCAATTTCTCTAGCGGCGACGAGCAGACGAGGGTTTCTGTCTCTGGTCTTGGCGAGAACATCGGCAAGGCTCTCGAGATTGCCGAGGATCTTATCGCCAACGCTGTAGCTGACGAGGACATCCTCAATGCTCTGAAGATGGATATGCTCAAGAGCCGCGAGATGTCTAAGGCCAATCAGAGTTCTTGCAGCAGCGCTCTCAACAGGTACGTTATGTACGGTCCCGAGAACGTGAAGGCCAGGACTCTCACCAACCAGCAGATTCTCGACCTTACTTCTGAGGAGCTGCTCGCGAAGGTTACCAATCTGCTTACAAAGCAGCACCAGGTGCTCTACTACGGTCCTCAGACTGAGGCTCAGGTGAAGAACCTGCTCGCTGAAAGCCACGATGTGGCCGCCGACCTCGAGCCGCTCACAAGGATCCGGACCAAGATGGTTGCCACCGACGCTCCGAAGGTATTCGTGGCTCCTTACGACGCTCATCAGTTCAATTACATCCAGTATACAAACCTTGACAAGAAGTTCAATCTTGCCGACGAGCCGGCCATCGCTCTCTATAATGAGTATTTCGGCAGCGGCATGAATACTATCGTGTTCCAGGAGATGCGTGAGGCAAGGGCTCTCGCCTATTCTGCCGGCGCCCGTCTGGTTCCTCCTTCATACAAGGACAACAATTACTATTTCATGGCAAGGATCGGTTCTCAGAACGACAAGCTGAAGGATGCTGTCGAGGCTTTCGACGAGATCATCAACAACATGCCGCAGAGCGACCGTGCATTCGAGATTGCCAAGACCGGCATCGAGGGTGTGCTCCGCACCAGCAGGACCAACGGCGCTGCTGTTCTCAACAGCTACATCGCTGCCAAGGAGCTTGGCATCGACGAGCCTGTCGACAAGCTCGTTTATGAGAAGCTTCCGAGCTTGACTATGGATGATGTGGTTGCAATCCAGCAGAAATACGTCAAGGGCCGCACCTACTTCTACGGC
Organism: Bacteroidales bacterium; assembly: GCA_017617655.1. Classification (GTDB taxonomy): domain Bacteria; phylum Bacteroidota; class Bacteroidia; order Bacteroidales; family UBA932; genus Equibacterium. The sequence continues at coordinate 7,181 of JAFZVU010000056.1, forward strand.
ATCCTCGGCGATCCCAAGGATCTCGACATGAACTATCTCAGGACCCTCGGTCCCGTCCAGAATGTTACTCTCGACGAGATCTTCGGCTACTAATTTATCTTATATACATGACACAGAAAAACCGGCATCGCTGCCGGTTTTTTTTGTTATACGCTGACGCTGTATTCGTGTTTGATTTCTTCCATGACGAAGGTGCTCTCGATGGAGGCGACATTGTCGTGGCGGCCGATGACGTTCAGCAGGAACTGCTGGTAGTAGCGCATGTCGGGGGACTGGATGCGGAGCAGGTAGTCGAAGCTGCCGGAGATGTTGTAGCATTCGGTGACTTCGGGGACGCTGCGCACCAGTGACGTGAAGGCTTCTGCCTTCTCTACGCTCAGCTGCCGCAGTTTGACGCTACAGAACACGGCAAAGCCTCGGTTCAACTTGGCCGCATCGAGAATCGTTGCGTACTTCTGGATGTAACCGAGTCGTTCCAGTCGCTTCACGCGCTCATACGCGGGCGTTGTAGAAAGATGTACCTGCGCTGCGAGCTCTTTATTGGTGAGGCGGGCGTTCTTCTGGAGGGCGCGCAAGATGTCGAGGTCCTTCGCGTCGAGAGTGTATTCTTTTTCAGCGGCCATTTTGCATGCATTTTAGATGCTTATTCTATTATTCTATACAAATATAGTAATATTTTCCAAAGTTTACGATTTCATTGGCAGATATCTCTGCGCACCCCACCTTTGCATCGAAAAACAACAACGACAAAACAATTAAAAATATACGACCATGAGTAAGAATTACCGCTTCGAGACATTGCAGCTCCACGTAGGACAGGAACAGGCAGACCCCACAACTGACGCACGCGCCGTCCCCATCTACCAGACAACTTCATATGTTTTCCATAATTCTCAGCACGCAGCTGACCGCTTCGGCCTGCGCGACGCCGGCAACATTTACGGCCGTCTGACCAACTCGACCCAGGGAGTCTTTGAAGACCGAGTGGCCGCGCTGGAAGGCGGAGTTGCCGGCCTCGCACTGGCTTCCGGCGCCGCGGCAGTCACATACGCCCTCCAGAACATCGCTCAGGCCGGCGACCATATCGTCGCTGCAGACAATCTCTACGGTGGCTCCTATAACCTCATAGTCCACACTCTTGCAACCCAGGGCATCAGCAGCACCATCGTGAAGGTCAACGACCTTGCAGCACTCGAAGCGGCCATCCAGCCCAATACCAAGGTGATTTACGCCGAGACTTTCGGCAATCCCAACGGCGACGTGCTGGACATCGACGGCGTGGCTGAGGTGGCGCATCGTCACGGCATCGTTTTCATTGTCGACAATACCTTCGGAACTCCCTACCTTATCCGTCCGCTGGAGCATGGCGCAGACGTAGTGCTGCACTCGGCCACCAAATTCATAGGCGGTCACGGCTCTTCGCTGGGCGGCGTCATAGTCGACGGCGGCAAGTTCGACTGGCTGGGCAATGCTGACCGCTACCCTACCCTGGCCAAACCGGATCCTTCTTACCATGGCATCGTGTTCGCCCAGGCAGTCGGCGCTGCCGCTTATGTAACTCGCATCCGCGCTGTCATCCTTCGAGACACAGGCGCGGCCATCTCTCCTTTCAACGCCTTCATTCTGTTGCAGGGCCTGGAGACGCTTTCTCTGCGAGTGGAGCGACATGTGGCTAACGCGCTGAAGGTCGTGGACTTCCTGAACAAGCACCCGAAGGTGGCTCGAGTGAACCATCCTTCTCTTGCCAGCCATCCGGACAATGCGCTCTACCGGAAATACTTCCCGAACGGCGGCGGCAGCATCTTCACCTTCGAGATCAAGGGTGGCCAGGAGGAGGCCTGGAAGTTCATCGATTCGCTGGAGATCTTCTCGCTGCTGGCCAATGTGGCTGACGTTAAGAGCCTAGTGATTCATCCCTATACTACCACACACTCACAGCTCTCTGAAGAAGAACTTGCCCAACAGCACATCACCCCTTCTACCGTTCGCCTCAGTATAGGCACCGAGCATATCGACGACATAATTGAAGACCTCGCACAGGCTCTTGTTAAAATATAATCTTTGCACAAGGTCTGCTGAAACATGACAGGCCTTGTACACGCCTAAAGTACAATTACCTATCCATCAATTACTTGCAAAAAGTAAGTGTACAAGGCATGCGCTATTTTTGCAGGCCTTGTACACTTTTATGTTCTGGAGCAGCTGGAGAAACAGCAGTAACTTTTAAGTTTTACAGTCCTATATTTATTCCGGCCTGAATAATACCACGGTAGCCTACGCCCAGTTCCAGGACGAAGGCTACTTTTTTGCTGCCCCATCTCATTCCTATGGGGTTGATCTGGAAGGCGGGGAAGAAGGAGGCGTCGTCGCTGCTGTAGGTTATGCCCACACCGAGATTGACTCCTCCGTATAGCTTGAAGCTTCCGCCTGGCTTGTAGAAAAACTTGCTGGTAGCAACCAGTGATGAAACGTGGCTGTACTTTGAGATTCCTGTTTCCTTGTTCCGTATCCCTATGTTCCAGTATCCAGCTTCTCCTCCGACTGTCCATCTAGTATCGGCAAAATGGTAGTCATAACCTGCAGTCAAATAGGGTTTCCAACCGGTCATCTCTTCGTTGGGATCCTGTTTGAATACAGCCCTTGCAGTCTGTGCGAAGGCAACGACAAGACCGGCCGAGAAGGTCTCTCCAAGGGCGTCGCCGGCCTGGATGTTTATGCTGTTAACAGGTATTCCGTAGCCGTCTGCTTTCTGCCCGAACGCAGACGATGACAGCATCATGGCTGCGAGAATGACTAGGATTCTTTTCATAATTCCGGATGGGCGGCGATGATGGAGTTGGCGTAGGCGCGGAAGTCGTCCCAGCGGTAGTAAGGGCCGGTGACGGGCTGCAGGGCTGGGATGGTGGCTTCGCGGCCGTTCCAGAGGATCTTGAAGAGGATGCCACGATCGCCGCGGCGCGATTCGTAGAAGACAAACTGCAGGTTGGTGGCTTTGCAGATGCGGTAGCTCTGGTACCAGTATTTCACATCGTCAGCTTTCTGGACTATGGTGCCGAAGCCGTCGAGATTCAGCAGGGCGATGAAGGCTGCCAGGACGTAGTCGTGGCCGAAGCGCAGGTCGGCGGCGGTATCTTGATTCACTATTGCAATGTCGGCCTTGTTGAGGATGTCTTCCAGCAGCGGAATCATAGAGTACCTTTCTGTTATATCAGTCAGGTAAGAGTCGTAGTTAAATACCTCCCATAGCTGGGCGTACTGCTCGTCGGTCAGCACGTCGGCGAAGAGAGCCGGGTCGCTGTAGTTCGGGTAATTGCCCATGAACATGTAGAGCCAGTACATCAGGTCGGTTGTGCCGCCGGTGTGCTTCACGGCAGAAGGGTCCTTGAAGATATGGCCCATGATGCCGTCGACATCGGCCTTGCGGCGAATGAACTGGCCGAGCTTTTCACGGCTCGAGCTGTCGGGATCCACTGCCTGAAATTTGCGGACATAGTCCTTAGGAGCCTCGGGCGGGGCCACTATGCACATGCCCAGGTGGTTTGACTTTACATAGATATCGAGCTTGGGAAACTGCTTCTGCAGGCTTGAGGTGAAGGACGCCATGCTGACTATGCAGCGGCCGGATACTGATGAAAGAGCGTCAACTCTTTTGCTGCCGGCGAATACCTTCGGGAAATTGCTGGCCATTTCTTCGGCTATGCGGGCGTGCTGTTCTTCGCCGAGAGCCACCAGGTCGCCGGTATTGGCGATGGGCACTTCGCAGAACTTCTGGTAGCGCGCCAGGAACGACTCTCCGAAGGCTGTAAGGTTGCCGGCCTGCTTGGCTTCAGTCAACACATCGCCAATCTCGGTATATGCCCTGGATGTCCAGGCATAGCGGCTACCATGACGTCCGTAGTGGCTGATATAGAAAGGTTTGTAGCCCTTCGGGGCGGGAGTCAGCTTATTTTCCTCGAAGCGGTAGGCTCCCTCCATTCCGGCAGCCTTCAGGCGGTCTGCCCTCACTTCGTCGAGGACATTGTAGTTCTGGGCAGATGCAGCTACAGTAAGAAGCAGAGCCGCGAGAAACAGTATTCTTTTCATCTCAAACAGGTGTTTTCTGACACAAAGATATGTATATTTGTAGACATATAGCCATCCTGATGACGGCAGGGAAAGCGGTGTAGCGAATATCGTAGTCTATTCGCCGAGCCGCTTTCCAGATAGCCTAAGGAGGGCGGGCCTTGACCTGAATAACAAAACCATAACTATATGAAAAAACTATTTCTCCTCATTGCAGCAGGCCTTCTGGCAGCCGCCTGCAGCAGCGTCGACGTGCCGCAGGGCACCGTCCTTTTCGACAACTATTCCTACGAAGGCTGCGACGATTTCTACGCTCAGAATCCCCTTCCGGGCGACGACTACGTCTACAACCCCATCCTGGCCGGATGGTATTCCGACCCCAGCATCTGCTGCAATGGCCAGGGAGATTACTTCCTCGTTACATCGACCTTCTCTTTCTTCCCGGGCGTTCCTATCTTCCACAGCCGCGACCTCGTGAACTGGGAGCAGATCGGCAATGTGCTTGACCGCCCTGAGCATCTGCCGCACCTCGACGGACAGCGCGTCAGCGGCGGCATCTACGCTCCGGACATCAAGTACAACCCTAACAACAAGACATATTACATGATCACCACCGACGTGGGCGCCGGCAACTTCTATGTGAAGACGCAGGACCCCTGGGGTGACTGGTCAGACCCCATCTATCTCCCCGAAGTCAAGGGCATCGACCCGTCGTTCTTCTTTGACGAGGATGGCCGGGCATACATTGTCAACAACGACGACGCTCCGGACGGCAAGGCTGACTACAGCGGCCACAGGACTATCCGCTGCATCGAGTTCGACGTTGCTAACGACCGCACCATCGGTGAGCGCAAGGTGATAGTCAACAAAGGATCACGTCCCGAGAAGGAGCCCATCTGGATTGAAGGTCCGCACCTCTACAAGATCGACGGCACATACTACCTGATGTGCGCCGAGGGTGGCACCGGCATCGACGAGAAGCACTCAGAGGTCATCTTCAAGGGTAAGACCCCGTTCGGCCCGTTCGTTTCATACGAAGGCAACCCCATCCTTACCCAGGTCGGCCTCGACCCGGCAAGGCCGAACCCCATCATCTGCACAGGTCATGCAGACATTACTCAGGATCCGGACGGCAACTGGTGGGCAGTGTTCCTCGGCGACCGTCCTTATGCCAACGATGCTGAGAACCTCGGCCGCGAGACCTACATGCTGCCCGTTACCTGGACTGCTGACAAATGGCCGGTTATCCTTCCTGCAGGCGAGGCTGTTCCGATGATCGTAAGGCATGAAGGCGTAAAGCGCGGCGACAAAGTCACCTTTGGCAACTTCTCGTTCACCGACGACTTCTCAGCCCCTGAACTCGACCCGGCATGGCTGCTGCTCCGCGGCCCGGCGAAAGACCACTATTCTCTCACCGACAAGCCCGGCTTCCTGGAGCTGACCCTTTCTGAGAACAAGGCCACCCAGATGCACGTTCCTTCACTCGTGCTGCGCAGGATGCATCACCACAAGTTCACCGCATCCACCCGCATGTATTTCAAACCGGCCGGCGAGACCGAGGCTGCAGGTATGCTCCTCTTCAAGGATGAGAGTCACCAGTATTTCCTGAAAGTCACTGACGGCAAGATTGCTGTGATGAAAGTTGAGACCCGCATGGTACGCGTTCCCGGCCAGAGGCCCAGCATCGAGGATGCCAGCACAGAACTCGCATCAGCTCCGCTCGGAAGCTTCAAGTTCATCGACCTGAAGATCACTTCCGACGGCGCCACCTTCGGCTTCTGGTTCGCCCCGGACGGAAAGAAGTGGACCAAGCTCATCGACGGCGTTGACGCAGAGTTCCTCACCACTCTTCGCGCCGGCGGCTTCACCGGCACCCTCATCGGCCTCTACGCCGAGAAATAGCAGCCCACACCAGCTGCTCCAGAACATAAAAGTGTACAAGGTCTGCAAAAATAGCGCATGCCTTGTACACTTACTTTTTGCAAGTAATTGATGGATAGGCAATTGCGATTTTGAGGCGCACAAGGCCTGTCATGTTTCAGCAGACCTTGCACATAAGGCAGCAGCGCTACATATCCAGCTTCGGGCGGTCGTGCTTGTAGGCACGCTTCTTATGCTGGTTCCAGGTGCCGTAAATCTCGGAGACGCGGCCCGATGTCATGAAGACGGGGATGTCCTCCACGCGGATCTTCTCCATCAACTTCGCGAACTCGTCATTGGTAAGGATAGCCTCCAGCTCCACCTTCTTCTCATTGGAATAGCCACCGGTGACCTCATAGAGAGTCACACCGCGCACAAGCTCATGCACGATGAACTCCTGCAGCTCCTGATACTTCGGCGAAATGATGCACACGCGCTTGCGGGCATTCAAGCCGGCGGTGAAGTGATCCACCATAAGGCCGTTGATCCAGGTGCCGATGAAGCCCATGAACACCAGATACAGCGAATTGCCGGGCACGGCGAAAGCCGAGCAGCAGATTATTGCTCCTGCTACAGTCACAGACGTGCCGATGTCGATATGAGCATATTTGTTTACAATCTTGGCAATGATGTCAAGGCCGCCGGTAGACGCATTGATCCTGAACAGGATGGCCTGCGACAGACTCAGGATGATCACGAAGCAGAACAGATAGAACCAGTAGTCGACATTGCCGCCCGCCCAGTCGAACATCTTGGTCGGGTCGATGTTGAACTTCTTGTCTATAGCCTCGAAGAGCCACAGCCACGGAGACAGCACCAGCGCAGTGTAGACCGTCTTGGCGCCGAACTCCTTCCCTATCAGGATAAACGCCAGCACCAGCAATATAATGTTGATGATGAAAGTCAGCGCAGACACCGGAATGCCCGTGATTCTGTAGATCACGATAGAAAGACCGGAAATCGAACCCACGATCATCTTGCTTGGCTGCAGGAAATAATGCACTGCTACAGCGGCCACCATCATGCCGAACGTCATGATGAGAAACTCCTTGAAGAACTTGCCGCTCTTGAAATATTCTTTAGTCTTTTCGTCCATATCAGAAATTAACGCTCAACCCTACGGTTGCGTAATAGATGGGGGTCTTGTAGAGAGGTGAGTAGCCACCGGCCACTTTCACGGGCAGGGAGAGGATGTCGCTCAGCTCGAAAGTGTAGCAAGACTCGAGCAGCAGATTGTTGACTTCGAAACCCTCATTGTTGTCGTAATAAACAGAGTTGTAAGGCACGATGCCGCAGGTCAGCTTGAAATCCCAGTTGTCGAGAGTATAGGGAATGGCCAGCTCCAGATAGCCCGAGTAGTTGCGCTTGATGTCGCTGGTGTCGTAATCATCGCCCCAGAGAGACGTGTAGTAAGTGAAAGACGCAGGCACAGCACCCGGGAGGGTGTAACCGATACCGATCTCGCCCATGTCGCCGAAATAGTGGTTCATCTCGAGGTGGACGCCGTGAAATTCAGTATAGATGGTGAACTGATACTCAGAATAATGCCAGTCGCCGGCACTCACTGTGTGGAAAGTCCAGAAATAAGACTCCATGTAGAAATTCTCGTCAGCGCTGGTGAAGTTCAGACCAACGTCGGTAGCACCGCCCGGAGCGACCGGACCGGGAAAATTGCCAGGCATCATACCTCTCCAGAAATACTTCGTCATCAATTCCTCGTTTGCGGAGAAGCCCAGAGTCTGAGCGGAAACGCCGAAGGTGAAGCTCAAAAGAGCCACGGCCACCAATAAAACTTTTTTCATCTTATCTTCTTTTTTTAGTGCCTTTACGGCGGGAATTTTTCTTCTTTGATTTGATTACAGACCATACGATGAGAGCAACCACAACAACTGCAAGCAGCACGAGGATAGTTCCGCTCAGGTTGTCACCTTTCACGCGAGACCACATCTTGAGAAGTTTCTCTGTGTACTGATCTGTGTCGTGCATGAGCACACACTTATCCATGACCTTCTTGTCAGGATAGAAAATAGGATTGAGCAGGACAGAATCAGCTTCAGGACCGAAGAAATAGGATGCGTCGACAATCTCCGAGTAACGCGAATCTTTCGCCAGCTCGATCTGGTTCTCAAGAACCTCCGGAGTACCGATAACGCTTACATAGCCGATAACATCCATGTTGCGTATGGCATTTTCGCTGGTGCACATGTAATTGATGAAGTAGTTGGCAGCTTTGGTGTTTACAGCATATTTGGGGATTACCCAGCCGTCGAAGAAGCAGTTACTGCCCTCATCGGGAATCACATAGTTAAGATCGACAGCCACGTCTCCAGCCTCATTGATGGCCCACATGGCATCGCCGCTCCAGGTCCAGTTGACCCAGGCCTTCTCCTGAGTCATCATCTCCTTGCCGAAGTCAGCCTCCCAGCCGGAAACATTCTTCTTGGCTTCAAGAAGCAGTTCCTCTACAGCTGCGATAGACTCATCGCTTACATCATACATCAACTGCTTGGGATCCACGGTACCGGCAGCGATTCCTTCGCGATTCAAGTAAATCAGCAGCGGGCTGTAGACATCTCTGAAGGCATCCTTCATGAACAACTTCTTTTCGAACTTGGGGTTCAGGATGGCGCCCCATGAAGAAACCTCGCTGCGGTCCACATATTTCTCGTTGTACATGAAGCCGACGGTACCCCACATATAGGGCACAGAATAATCGTTGGCGTTCTTGCCGGGAGTGTTCATCTCATTGAACTTCTCGATTGCGAATGGAGCCACGTTTACAGTATAGTCAGGAGTGCTGCCGTAGTTGCGGTCGAGCGGAAGGGCCAGGCCGTGATTGATCATCCTTTCTATGATATAGTCAGAAGGACATACGAGGTCATAGTCGGCCTGTCCCCTTTCGATTTTCGCCAGCATCACTTCGTTGATGTCGAACACCTGGTAGATAATCTCAACCTTCTCCCCGGTCTGCTCGTAATACCACTCCTCGAACTCGTCGAGAAGGTCTTCGTCGATGTAGTCAGACCAGTTGTAGATTTTCAGCTGATGTGCCCTGTCGGCAGACGAGCCGCCCGAACATGCACACAACACCACTGCACACGCGAAGCAGAGTGCAATGCTCAAGAGTTTTTTCATTTCAGAGAATTAGTTTGATTGTTGTTTTTAGTTCGCAGATTCATGATGATAAGGACGGCCAGCACTGCGACGAACACTATGGTGATCATCGGGCGCAGCTCGGGGGTAAGTCCTCCCTTGCGGGAATCTGCGTAAATATAGGTCGAAAGCGTCTGCAGGCCGTTGGTGCCCACGTTGAAGACGCTGACTTCAAAATCGTCGATAGAAAGGATGAACGACAGGAAGAAGCCGCTCACCATGCCGCTGCGTATCTGCGGCAGGATCACCTTGCGCAGGGCCTGCGAAGGCGTGGCGCCGAGATCTAGCGCAGCTTCGAAGGTGTTTGGGTTCATCTGCTTGAGGCGGGGCATCACGCTGAGCACGACGTAGGGCGTGCAGAAAGTGATGTGGCACAACGTAAGAGTTACATAGCCCTGGGTGACTCCGAGGCTGACGAACAGCAGGAACAGCGACACGCCGGTGATAATGTCGGCGTTCAGGATAGGAATGTTGTTCATGGTGTTCATGGCAGCCTTGAAGCGCTTGTTGCGCAGGTTGAAGATGCCGATGGCAGAAACGGTGCCGAGAGCAGTGGAGACTATGGCAGCCACCAGGCCGATGATGAGTGTGTTGAGCACGGCGGCCATCAGAGCCTCATGCGCACCGGGCGTGAACAGCGAGCGGTAGAGACCCACAGAGAAGCCGGTCCAGTTGCCGAGCACCTTGGCCTCGGTGAAAGAATAGACTCCGATTATGATCATCGGCGCGTAGAGCAGCACGAGCAGCACCCAGATATAAGCCTTTGAGAGGAATGTCTTCATTACACCAGTCCTCCTGCGGCCGAAGCCTCTTCTTTCTCGTCATTGAACAAGTTCGTGACGACGATTAGTATAAGCATTATCAGGGATAGCAGAGCTCCGTAGTTCCACATGCCGTTGTTTATGTTCTCCTGGATGACGGTACCGAAGAGCTTGATGTTGTTCATGGTCAGCAGCTCCGCGATGGCGAAGGTGGAGATGGTAGGCATGAATACCATCATGATGCCGCTGACCACGCCGGGCATGGAGAGCGGAAGCGTCACCTTGGTGAACACCTTGAAGCCGTTGGCTCCGAGGTCCTGGGCAGCCTCAATGTAGCTCTTGTCGAGTTTCTGGAGCACTGTGTAGATGGGCAGGATCATGAACGGCAGGTAGTTGTAGACCATACCGAAGATTAGCGTCGCCTGGCCCAGCGGCACTTTGATGAAGCCGAAGAGAGCCACGGTCGCCAGTGTGCGCATGAGCACGTTGATGAACATCGGGATGAGGAACAGCGCCACCATCACAGATGCGTTGCGGAACTTAGTCCTGCTTAATATGTATGCAGCCGGATAGCCCAGCAGGATACAGATGATCGTAGTGATCAGGGCTATGCCGATTGAATATACAAGTGTATTGACAGACTCGCGTTCGTTTATGAAAGTACGGACGTTGGCAAAGGTGAAATTGCCAGCAGGGTCGCGGAATGCGTAGAGCACTACCAGCACCAGCGGAAGCACCACGAATATCAGCATGAAGATCAGGTAAGGGATGCTCCAGCTGCTGCGACGGCCGAAAAACTGTTTGATCTTTCCCATCTGCAACTATTTTTCAGCTTTCCTTATACGCATGTCTTCAGGGAGGATCTTGATGCCGACCAGGTCGCGCTCGTCCCACACGTCGTTGGTGTCGACATATACGTTGTCGCGGTCTTCCGTCATGACGGTGAGATAGTAGTGGTCGCCCTTATAAAGAATGAATCGGACGTCGCCCACCAGTTCGGCGTTGTCGATGTCATCGAGCAGGTCGACCTTGTCGAAGTCCACATCAACCAGCACGTCTACCTTCTCGCCCTGATACAGCTCCTGGGGCAGGCACTCGAAGGTGATGCCGAGCATCTCCACGTGGGTCTCATCGACCAGCGTCCCCTCGAAAGTGTTGCAGGTGCGCTCCTTGTGCATTACCTGGATATCCTGGGGCTTGATAACCATTGAAACTTTCATTCCGGCCTCGAAGGGGTTGTAGTCCTGGATCATTATCTCATAGCCTTCTTCGGTGATGACAGTGATCTCGTAATGCACTCCCTGGAACACGCAGGACTGGACAGTACCCTCGAACATGGAAGCCTTGTTGGGAGATTCCATAAGGTAGATGTCCTCCGGACGGATCACCACATCCACAGGCACATTCTCGCCGAAACCTTCGTCCACACAGTCGAAGTCGTGGCCGAGGAAGTTAACCTTGCGGTCGCAGATCATTGTGCCGTTGAGGATGTTGCTCTCGCCGATGAAGTCAGCCACGAAAGCGTTCACGGGTTCGTTGTATATGTCTATGGGGCTGCCGGCCTGCTGGATCACGCCGTCGTTCATGACGACGATGGTGTCGCTGAGGGTCAGGGCCTCCTCCTGGTCGTGGGTCACATACAGGAATGTCACGCCCAGCTTCTCATGGATTTCCTTCAGCTCCACCTGCATGTCCTTGCGCATCTTGTGGTCGAGGGCGCTCAGCGGCTCGTCGAGCAGCAGCACCTCCGGAGAGTTGATGAGCGCACGTGCTATGGCCACCCTCTGCTGCTGGCCGCCGGACAGCGACTCCACGTCGCGCCACTCGTAGTCGGTCATGTTGACCATCTTGAGGGCCTTGCGGACGCGCTGCTCTATCTCGTCCTCAGGCACCTTGTTGAGCTTGAGGCCGAAAGCCACGTTGTCAAATACGTTCAGATGAGGGAAAAGCGCATAGCGCTGGAAAACCGTGTTTACGGGGCGTTTGTAAGGCGGGATGGAGTTCATTAGCTCTCCGCCTATCTCTACCGTACCTTCGTCCGGGGTCACGAAACCGGCAAGGATTCTCAGAAGAGTGGTCTTGCCACATCCGGACGGACCGAGAATGGTGATGAATTCACCTTTCTTAACATGCAAATTGACATCATTCAGAACTTGTTTCTCTCCGAACCACTTGGTGATATGGTCCAGACTGATGATGAAATTTGAGTCTTTCATTTCGGCAGCGTTATGATGGGTAGGGTATAATAAAAAAAGTGTTTATGTTTTGCGTGGCAAAGATTGTAAAAAAAAAGTGAAATACCCAACAAATCAGATATCTTTGCCGCATGAGAAATTTTATGTCATACATCGTGCTGGCCATCAAGGGCGTCCTGATGGGAGCAGCAAATGTGATCCCCGGCGTTTCAGGCGGCACAATAGCCTTCATGACAGGCATTTATAAAGAGCTTGTAGATTCTTTGAAATCTATCGACGGAACAGCAGTGAAACTGTTTTTCACAGGTAAGTTCAAGGAATTCTGGAAAGCCATAAACGGCAACTTCCTGCTGGCCGTTTTCGCCGGTGTCGTCATAAGCATTTTCTCGCTTGCGAAGTTGTTCCAGTATCTGCTTGACACCCACCCCATCCCCGTCTGGTCGTTCTTCTTCGGGCTGATCCTGGTTTCAACCGTGTTTATAATGAAGGACATGGGACGCTTCACCCTCAGCAGCGCTGTCAGCTTCATAGTCGGAGCAGCACTGGGCGTCTTCATCTGCATAGCAACTCCCGCCACCACGCCGGACAGCATGCTGTTCATATTCTTCTGCGGCGCCATCGCATTCTGCACCATGATCCTCCCCGGCATTTCAGGCAGCTTCATCCTGCTGCTCCTGGGCAAATATGCCTTCATGCTGGAGGCTGTAAGCGAGCTGAAGGTGGTCATCCTGCTGGTCTTCGCCCTCGGTGCGGCAGTCGGCCTTATCTGCTTCTCGCACTTCCTTTCGTGGCTGCTGAAGAAATACTACAAACCCACCCTCAGCATGCTCTGCGGCCTTATGTTCGGCTCGCTGCTCAAGGTTTGGCCTTGGAAGGAAAATCTCGCCGCAGGCACCGACCGTCCGTTGTGGCCCGGCCAATATGCAGGCGACCCACAACTCGCATCAGCAATAATCTGGATGCTAGTCGGTGCCGCACTGATCGCAGCCATTAATCTGGCTGCGGCAAAATCACAGAAAAAAGAGAA